>QHTX01000067.1:3789-10049 GCA_003220975.1 Gemmatimonadota bacterium | reverse complement strand
TCATGTGCGAGGAGGTAAGTCGAGCGGACTGCTGAACGTCTTCGTGCTACCGATCAATCCTGACCAACGTAGAGCTCATCCCACGCGACGTGGAACAGCTCGTTGCAGCGCGGGCAGCGCAGGGTCTGCGGCGAGCCGTGCAGCGGCACCCGATGCCGGCAGCTCGGGCACACGCCGTAGCACTCGCCCCAGCTCTCCGGCAGCCGCTGGGCTCTGGGGGGACGACGCACAACGCTCCAGCGGCGCGGCGGTCTGCCGGCCACGAACTCGAGGAGCGTCTCTGGTACCTGAACGGGCTTACGGTAGACGTCGAGCACGACCGCGTCGGGTGTGCGCGCAGTGACCCGGTACCACGCGCCGCGCCGCAAGGGGTACGGCGCATCGCGCTTGAGTCGGGCCCACTGCAGTGGTTCGGCCACGGGCTGAAAAGATGGCCTCTTCGCAGCTGCGCGGGTAGGGCGTTTTTGCGGCATCCAGGGGCGAATTCGCGGCATCCGTGCCCCTAGTCCCGCCCCGGCGACGCGCTAAGTTACGGCGGCAACACGGCGCCCGAGTGGCGGAATGGCAGACGCGCCGGACTCAAAATCCGGTGCCGGCAACGGCGTGCGAGTTCGACTCTCGCCTCGGGCATGCTCCGTCCGGGTTACACCGGTCCTGTGACGCCCGCCACCGCCGCCCGCTGATTGACGGATTACCCTTCCGGCACCATCCTTTTCGGCCGCTCCCAGCGCCCGAGGTGCCGACATGGCGACATTCCAGTGGGCCCGCCTCAAAGCCAACATCAAGTGTGCCCTGCGTAAGGGCGCTTGGTACCGGATCCTCAAGCTCACGTCCGCCGATGCCGTACTCGACGTGAAGGGGAAACCGGTCCCCGTGCCGCGCGGCAGTCTCCAACTCTCACCGACGCCAGCGTTGCGCTGGACTGTCGTGCCGAGCCCGAAGGACGCGCCGCGCTTCCCCACCACGTGGGGCCCGAGCTACGGCGTATGCCCCAACTGCCGGGACCGCGCGCAGCTCGAGGGACACCCCGGCAGCCTGCGGTGCCACCGCTGTAACGGGTATTTCGAGGTGGCCTGGAACGAGGCGTATCTCGCCGCCGGGTGAGCCCGACGGCGCTTGCGCTACTGTGAAGTGATGGTGAAGGAGCTGCTCGTGGCCGCAGTCGCGCCCGGTGACGCGCTGACGCTCGCCCGGAGCGTGTAACCCGCCCCCGCCTTGTCGATGCTCAGATCCCCGAAGCTGGCGATCCCGTTGACCGGCGTGACGCTCGTCGTCCCGGAGAGGTTACCACCGACCGGATTTGTCCGGATCGCGATGGTCACGGCGGCCGTGAAATTCGGATCGGTATTGCCGAGGCTGTCCAGCACCGTCACCTGAATCGCGGGCGTGATGATCTGGGTAGCGATGGCATTGCTCGGCTGGACCGTGAACGAGAGCGCATCCTTGGCCGGGGTGCCGCTACTCCCGATGCCGAACCCTCCGTTGCCGAGCACGCGCTCACCCTGCGGGCACCCCGTCGTGAGGAGCACCGCCATCCCCAAACCGAAGTGCTTGAGTCTCATGCTCATGTAGACGCGCCTCCACCCAAAGCTGTTGCGCCGCCGTTGCAAAACGCGACGCCGCCGCCACGCCCTCACATGATTGTAGAACGCCCCGTACGCCGCAAGAGCGCGGGCCACCCCCTTGTCCACCTCGCCGGCGATGTACTCGGCAAGATTGCCTGCCTGGCTCGCTATCGCCGCGGCGCCGCCGGGGGAGTCGCCTGGTTTCAGCCCCTGGTAGTGGTTGGTGAGGCCGGCGGCGACGGCCTCGAGCACCCACGGCTTCATCTCGACCGTCGCCCTGGTGACGATGACACCGCGCACCGTGCCCTGCGGCGTGAAACCGACCGCCACCTCGATGGGGCCATGCGGGGTATCGACCCGCACGAACTCGAGCGCGCCGACGAGCACCGACCCGGCCTTGCCCTTGTAGAACGTGAGCACGCCGTCCTCGGGGCTCCAGTCCACGGCGACGTGCAGCCGGTGTGCGTCCACGTCGCTCAGGTGCACGTCGCGTGCCGTGTAGGCGTCCGCCCCTGGCAGCAGGGCCTCCACCGCATCCGGGCGCTTCACGAGCACGACAGCGGGAGTGATGTGCAGCATCATGGCGATCGCCGCCACACGCATCAGTAGGTTCATGACTCAATTCCTCTCCGGTGAAAGCCACATGTGGCGGACGGCCAGCACGGCGACGACGACGTAGCCCGCGGCCATCGCCCAGCCACCGATCAGTGTGAGGATCGCAAAGCGCGCCGAGGCGAACTTGGTGAGCCACATGCCGGCAAAGTCGAGCCAGGGCGCCGCAAACAGCAGGGTAATGAGGCCGAGCGCCCAGCCACGCCGCAGTGGGAGCCCCACGACCACCACCGACAGCGCCGCCGCGATGATCCCGTACATCGGGACGTGCACGTGCGTGTCCTGGATGAGCAGGCTGGTGTCGACCGCGTGGACCTCGGGCTGCGCGAAGTCGGCCCTGGTGATCGGATGCTCGACGACCATGGTCGTCTCGGGCGGCATTCGCATGGACATCTCGGGCCCGGCGTAGGTTGCCGCCACCCGCTGCGGTGTGAAGCCCGCGTACAGCGAGACCATCAGGGCGCCGAACAGGTAGGACAGGCCGAGCGTCGCGAGCAGGCAGGTGACGAGCCATTTGATCGGCAGGGCGGCACGACGTAGGTCGTACAGCATGGGATGCCTCCCCCCCTAGAAGATGTACACGAGCTCGAGGACGGCTCTCGTGTCCGAGCCCTGCAGCCCACCGGTCGCGTCGGTGAAGAACGGCTGGGTGGACCAATCGGCCCGGATCGCACCGCGGAGCGCGATCTGTGGGAGGTGGAAACGCGTGTGCTCGATGTTGCTGAAGATCCCTTCGCGGGCGCTCGAGAAATACCACATCGGCCCGACGGTCACGGAGCGCAGGATCTGGGGCGTTCCGGTGAGGAGGCCGTCCGAGTCCTCCAGCTGATCGTATCGCGCCGTGAGGCCCCAGCCGCGCGCCACGCGCAGGAACACCGTCGCGGCGCCCCCGCGCCACGTTGGATTGGCGCCGCCATTCTGTTCCCGCCCGAAGTTGAGTTCGGCGCCGATAATCAGCGGCCCGCGGTCCACGGTGATATCGCCGGACAGGAGCGAGCGCTGATGCGCGTCGGTCGAGTCTCGCTCGGGTCCGTACACCCCCGTGACGCCCACGGTGACCCAGGGGATCGGGATCAGCTGGGCCCGTCCGAGCGCCGTCTTGCCCTGGTTGTTGTCCGCCGCGACGTCCCACCCGTTGGCCGCCACGGCCCAGATGTCGAGCCGCGACGAGGCGGTGTAGTGCACCTGCACGCCGGTCAGCTTGCTGGGCCGCGCGTAGGTGAAGTTGAACGAATTGGTGGTGATGAGATTCAGGGGCTCGTCGTCCCGCTCGAAGCCGATGGGCGCATCAAACCGCCCGAACGCCAACGTCCAGCGGTTCGCGCGCTGGGGAGTCCAGCTCACGAGGAGGTTGTCAATCTCCGTGGACGACTCTCCGTCCTCCAGCGCAGTGGTCAACTGCGCGAACAAGTAGGCCTCCCCGACGGGCTTGAAGAGGCTCACCCCGATCTTCCCGGCGGTGAACGTGTTGGAGCGGGCCACCCGATCGTAGCTCGCATCGCCCACCGCGAACCCGGTCACGGTGACCGGCTGCGGTTCTTCGAATGTCACCTCGCGCTCCTGCGCTGCAGCCGCGATGGCGACCCCGCAGAGCAGAGCGCCCACGAGCGCACTGCGCATGCCTTCCTCCGAGTTGTGAGTGCTTAACGGGTCAGCTCAGACGAGCCCGTTCGGAGGAGGTGAGGCCGGGGGAAAGGCGGGGGAAGCAGGAAGAGGGAAGAGCGACGCGTACGACGACGCCGCGAGGGGCGTGGCGATCACGGGCTCGACGTCGAGCGGCGCCGGGACCGCCGGCGAAACAGCGAGGTCGAGGCCACCCGTCATCTGATCGCAAAAGCACGGCGCGTCGGCCGGGGCGTGGTGGTGACCCGCGTGCGACTGATGGGCCGTGTGATGGCGACAGACGAGCAGCGCCTGGATGGTCTGGCCCCCGGGCCCCGCCGCGAGCCAACAGGCGGCGGCGAGCAGCAACAGGACGAGAGTAGCGGCGCGTCGCATGTTCAATTCTAGGTGCGTTGTTTCGGCTGGCGCAACCCCGCCCGGGCCGTGTAGACTGCACCGATTAGACCCTCCGGCCGCGCCGGAAATTCCCCGAGGAGCGCCAGCAACATGGGTGAGCGCATCAGGTTCGAGGACGGGCGCTGGATCGTGTCCGACCGGCCCGTCATCCCCTTCATCGAGGGCGACGGCACCGGGCCGGACATCTGGCGCGCCGCGCGGCGGGTGTTCGACGCGGCGGTCGAGAAGACGGCGCGCGGCAAGCGCCGGGTCGAATGGCTCGAGATCCTGGCCGGGGAGAAGGCGTTCAAGGAGACGGGCAGCTGGCTTCCCGACGCGACCCTCGAGACCATCCGCCAGCACCGTGTGGCCATCAAAGGCCCCCTCACCACGCCGGTGGGCGGCGGCATCCGATCCCTCAACGTCACCCTGCGCCAGCTGCTCGACCTGTACGCCTGCGTGCGCCCGGTGCGCTACTTCCCCGGTGTGCCCAGTCCGATGCGCGAGCCGCAGAAGCTCGACGTCGTGATTTTCCGCGAGAACATCGAGGATGTCTACTCGGGCGTCGAGTACCGCGCCAGCACACCCGAAGCCGACGCGCTGATCGCGTTTCTCACGGAGCGCTTCGGCGCGAAGATCCGGCCCGGGAGCGCGATCGGCATCAAGCCGATGTCCAAGTTCGGGAGCCAGCGCCTCGTCGCCAAGGCCATCGCGTACGCGCTGAGCGCCGGGCGCCGCTCGGTGACGCTGGTGCACAAGGGCAACATCATGAAGTTCACCGAAGGCGGATTCCGGGAGTGGGGATACGAGATCGCCAAGGAGCGCTTCGGAGACAAGACCGTTCCGGAGAGCGAGGTGGGAAGCGGGACGGGGGACGGGGGACGGGTGGTGATCAAGGATCGCATCACCGACGCGATGTTCGCGCAGCTCGTGCTCCGGCCGGACGAGTACTCCGTGATCGCGGCGCCGAACCTGAACGGCGACTTGCTCTCCGACGCCGCCGCGGCACAGGTCGGCGGGCTTGGCCTCGCGCCGGGGGGGAACGTGGGCGACGGCTACGCCGTATACGAGGCGACCCACGGCACGGCGCCCAAGTACGCCGGGCTCGACAAGGTGAATCCCGGGAGTGTGATCCTGTCGGGGGCGATGATGTTCGAGGAGCTGGGGTGGACGGACGTCTCGGCAGCGATCGTGCGCGGGCTCGAGGGCGCGCTCCGGTCGCGACGCGTCACTTACGACCTGGCCCGCCTGATGCCCGACGCCACCGAGGTCTCGACCTCCTCCTTCGCCGAGTGCATAATCGAGCATGTCTAAGGTGAACGGTACGGTCGTCTCCACCCCCCTCGCGCAGGTCACCACCCCGCTCCTCGCCCTGGCGCTCCCGCAGGGCGGCACGGTTCCCCCATCGCTCGTCGAGCTGGACCGCGCGGTGGGCGGTGTGGTGGGACGGGCCATCACGAGCGGTGACTTCAAGGGCAAGCGGGACGAGAGCGCGCTGCTCTACCCTGGCGGCGGCAAGGCGGAGCGCGTGCTGCTCGTCGGCCTGGGGAAGCCGGGCGAGGTAACCCGCAGCTCCATCCGGCGAGCCGCCGCCGTGGCGGCGAAGCGGGCGCGGTCGCTGGGTGCAGGTGCGCAGCACTTCGCCTTCGCCGTGGCGCGCGAGGCGCGGAACGGCGTGGCGGGAAAGGATCTGGGCCAGGTGGTGGTGGAGGGCGCCGCGCAGGGCGCGTGGGCGTTCACCGAGCTCAAGGCGGCCCCCGAGGACCCGAAGCCCGACGTCGAGAGCGTCGCGATCGTGTGCGATCCGCAGGAAGCGAAGGATGTCGGGGCGGGCCAGCGGATCGGGGACGCCGTGGCCGCCGGTCACGCGCTCGCGCGCTACCTCCAGATCCAGCCCGGCAACGTCTGCACGCCGAGCTATCTCGCCGATCGCGCGAAGCAGCTCGCCGACGCGTACGGCTTCACCCTCACCACGCTCGACCGCGCCGCGATGCGGCAGGAAGGCATGGGGGCGCTGCTGGCCGTGGCGCAGGGGACGGAACAGGAGCCCCGCTTCATCGTACTGGAGTATCGCGGCGCGGGCGA
>QHTX01000067.1:3291-3716 GCA_003220975.1 Gemmatimonadota bacterium | reverse complement strand
TGTCGGGGGCCGCCGCGGTGCTCGGCACGTTCGAGGTGCTCGGGGCCCTCAAGCCGAAGCTCAACGTGGTGGGCCTCATTCCCGCAACCGAGAACCTGCCGTCCGGCACCGCCGTGAAGCCGGGCGACGTGGTGAAGAGCCATTTCGGCAAGACGATCGAGATCATCAACACCGATGCGGAAGGGCGCCTGATCCTGTGCGACGCGCTGTCGTTCGTGCGGCGCTTCAAGCCGGCCGCCGTGCTCGACATCGCCACGCTCACGGGCGCGGTGGTCGTGGCCCTGGGCCAGGTGGCGATCGGGGCCATGGGGAACGACGAGGCACTCGTGAGCGAAGTGCGCGAAGCGGGCGAGCGCGCCGGCGAGCGCTGCTGGCCGCTGCCCCTGTGGGACGAGTACCGCGAGCTGCTCAAGTCCGACATCGCC
>QHTX01000067.1:0-3272 GCA_003220975.1 Gemmatimonadota bacterium | reverse complement strand
GGGGCGCCGGCACGATCGCGGGGGGCTGGTTCCTGCGCGAGTTCGTGGACGGCTACCCCTGGGTGCACCTCGACATCGCGGGCACGGCCTACACCGACGGCGAGGGCCCCCACCAGGTCAAGGGCCCGACGGCAGTCGGGGTCCGGCTCTTCACCGAATTCATTCTCAAGCGCGCGGGCGCGTGACCCGCGGCCTGCGCGGCGCGGCGGTACTGCTCGCGCTCGTCGGGGCCGGAGGAGGGGGAGCGGCGCCGGCAGCGGCGCAGGTGGACACCACCGCGCGCGACACCACCGCCCGCAAAGACACGACCGCTCGGGATACGACGCCGGCGTACCCTCCGGTGTTCGCCGAGCCCACGCCCGCCGGCCCGCTGCCGCGTGGCACGCGCTACCGCTTCACCGCCGACTCGTTCGCGCTCTCCAACATCCAGACGCTTTCCGACCTACTCGACCACATCCCCGGGGTGTACGTCGCCCGCGGCGGGTTTTACGGCCAGGCCGAGATCGTGTTCTACGGCGCGCGCGGCGCGGCCGGACTCGAGATTTACTGGGACGGCGTGCCGTACCTGCCGATCGGTCGTGACTCGGTGTTCCTCGACCCCGCGCGGATCTCGCTGGCACCGCTGGAGCGCGTCGACGTGATCGTCCTGCCGGCGACGCTGCGCGTCTATCTCGTGACCCGGCGTCAGCGCTCCACCGCGACTGCGTCGGAGGTCGGGGTCGCGACCGGACAAGTGCGCACCGCGAACTACCGCGGCGCGTTCCTGCAACGCTGGCGCTCCGGCGTGGGCCTCTCGCTCGTCGCCGACTACAACAACAACGATGGATTCGGCAACTCGAGCAGCCCGTTCTCGAGCGTCGACCTGTGGCTCAACGCCGAGTACCTGGCGAGCCCCAGGTTCGGCGCGTCCTACCAGATTCTCTCGTCGAGCTGGCACCGCAGCCCGTCGGACGCTGCCGGCTCGACGGACGACTTCCGCTACCAGCGGCGCGACGGCATCCTCCGGGTGTTCGCGGCCGCGCGAGACGACGGTCTGGGGCCGCGCGCGCAGCTCACCTTCGCCACGGCGTCCGCGACCCGGGACACGGCCGTCGTCGACCGCTCGCTGTCCCAGGGCGTGATCGATCTCGGCAACCGCTGGACCAGGGGCGAGGTCGGGCTCGCGCTGCGGACCGCGGACGCGGCGCGGGCGTGGCAGGTCGAGGGCAGCGCCGCGTGGATGCCGTTGCCCGGCCTCACCCTCGCCGGGGACGGGCGGCACGCAGCCTACAGCCGCGGTCGGAGCGGCAACCGCGCCCACCTCGCCGCCGGGCTCGCACTGCCGCTGGGCGTTTCGTTGCACGGCGACGTGGCCTGGGCGCACGACCTCCAGGCCCCCGTGGACTCCAACGACCTCGGGCAGCGCACCGTGGACCTCGCCGGCGCCGTGCGCTGGGACCGGCCCCGCGTGTCGCTCGAGGTCGGCGGGGCGGTCCGCGACTCCTTTCTGCCGCTCGGCCGGCCGGCGGGCTTGAAGCCGATCGCGGCACTGGGGCCCGCGCAGCGCGCCCGCTACGTCACCATGCACGGCGCAGTGCAGCTCTTGCCGGGCCTTCACCTCGCGGGCTGGTATTTCGACCCCCTCGTCGAGACGGGACAGGACTTCGAGCCGCCGCTGCACGCCCGCATGTCGCTCACCTTCTACTCCAAGTTTTGGCGCGTGTATCGAAGCGGCGTGTTTGCGCTGCGGGGCGAGCTGGCGCTGGAGTCCTGGAGCCGCGGGACCGCCGGGTTCGACAGCGCCGGGGCGCCGCTCGTGCTCTCAGGCGCGAGCTTCGGCGAAGTGAACATCGAGGTGCGCATCGCCGGCGTCACCATTTTCTGGATCCAGCGCAACGCGACGCGGTTTCGCGGCAGTTACGTCCCGGGGCTCGACTACCCACGCCTGTACCAGTTCTACGGCGTGCGCTGGTTGTTCACGAACTGAGCGCCCGATTGACCTAAGTGCTTTGCGCGGCTACGTTTAAAGTCTGTGCCGCGCAGCATGACGGGCTTCGGGTCAGCCGAGGGGCAGGTCCAGGGCGGGCGGCTCTCGCTCGAGATCCGCACCGTGAACCATCGCTATTACAATCCCCAGCTCAAGCTCCCGCTCGAGCTGGGCGGCATCGAGGGCCAGCTGCGGGAGCGGCTGCGCCAGCTGCTCGACCGGGGTCACGTGACGGTGTCCGCCCGCTGGCTCGAGCCGGCGAGCGGGGTCGCGTCGGGGGCCGTGACGGTGGACCTGGCGCGGGCGAAGCAGGTCGTTGCGGCCGCGCAGGAGCTCAAGAAGCGGCTCAAGCTGAAGGGCGACGTGGATCTCGCCTTCGTGGCGCGGCAGCCCGACGTGCTCAATCTCGAGGCCGACGGCGCCGCCGCGGTGACGTGGGACGACGTCGCGCCGATCGTGGAGCGAGCAGCCCAAGAGGTCCTCGCGATGCGCGCGCGGGAGGGGCAGGCGCTCGTCACCGAGCTCGCGCGCCGGCTCGACGCGCTCGAGGCGGGCGCGCGAGAAGTCGAGCGCCGGGCCCCGGAGCGGCTCGCGACGGAGCTGGCCCGGCTCAAGAAGGCGGTGGCCGAGCTCGCCGGCGGGGTGCAGGTGGACGAGCAACGGCTCGCGGTCGAGATCGCCCTCATGGCGGACCGGGTCGACGTCACGGAGGAGCTGGTGCGGCTCCGCGCCCATCTGGCGGCGTGCCGCGAGGCCCTCGCCAAGGATGGGGCGGTCGGCAAGCAGCTCGGTTTCCTCTCGCAGGAGCTGCTGCGCGAAGCGAACACGATCGGGTCGAAGGCGAACGACGCGGCGATCACGCAAACCGTGATCGCGATGAAGGGCGAGCTCGAAAAGTTCCGGGAGCAGCTGGAGAACCTGGAGTGACCCCGCGGATCGTCGTGCTCTCCTCACCATCCGGGGGAGGGAAGACGACGATCGCCCGGACCATCCTCGAGCGTTACCCGAAGAAATTCGGGTACTCGGTCTCCGCGACGACTCGCCGGCCGCGGGCGGGGGAGAGACAGGGGGAAGCGTACTACTTCCTGACGCGTGAGGAATTCGCCGACTGGCGGAAGCAGGGGCGATTTGTCGAGACCGCGGAATACGCTGGAGAACTCTACGGAACGCTGAAGAGTGAGGTCGAGAAGGTGCTTCAGTCCGGGCGGCACGTTCTTCTCGACATTGAGGTAGACGGTGCGCAGCAGGTTAGAGCGGCGTACCCCGACGCGATCACCGTTTTCATTCTGCCGAGCGAGCCTCGGGT
>QHTX01000066.1:5065-11257 GCA_003220975.1 Gemmatimonadota bacterium | reverse complement strand
CTCGCCAACCCCGTCACCGAGGACTACGACCTCGCGGTTGACGGAGAGCCACGTCGATGAAGCGCGTCGCGGTGATCGTGTTTCCGGGCTCGAACTGCGACGCCGACGCGCTCGTCGCCGCGCGCGACGCCGGCGCCGACGCGTATTACGTGTGGTATCGCGACACCGCCCTGAACGGCGCCGACATCGTCATCCTGCCCGGGGGCTTCAGCTACGGCGACTACCTCCGCTCGGGCGCGATCGCCCGCTTCTCGCCGATCATGGCCGCGGTGGCCGAGCACGCGCGCGCCGGGGGCCCGGTGCTGGGCATCTGCAACGGCTTCCAGATCCTGTGCGAGGCCGGGCTGCTCCCCGGGGGCCTGATGCGGAACGCCCGGTTGCGCTTCCTGTCGCGCCCCGCGTGGGTACGGGTCGAGCGGACCGACACGCCGTTCACGGGTATGTACGAGCCCGGCGAGATCCTGGAGATCCCGATCGCCCATGGCGACGGCCGCTATGTGGCGGACGAGCGCACCGCCGCCGAGCTCGAGGCGCACGGCCGCGTCGTGTGGCGCTACGTGCGCGACAATCCGAACGGGTCAACCAATGCCATCGCCGGCGTGTGCAACGCCGGCCGGAACGTGCTGGGGATCATGCCGCACCCGGAGCGCCGCACCGCTTCGATCTTGGGCGGCCAGGATGGAGCCCGCATCTTTCACTCGATGGAGGCTCGACATGCGACGCAGCACGCTATGGATGTGCGCGCTGTTGGCGATCGCCACCTCAGGGTGTGAGCAGATCAAGAGCCAGTACACGAAGATCAAGGACACCATCGTCGCCAAGATCGCCGAGCGGCGGGGCCGCGCGCCCGCGGCGCCGGCCCAGCCGGCGCCCGCTCAGGCCACACCGGAGACGCCCGCCCCCCAGCCGGCGCCCGCGACGCCGCCGGCGAAGCCGCCGCGGCGTCCCGCCATCCAGGCGCCCGAGATCTCGCGCCCCACGCGCGACACGCCGTACGACTCCCCCAACACCGGCACGATCGACCCGGGGATGAGCGAGGAAGACGTCTACTCGATGTGGGGCCCGCCCGTCGGCGTGCGACGGCAGGCCGACATGACGTTCCTCTACTACAGGAACGGCTGCGAGTACAGCTGCGGCACGGAAGACGTCGTGTTCCTGCAGAACGGTAAGGTTGTGGACGCCGTGTTGCGCTGGCCGGGACACCGCTATAGCGGGCAGTCGTCCTCGCCCGCGGCCACGCAACCGCACCTGCGCCGGGGCGGCGACACGCTCACGGTCAAGCCACCCTCGAGCCCCTGAGCTCCCCGATGCCCGACAAGCCGAGCAAGAACGAGGAAGAGTACTTCGCGAGGCGCGACGCCGAGCTGCTGCGCCAGCAGCGCGAGGCGATGCGCCGGACGGCCGCCGAGACGGAGCGCCGGGCGCACCACATGAAGTGTCCCAAGTGCGGGTACGACCTGATCACCGGGGAATGGCACGGCGTGCAGATCGACCAGTGCACCCACTGCCATGGGATCTGGTTCGACAAGGGGGAAGCGGAGAGTCTGCTCGCGCACCCATCGCCCAACATGATCACCCGCGTGTTCCGCATCGTGATGCGGGGCGTCTCGGGAGCGAAGCTACCCGACCCGTGACGCCGGCGACGCCGTTCCCGGGCGACCCGCCGATCACGCCCGCGCTGGTCCGCGACCACAATCTCACCGCCGCAGAGTACCACCGCATCGAGGCGATGCTCGGCCGCGCGCCGACCTTCGCCGAGCTGGGCGTGTTCTCCGCCCTGTGGAGCGAGCACTGCTCCTACAAGCATTCCAAGCCCGTGCTGCGGACTTTTCCCACCACGGGTCCGCAGGTCGTCCAGGGGCCGGGTGAGAACGCCGGCGTGCTGCGCCTTCCCGACGGCTGGGCCGTGGCCTTCAAGATCGAGTCGCACAATCACCCCTCCGCCGTGGAGCCCTACCAGGGCGCCGCGACCGGCGTCGGCGGCATCCTGCGCGACGTGTTCACCATGGGGGCCCGGCCGGTGGCCGTGCTCAACAGCCTGCGCTTCGGCCCCCTCGACGCCGCGCGCAACCGCTACCTGTTCGCGGGCGTGGTGCGTGGCGTGGGGGATTACGGCAACTGCGTCGGCGTGCCCACGCTCGGCGGCGAGGTGGACTTCGGCGCGAGTTACGGCGGCAACCCGCTGGTCAACGCGATGTGCGTCGGGCTGCTCAAGGAAAAGGATCTCATCACGGCCGCGGCGCACGGCGTGGGCAACGTGCTGCTGGTCGTGGGCTCGAGCACGGGGCGCGATGGCATTCACGGGGCCGCGTTCGCGTCGGAGGAGCTGACGCACGAGTCCGAGCGGCGCCGGCCCCAGGTGCAGGTCGGCGACCCGTTCACCGAGAAGCTGCTGCTCGAGGCGAGCCTCGAGCTGATCGCGTCCGGCCACATCGTGGCAATCCAGGACATGGGAGCCGCCGGCCTCACCTCGTCGTCCGCGGAGATGGCGGCGAAGGGCGGCGTGGGTGTGGAGATCGATCTGTCGCTCGTTCCCACCCGCGAGCCGGGAATGACTCCGTACGAGATCCTGCTGTCCGAATCGCAGGAACGGATGCTCGTCGTGGCGAAGGCGGACCGCGTGCTCCAGGTCCAGGCGATCGCGACGAAGTGGGAGCTCGCCGCCACGCCCATCGGCCGCGTGACCGACGACGGCATGTATCGGGCCAGGTGGGGGAGTCAGGTGGTCGTCGAGATTCCGGGCCGACCCTTGATCGACGACTGCCCGGTCTACACCCCGGACGCCCGCGAGGACGAAGCGATCGCGCAGCTGCGCGCCGCGCGCCCTGCTCCCGGCTCCCCGCTCCCTGCTCCCGACGAGGTGCTCCTCACGCTTCTCGATCATCCCCCCGTGGCGTCCAAGCGGTGGGTGTACGAGCAGTACGATTCGACCGTGCAGGCAAGCACGGTGATCGGGCCGGGGGGAGACGCCGGAGTGATCCTGGTGAGGGGCGCCGACTTCGGCATCGCGGTCACGGTGGACTGCAACAGCCGCTACGTCCTGCTCGACCCATACGAGGGCGGCAAGGCGACGGTCGCCGAGGCGGCGCGGAACGTCGCGTGCACCGGCGCGCGCCCGCTCGGCATCACCGACTGCCTCAACTTCGGCAGCCCGGAGCGGCCCGCCGTGTTCCACCAGTTCAAAGAAGCCTGCCGCGGCATCGCCGACGCATGCCGCGCGCTCGACACGCCCGTGACGGGCGGCAACGTCTCCTTCTACAACGAGAGTCCGGGCGGCGCCGTGGACCCCACGCCCGTCGTCGGGATGATCGGGCTCCTCACGCGGGCCGACCGGGCAGTGCCGAGTCATGCCCGCGCCGTCGGAGACGCGGTGTTGGTGTTGGGGCACACCCGGGCGGAACTCGGCGGCTCGCAGCTGTGGGAGGCCTTGTACGGCTTCACCGGCGGCGAGCCGCCGCGCGTGGATCTCGCGGCCGAGCGCCGGCTGGTCGATTACCTGGTCGCCGGGGCGGAGCGCGGGCTGTTCCGCTCCGCGCACGATTGCTCGCAGGGCGGCCTGGGCGTCGCGCTCGCCGAGGTGGCGATAGGCGGCCCGTACGACGAGACGGGCTTCGGCCTGGAGATCGATCTCACCGCTTACGGCTTGGGACTGGCGGCTGTCGAGCTGCTGTTCAGCGAGTCTCAGGGGCGAGCCGTCATCACCTGCCCCCCCGACCGCGCCGCCGCGGTGGCGGCCCTGGCGCGGGAACTGGGCGTGCCGACCCAGCGCATCGGTGCGGTGGGCGTGCGGGGCGGCGTCGTGCGGCTCGGGCTGCGCGACGCGCAGCTCGCACACCCCGTCGACCGGCTGCGCCAGGTATATTTCACGGCGATCCCTCGACGCATGGGAGACTGACGGACGGATGTGCGGCATCATCGGTGTCACCGGCGTTCCCGACGCAGCCCGCGTCGCCTATCTCGGGCTCTATAGCCTGCAGCACCGCGGGCAGGAGTCGGCGGGGATGGTGGCGGTGGACGGTGAGGGCGTCGCCCGCTCGCACCGCGGCATGGGGCTCGTCTCGGACGTCTTCAGCGAACGGGTGCTGAACGATCTGCCGGGCGACGTCGCGATCGGCCACACGCGCTACTCGACCGCCGGCACCTCCGTGCTCGCCAACGCCCAACCGATGCTCGCCCGTTACCGCGAAGGGCCCCTCGCGCTGGCGCACAACGGCAACCTCACTAATGCCGTCCCGCTCCGCTCCGATCTCGTCGCGAAGGGGTCGATCTTCCAGAGCTCCTCGGACAGCGAGGTGCTGGTGCACCTGATCGCGCGCTCCGAGGCGCGGGAGCCGGAAGACCAGCTGCTCGACGCGCTCGAGCGGGTGGAAGGCGCTTACTCCCTGGTGATCACCATCGGCCGTACGCTGTACGCGATCGTGGATCCGCGCGGCTTCCGGCCGCTCGTCCTGGGGCGGCTCGGGTCGGGCTGGGTGGTCGCGTCCGAGACGTGCGCGCTCGACATCACCGGTGCGACGCTCGTGCGCGAGCTCGAGCCGGGCGACTTCGTCCGCATCCACGGCCCGGACGTGGACGAGCTCCCCAAGCTCGCACCCAAGCCGCACCGGCGCTGCGTGTTCGAGCTGGTGTATTTCTCCCGCCCCGACAGCACGGTGTTCCACCGGTCGGTGGACCGGGTGCGCCGGGCGCTGGGGCACGCCCTGGCACGGGAGCATCCGGCGGCCGGCGCCGACTGCGTCTTCTCGGTGCCGGACTCGTCCAACGCCATGGCGCTGGGGTTCTCCGAGGAGTCGGGCATCAAGCTCGAGCACGCCCTGATCCGCAATCACTATGTCGGGCGGACGTTCATCCACCCCGCGCAGGCCGGTCGCATGGCCAAGGTGAAGATCAAGTTCAACCCGGTGCGCGAGGTGCTCGAGGGCAAGAAGGTCGTGGTCGTGGACGACTCCATCGTCCGCGGCACCACCAGCCGCGCCTTGGTCCAGTTGATCCGCCAGGCAGGTGCCAAGGAGGTGCACTTCCGGGTCGCCTCGCCGCCCATCACCGGCCCGTGTTACTACGGCATCGACACACCCACCAAGAGCGAGCTGATCGGCGCGAGTCATACGGTCGAGCAAATCCGCGAGCATCTGGGGGTGGACTCCCTGGGCTACCTCTCACTCGGGGGCATGGTGACCGCCGCCGCCGGAGACGGCGACCCCGCGGACTTCTGCCACGCCTGCTTCTCCGGCGAGTACCCTACCGAGATCCCAGAAGAACTTGTAGGGGCGCGGCATGCCGCGCCCCTACAACAGGCGCTGGCCGTGTAGGACGTCGTGCCGTCCCTCGCACGCTGGGTGTACTTCTTCGGCCCGGGCCGCGCCGACGGCTCGGCGGCGATGCGCGACATCCTGGGCGGCAAGGGAGCAGGACTGGCCGAGATGGCGAATCTCGGCCTCCCCGTGCCCCCCGGCTTCACCATCTCCGCCAAGCTGTGTCTCACCTACCTCGAGCAGGGCACGTTCCCCGACCAGCTGCATGACGAAGTCGGCCGCCACCTGAAGCAGCTGGAGCAGGCCACCCGCAAGAAGTTCGGCGATCCCAAGAACCCGCTCCTCGTCTCCGTCCGCTCGGGGGCGGCGGTCTCGATGCCGGGGATGATGGAGACGATCCTGAACCTCGGCCTGAACGATGAGACCGTGCAGGGGCTCGTCGCCGGCGCGAAGAACCCCCGCTTCGCCTACGACTCCTATCGCCGCTTCGTCCAGATGTACGGCGACGTGGTGTTCGACCTGGGCAAGCAGCCGTTCGAGGAGGTGCTCGAGGAGTGCAAGCGCCGTCGCCGGGTGGCGCGCGACATCGACTTGCCGCCCGACGACCTCAAGGCCCTGGTGCACGAGTTCAAGGCGATCATCCAGGCGAAGCGCGGCGTTCCCTTCCCCGACGATCCTACCGCCCAGCTGTGGGGCGCGATCGCCGCCGTGTTCCGGAGCTGGCGAACGCGGCGCGCGGCGGACTACCGCAAGGTGCACGGCATACCGGACGACCTCGGGACGGCGGTGAACGTGGTCGCCATGGTGTACGGGAACATGGGCGATGACTCGGGGACGGGCGTCGCGTTCACGCGCGATTGCCGCACGGGGGAGAACGTCCTGAACGGCGACTTCCTCACGAACGCTCAGGGGGAGGACGTCGTGTCCGGGGCTCGCACCC
>QHTX01000066.1:2432-5032 GCA_003220975.1 Gemmatimonadota bacterium | reverse complement strand
GGAGCGCGTCGCGGACAAGCTGGAGCGGCACTTCAAGGACGTGCAGGACATCGAGTTCACGTTCGAGCACGGCCGCCTCTTCATACTGCAGACGCGTCGCGCCCAGCGCACCGGCCTCGCCGCCGTCCGGATCGCCGTGGATATGGTGCAGGATCGGCTCATCACGGCGGATGAAGCGGTCCAGCGGGTCCCGCCCCGGGATCTGGACCAGATCTTCCACCCCATGGTGGACCCGCGGGCCGCCGTGACCGTGGTGGCGAAGGGGCTGCCGGCATCGCCCGGCGCGGCGCAGGGCGAGGCAGTGTTCGACGCGGACGAGGCCGAGGCGCTCGCCAAGCAAGGGCGCAAGGTCATCCTGGTCCGGCCGGAGACGAGCCCCGAGGACTTCCACGGGATCGTGGCGGCGCAGGCCGTGCTGACCGCCCGGGGCGGGATGACGAGCCACGCGGCGATCGTGGCCCGCGGCATGGGCAAGACGTGCGTGGTGGGCGCGACGGAGATCGAGGTGGACGCCGCGGGCGGCCGGTTCCGCGCCAACGGGCGGGTGGTGAAGCGGGGCCAGGTGCTCACCGTGGACGGCACCACGGGGCGCGTCATCCTGGGCACGGCGAAGCTCGTCGAGCCGACGGTGGGCGGGCACTACGGCAAGTTGATGGCTTGGGCCGACGCACGGCGCCGGCTCCGCGTGCGCGCCAACGCCGACACCCCGGCCGACGCGCGGCGCGCCCGGGAGTTCGGCGCCGAAGGCATCGGGTTGTGCCGGACGGAGCACATGTTCTTCGAGGGCGACCGCATCACGGCGATGCGCGAAATGATCGTCGCTCCGGACGAGACGGAGCGCCGCCGGGCGCTCGCGAAGCTGCTGCCGATGCAGCGCGGCGACTTCGAGGGGATCTTCGAGGCGATGGCGGGCTATCCCGTGACGATCCGGCTGCTCGATCCCCCGCTGCACGAGTTCCTGCCCCACACACGGGGCGAGATCGCGCCGCTCGCCAAGGCGATGAAACTGCCGGCGGCTGCCCTCGAGCGTATCGTGGACGGGCTCACCGAAGTGAACCCGATGCTGGGCCACCGGGGGTGCCGCCTCGGCATCACCTATCCCGAGATCACCGAGATGCAGGCCCGGGCGATCTTCGAGGCGGCGTGTCGCGTGGTGGCGCGCGGCAAGCAGGTCGTGGCGGAGGTGATGATCCCGCTGGTCGCCCACGTGGAGGAGCTCCGCCGCCAGGCGGAGATCGTGCGCCGCGTGGCCCAGGACGTGTTCCTCGCCGAGGGTCGCGCCGTGCCCTACCTCGTCGGTACGATGATCGAGCTGCCCCGTGCGGCCCTGACCGCTGACGAGATCGCGAAAGAGGCCGATTTCTTTTCCTTCGGCACCAACGACCTCACGCAGACGACGTTCGGGCTGTCACGCGACGACGCCGGGCGGTTCCTGCCGTTCTACGTGGAGCATGGCATCCTGAAGGACGACCCGTTCCAGGTGCTGGACCAGGAGGGGGTCGGGCGGCTCATGGAGCTGGCGGTCCGGTTGGGCCGGGGCAGCCGCAACGAGCTCAAGATCGGCATCTGCGGGGAGCACGGCGGCGAGCCCGAGTCGGTGAAGTTCTGTCACCGCGTGGGGATGAACTACGTGTCGTGCTCGCCGTTCCGCGTTCCCATCGCCCGCCTCGCGGCGGCGCAGGCCGCACTCGAGGAGCAGGGCGTCATCAACCGCACCCGGGCGACGGTCTAGCGGGCGCCTCCGCCTGCGCCCGGTCCGAGCAGGCTGAAACTCGCCGCGACCAGGCTCCCGATCAGAAACGCGATGATCGCCGCCGTGTAAGCGGCTCGCTTCGGCGTCTTGAGCGCCGTCTGAATGCCGATAGCGGTGAGGATCACGCCCCAGATCGTGAACGGGTTCACGGCCTTGAGGAAGGCCGTGAGGAAGCGCCCCGCGTCGGGCACCAGCAGGTCCAGGCCGAGCGTCGGTTGCAGATCCGCCGGCGACGTGACGGCGCCGACGCCCTTGAGCATCAACACCGCCACGCCGGCGATGCCCAGCAGGATGCTCGTCGCCCCCGCGTAGGTCACGATCGACAGCAGCGTGGCGAACTTCGCTTCCCCGCCGACGAGCGACACGAGCACCCACAACAGCACCGTCGAGATCAGGAGGCCGATCAGGAGTCCGATCGGCGCGAAGATCACGCCCAGGATCGCAAACTTCGCGGGGTCGGGCGCGTTCGCGCCCTGGGGGGTGGGCGCCTGCGCCAGCATCGCGTGCATGGCGGCCTGCGCGTACGGCAGCGCGAGGTAGGCGAGGATCATCTGGACCACGGCGAGCCCAACGAACGGCGCGAGGAAGCGTGGCCGCTCGCCCACGCGGGTGAACACGGCCCCCGGGTCGTACAGCACCTTCACTAGATCCAACACCGCGCCCATCGATTGCCTCCCAGGGAAGAGGTTGAGTGCGCACTACGTTAGCGCCGGACGGGAGAGAAAGCGAAGCGGGGGAAGAGGCGTCGGGGAACCCTTCCCCTTCCCTCTTCCCCCGTTCCGGTTTGATGGAGGCGCGGGGAATCGAACCCCGGTCCGAGAATGACTCCGATACCGCCACTACGTGC
>QHTX01000066.1:0-2391 GCA_003220975.1 Gemmatimonadota bacterium | reverse complement strand
GCTCTTACGCGACCCGTTCGGGCCCCAGGTCACGCCAGCCCGATTTTGCGATACGTGAGCGCCGCCTCAGGCGGGCTGCCACTCACGCAGGTGCGTGAAGCCGAAGCTTACGCAGCCAGTGCCAGGTTTGAATTGGCAGTTATGAAGTGTGCCAGTGGTTTTACCAGGTGACTGACGACCTGGGCACGCAGCGACATCCTCGCCAAACCCGTCGAAGCCTGTCGCCCCCGTGCGGTTAACCTATCCGACCGCGAGCGCTTTTTCAACTCACTGGCGAACCTTTGTCCCCGCCCGGAGGTTTATCCTGATACCATGAACCCCGATACCGACGACTCCGTCAAGCGCATCACGGTGGTCGAAGCGCACCGCTTGATCGACGCAGGCCGGGGCGTGCTCGTGGATGCGCGCGACCGCCGCCTGTACGACAACGCCCACGCCACGGGCGCCATCTCCCTCCCGCTGTCAGAGATTGAAGCGGCGAACGGGCACGTCACAGCGAATTCGGTACCGCCCGATCGGCTGCTCATCCTGTACTGTGCGTGAAGGGATGAAGCCACAAGCGCCCGGGCGGCGCGAGCGTTGATCACCGGCGGCTTCGAGAGCGAGCGGCTGGCCGTGCTGCTCGGCGGCATCAGCGCCTGGTACCAAGCGGGCTATGGGCTCGACAAGTGGAACGACCCGTCATGAGCGCGGCGGTCGCCAGGTGCGCGCCGCCTCGGTACTTTGCAGGCCGTGATCGACGTCCTGGGCGCGCTGCGTCAGGGCCTGGCCCCCCACTACACGGTTGAGCGCGAGGTCGGCGCCGGCGGCATGGCCCGCGTGTACCTGGCGTACGAGCGACATCCGCCGCGCCAGGTGGCGATCAAGGTCATGAACCCCGAAGTCTCCACACCGACCTTCCGCGAGCGGTTCATCCGCGAGGTCGAGGTCACCTCCAAGCTCAGCCACCCGAACATCGTACCGATCCTCGCGGCCGACGAGTGCCTCTTCGTCCCCGACGGACCCGACGGGCTGTGCTACTACGTGATGCCCTACGTCGAAGGAGAATCGCTGCGCGCTCGGCTCCAGCGGGATAAGACGCTGCCGCTCGACGAAGCGCTACACATCACATTCCAGGTGGCGGATGGGCTCAGCTACGCACACGCGCACGGGGTGATCCACCGCGACGTCAAGCCGGAGAACATCCTGCTTTCGGGTCGCAGTGCCTTGGTCGCGGACTTCGGGATCGCGCGGGCGGTCAGCGCGGCCGGTGTCCAGACCCTGACCGATGTCGGTCAGCCGGTCGGCTCGCCCGCGTACATGAGCCCCGAACAGCTCGCCGGCAGCCGGGCGATCGACGCCCGGACGGACGTCTACAGCCTGGCATGCGTGCTGTTCGAGATGCTCGTCGGCCAGCCCCCGCTGCTGGACGTGGCCGAAGGCTCCGCACCAGGACATGCGGCGCTGGACCACAGCCTGCGTGCCCAGCGAGTCGGCCCGCGCACCGCCCGACTCATCACCGACGCCATGTCCCGGGCGCTTGCCGCGCAGCCGGGGGCGCGCTTCGCGAGCGTGGACGAGTTTGCGGCCCGTCTGCAGGGCGCCGTGGTCCGGCCGCTCGGGAAGGGCGCTTGGATCCCGCGAATAGGCGTCAAAGCGTCACTGCTCGCGGGTGCTGCGGTCGTGGTGCTGGCCGCTGCAGGAGTCGTGCTGTTCGCGCACCGGGGGCGGGCCATCGATCCCCGGCGGGTCGTCGTCACCGGTTTCGAGGACCTGACGGGCGACCCGGCGCTCGCGTCGCTCGGTCACATGGCAGCCGATTGGGTCACCCAGGAGCTCGCCCGCAGCGGCGCCGTGGAGGTGGTGCCGGCGGTCGAGAGCGGGCATCATCTCGACGTCGCCGCGGTCGAGGCGCTGGCAAGGAAGACCGGCGCCGGGACGCTCGTAGCGGGCTCCTACTACAAGCATGGCGACTCGGTCCGGTTCCAGGTCCAGATCATCGACGCGGAACGGGGGACGGTGCGGCACGTGCTCGACCCGGTGGGCGCGCCGCTGCGGGCGCCGATCGATGCCGCCGAAGTCGTGCGCCGGCGCGTGGCGGCCGCGTTCGATACGCTGTTCGCACAGGCCGCTGGGCGTTCCCGTCCTTAAGGCAGCGCCGGCTGGTGCATCGCCCACCACTCCCGCGCCCGCTCCTGGGTCCAGGCGCTCGCGCCTTCCACCTCGGCCAGCTGAAGCGACAGTTCTCTGGCGGACTGCGGTCGATTCGCCGGGTCCTTTGCCAGACAGGATAGCACGAGGTCATCGAGTGCCCGGGGAATCGGCAGGTCCGTCCGGGCTGATGGAGGCGTCGGTGGCGTCTGGGCGTGCTGTAGGAGAAGCGCCATGGGGGTTTCGGCGGTGAACACGAAT
>QHTX01000065.1:6143-8928 GCA_003220975.1 Gemmatimonadota bacterium | reverse complement strand
ATACCCAGTGGTAACTCGACTTCAAGCGCCGCCGTTCGACGTACTGGCGCCGTATCTGCCGACGCGCGGCGCCGCTGCGGATCCCGAGACGGCGACGGCCGTGCGCGCCATCATCGAGGATGTCCGGGCCCGGGGCGACGCCGCGGTCGTGGACCACGCGCGGCGCCTGGACGGCGTGGAGCTGGCGCCGGAACAGTGGGAGGTTTCGGGCGCCCGGTGTGAGGAGGCGCTCGCACGCATCCCCCGCGCGCTCCGGGCGGCGCTCGAGCTCGCCGCGGCCCGCGTCCGCGCCTATCACGAGAAGCAGGTCGAACCCGGCTTCCTGGAGCGCGACGCGGAGGGCACGGCGCTCGGGATGCGCGTCGTGCCGCTCGAGCGGGTCGGGGTGTACGTGCCGGGCGGCAAGGCCGCCTACCCCTCCACAGTAATAATGAATACGGTGCCGGCCGTCGTGGCGGGTGTGCCGGAGATCGTCATGGTCACCCCGCCGGGGGGCACACCGGACGTGGTGCTCGCGGCGGCCCGGCTCGCCGGAGTGACGCGGGTGTTTCGCGTGGGCGGGGCGCAGGCGATCGCGGCGCTCGCCTTCGGGACGCGCACGGTGCCGCGGGTGGACAAGATCGTCGGACCGGGGAACCGCTTCGTGACGGAGGCGAAACGGCAGCTGGCGGGGGGCGGGATCGTGGGGATCGACATGCTGGCCGGGCCCACGGAGGTGCTGGTGATCGCGGACGAGGCAGGCGACGTGCGGGCGGTCGCCGCCGATCTCATCGCCCAGGCGGAACACGACGAGGACGCGAGCGCGTGGTGCGTCACCACGAGCGCGCGGCTCGCGGACGCGCTGCCAGGGGAGCTGGCGCGCCAGGTGGCGCGCTCGCCCAGGCGGGTGATCGTCGAGCGGTCGCTGGCGGATCACGGCGTGGTCGTCGTCGTGCCGGATCTGGATGCTGCGGTGGAGGTCGCGAACCGGCGGGCGCCCGAGCACGTCGAGCTCCTAGTGGGGGGGGACCCCTGGCCCCTGGTCGAGCGGATCCGCCATGCGGGCGCGATCTTCGTGGGCGGCGCGACGCCGGAGCCCGTGGGCGACTACGTCGCCGGGCCGTCGCATGTGTTGCCCACCGCGGGAACGGCCCGATATGTTTCGCCGTTGGGCGTGTACGACTTCGTGAAACGGACCAGCGTGATCGCCTACGCGCCGAAGCGGCTGGCGCAGGACGCGGAGCACATTATCGCCCTGGCGGAAGCGGAGGGCCTGTACGGGCACGCGGAGGCAATACGAGTTCGCGGAGAGCGGGGAGCCGGGAGCGGTTCCTGACGGTGCGATGACCGCTTCCGATCGGAGCGTGCCGCTCCCCGCTCACGGCTCCCGGCTCCCTCTCGACGTCCAATGCACCCACCGCGTCCCCTCGCGGCTCGAGAGCCGGCGCCGGATGCAGACGGTGCTCGCCATCACGGCCGGCGTGATGATCGCGGAGGCGATCGGCGGCTGGCTCGCCCACTCCCTCGCGCTGCTCGCCGACGCGGGACACATGCTCGCGGACGTGGCCGCGATCGGCCTCTCGCTCGCCGTCGCCTATCTCGCCCAGCGCCCCGCCACGGCGGAGCGCACCTTCGGGCTGCTGCGGCTCGAGATCCTCGCGGCGCTCGTGAACGGCGCAGTGCTGATCGTCATCTCGCTCGGCATCGCCCTCGAGGCGTACCACCGGTTCCGCACACCGCCCGCCGTGCACGGCGCGCTGCTCGTGATCGTGGCGGCGATCGGCCTCACCGCGAACGCCGCCGGGACCGCGATCCTGCACCGCGGGCACGACCATTCCCTCAACCAGCGGGGCGCGTACCTCCACATCTTCAGTGATCTGCTGGGCTCGCTCGGCGCCCTCGCCGCCGGCGTGATCATCCTGGCGACCGGCTGGGTCGAGGCGGACCCGCTCATCTCGCTGTTCATCTCGGTCCTGATCCTGGGCAGCGCGTGGCGGCTCGTGAAGGAGAGCGCCGACGTCCTGCTCGAAGCGGCTCCCGCCCACATCCCCCTCTCGGACGTGCACGACCGCATCGCTTCAGTGCCCGGGGTCGCGTCGGTGCACGACCTGCACGTCTGGACCGTGACGAGCGGCGTGATCGCGATGAGCGGTCATCTCGTGGTGCAGAACCCCGCCGACAACCAGCGCGTGCTCGAGGCCGTGCAGCAGCGCCTCGGGGGAATGGGGATCAGGCACGTGACGGTGCAAATGGAGCGGGACCCGACCTGCGAATAGTGGTGTGACGCCGCCGCTTGTGTTTTCGGAGGCACCTTCCTATACTGCGGCCCTCATTACAGGCACCATAGGCGCCGTCAGGACGTAGCCCCTTGCAGATCCGCAACATCGCCATCATTGCCCACGTGGACCACGGGAAGACCACGCTTGTGGACCAGATGCTCCGCCAGGCGGGGGTGTTCCGCGCCAACCAGCAGGTGAACGAGCGCGTCATGGACTCGAACCCGCTGGAGCGCGAGCGCGGGATCACGATCCTGTCGAAAAACACCGCCGTGCGCTGGGGCGACACCAAGATCAACATCGTGGACACCCCGGGGCACGCCGACTTCGGGGGCGAGGTGGAACGGATCCTCCGCATGGTGGACGGGTTCCTGTTGCTGGTGGATGCCGCCGAGGGACCGATGCCGCAGACGCGCTTCGTGGCGGGGAAGGCGCTGGCGCTGGGCCTGAAGCCGATCGTGCTGGTGAACAAGATCGACCGGCAGGACGCCGAGCCGTTGCGGGTGCACGACGAGGTGTTGCAGCTGTTC
>QHTX01000065.1:0-6095 GCA_003220975.1 Gemmatimonadota bacterium | reverse complement strand
TACGTCGAGCCGCGCCGGCACCGCGACGTTCGACCTGAAGGCGCCGGGGACGGACCTGCGGCCCCTGTTCCAGACGATCCTGGACACGATCCCCGCGCCCCAGGCCGACCCCGAGGGGCCGTTCCAGATGCTCGTGTCCACGCTCGACTATTCCTCTTATCTGGGGCGGATCGCGATCGGGCGGATCGAGCGGGGCCGGGTGCGGGTGGGCGACACCGTCGCGTTACTTCCCCTGGGCGAGCCCGGTCCTGTGGGGGAAGGGCTGTACGAGCAGGCCCGGGTGGTGAAGCTGTTCGGGTTCGAGGGGCTCGAGCGGGTGGAGCTCGAGGAGGCGGCGGCGGGGAACATCGTGGCGCTGGCAGGGCTCGTCGGCGTCGAGATCGGGAAGACGGTGACGGCGCCCGACTACCTCGAGCGCCTCGCGGGGATCGCCGTCGAGGAACCGACGATCTCGGTGGACTGCAAGGTGAACGACGCGCCGTTCGCGGGGCGGGAGGGGAAGTTCGTCACCGGCCGGCAGCTGCGGGAGCGGCTCTTCAGGGAGCTCGAGCGCAACGTCGCGCTGCGTGTGGAGGAGACGGACGACCCCCAGACGTTTACCGTCTCGGGGCGCGGGGAGCTGCACCTCGGCATCCTGATGGAGACGATGCGGCGCGAGGGGTACGAGTTCCAGGTGAGCCGCCCGCGCATCATTCCGCGGGAGGGGCCGCACGGGGAGCGGCTCGAGCCGTACGAGGAGCTGATGATCGACTGTCCGGAGGGGTACCTGGGCGTGGTGATGGAGAAGCTCGGACCCCGGCGGGCGGAGCTGCTCGACCTGCGCAACCCGGGCGTGGGGACGGTCCGGATGCGCTTCAAGATCCCGGCGCGGGGGTTGCTCGGCTACCGGTCGGAGTTCTTGACGGACACCCGAGGAACGGGAGTCATGCATCACCGCTTCTTCCAGTACGGCCCCTGGGCGGGGCCGTTGTCGGGACGGAGCCGGGGGGTGATGGTGGCGGACCGGGAGGGGGTGGCGGTGGCGTACGCGCTCTTCAACCTGCAGGAGCGTGGAACCATGTTCGTGAAGCCGGGTGATGCGGTGTACGAGGGGATGATCGTCGGGGAGAGCGCGCGGACGGGGGACATGGACGTCAACCCGTCGAAGGAGAAGAAGCTCACGAACATGCGGACGACCGCGTCGGACGAGATGATTGTGTTGGAGCCGCCGCGGCAGGTGACGCTGGAGCTGGCGCTCGAATACATCGAGGACGACGAATTGATCGAGGTGACGCCGTCGTCCATCCGGCTGCGCAAGCGCGCGCTGGGCGCCACGGAGCGTCGCAAGCTGGCCCGCACCGCGCGGGCGGCGGAGGAGTCGTAGCGGGGGGGGGGGCGGAACCGGAAGGCTCGTTCACCTTCAATCCTAACCCTAGCTGGGGGTGACAATGTTGTCCCGTGAGACGTCGGACTGGCCGCTCAAGCGCCGCGGCGACAGTGTCGACGAAGAGTTCGGAGACTTCGAAGAGGACAAGGACCTGGACGAGGACTTCGACGACGACCTGGACGAGGACGAGCTTGACGAGGAGGACCTGGACGACCTGGACGAGTACGACGACCTGGACGACGAGTTCGACGACGAAGAGGACGAGGAGTTCCGACCGCGGAAGGGACCGCGGCGGGATTGGGAGTGAGCACGGCAGGGCCTGTAGCTCAGGTGGTTAGAGCGCACGCCTGATAAGCGTGAGGTCAGTGGTTCAACTCCACTCAGGCCCATCGAGCATAAGCGACGGCCCCGACATCGGTTCTAGCGTGTCGGGGCTTCGTCGTTTGGACGGGCCGGACGGCGCCCGGTAACAAGAGGGCGCACCTTGTCGATGCGCCCTAGTCCGCACGCTGCCCGTGGGCTTGCTAATACTCGATGTACACCGGCTCGCCCGTGCGCAAGGAGAGGTTAGCCGCACGGCTGACCGCGTCGCGAATCTGCTCTGGTGTCGCGTTCGCCCCGACGTCGATAGTCGGCCCGGTGGGGGAAAGGAAGGCGCGGCCGGCCTGGGCGCACGTAACCTTGATCGACATCGGTGAGTAAATGCCGCCCGTCAAGGCGCCCACAAGCATGTTCAGAAAGCTGTGCTTTGTCTCGACCTTCGCAGCACCATGGGGGCACTGGGACGCTGTTTCGACCGTGCTCGGCGGCACAAGTCCGCCGATCCACCCCGACGCCCAGCTTTTCTCGACCACGACCGAGGACGGGGCCAGACCCGTGTCGACGGTGGCGTGGTAACAGGCCGGCGCGGCGACGAGGAGGCCGGCAACGGAGAGTTTGAGAACGCGGTGCATAGGCACACCTCCGCAGGTGGGGGAGAGAGGGACGGGCAGCGAGTTCATCAGGACCACCTGTTGGGAGTACAAGTATACATCCAGGTATGGGGTTGGTTAGGGCGTTCTCGCGGCACCGAGGGGCGGGAATGCGGCAGGCGGGCCCTGCTTGCTGGTGTGAAGAGCCCCCGCGAGTGACATGCACACCGGCCAACGCAGCCGGTGGGATGGCCTGGCGAATTGGCGGCTTGTCGCTGAGTTTTGACACGATCTGAGATCAACAAGCGTAATCAGCCCGCGAGGGTCGCAGCCTGGTACCAAGTAGGAGTCGATGCGATGCACGAAGCCTTCCCGATGGTCATCGCGGTTATCGGCGTCATCGCCGTCAGCTCGATCATCTTGCGCTTTGCGAGCGCCCTCGCGAAGCGGCTGGAAGGCCGCCCGCCCGTCGTCGCCCCTCCCGATCCGGCAATTGCGGAGCTACGCGAGGAGCTCCCCGCTCGGCTCGAAGCGCTCGAAGCCGAGTTGAACACGCTGCGGCAGGAGCTGAGCGAGACGCAGGAGCGCCTGGACTTCGCCGAACGGCTGCTGGCGCGGGGACCGGAAACGCGCCGAGTGGGCCCGCAGCGCTAGGGTCCGAAGCTCTGGCGCCGGTGAGCCCCGGGCATCGGTTTGCACGGTGGCCGGGGCTCCGTCGTCGCAGGCCTGCCGAACCTTCGGAGGATCGATGAGGAACGTTCTGACCGCGCTGTTGCTTTCACTATTCGCGCGGCCCCTGCTCGCCCAGGGTGCTCCGCCCCAAGTTGCCACCGACCAGCCCTACACGATGGAGTACTACTACAAGACGCAATGGGGGCACCAGCAGGAGTTCCTGCAACTGTTCCTCAAGAACCACTACCCGCTGCTCAGAAAGGTTGTGGAGAGTGGGCGCATGATTTCCGTAAGGATCGAAACCCCCGCCAACCACATGACGGAAGACGCGCGCTGGGATTATCGCGTGACGATCAAATTCAA
Organism: Gemmatimonadota bacterium; assembly: GCA_003220975.1. GTDB lineage: Bacteria > Gemmatimonadota > Gemmatimonadetes > Gemmatimonadales > GWC2-71-9 > AG41. Next base: position 2,783 of record QHTX01000065.1, on the reverse strand, counting down.
GAACTCAACCGTGGCGACCACAGCGAATCCACAGGAAGAATCCTGGATCCGTGAGCTCTGGCCGGACCAGGAGACGTACAAGCGCGAGGAACAGCGGCGGTTCGAGATCTTACTGGCTCACTGGGATCTTCCAGTGACCGATATCACACCCTCGAGAAAGTAGGTGGCCCCATGGCAAAGACGATCCTGATGCTGGTCGGAGACTTCGCGGAAGACTACGAAGTCATGGTGCCGTTCCAAGCCCTCCTCGCCGTGGGACACACCGTCCACGCCGTGTGTCCAGGGAAGAAGGCCGGGGACAAGATCCGCACCGCCATTCACGACTTCGAAGGCGATCAGACGTACACGGAGAAGCGGGGGCACGACTTCACCCTCAACGCCACCTTCGCCGACGTGCGGCCCGAGCGCTATGACGCCCTGATGATTGCCGGCGGCCGCGCGCCGGAGTACCTGCGGCTGAACGAGGCGCTGCTGGGCACCGTGCGCCACTTCTTCGCCGAGGACAAACCCGTCGCGGCGATCTGCCATGGCGCGCAGATCCTCACCGCCGCCGGCGTGGTGAAAGGGCGCACGGTTTCGGCCTACCCGGCTGTGGCGCCCGAGGTGAGACTCGCCGGCGCCGAGTACGCCGATATCGGCATCGACCAGGCGGTGGCGGACGGCAACCTCGTGACCGCTCCGGCGTGGCCGGCCCATCCGGCATGGATCGCCAAGTTCCTCCAGGTGCTCGGCACGAAGATCGTCGACGAGGAGCCCGCGGCGGTCTCGCGGTGAGCTAGGGCTCATCCCCCGGTGAAAGTCGTGGTGCTGGGCGCCGGCGCGGTCGGCGCCTACTACGGCGGACAGCTCGCGCGTGCCGGCCATGAGGTGACGTGCTTCGCCCGCGGAGCCACGCTCGCGGCGCTGCGCGAGCGCGGCCTCGAGATCAGGACGCCCGAGGGCACGTTCCAGGCGCGTGTGACCGCTACGGACCGGGTGGAGGCACTCGGATCCGCCGACTTCGCCCTCCTCGCCGTGAAGAGTTACTCGCTCGAGGGCATCGCCCCCGTCGTGCGACACTGCGCGCAACAGGGGACCGCCATCGTGCCGCTGCTCAATGGAGTCGAGACCGCCGAGCGCCTCGCGCAGCTCGGCGTGCCTCCGGCCGCCGTGGTCGGAGGCCTCACGACGATCGGCGCGGTTCGCATTGCGCCTGGCGTCGTGGAGCGACGCGGTCCCCTGCAGATCGTCATCGTGGGGGAATTCGACGGGCGGATCACGGAGCGCGCCGGTCGCATCGCCGCGGCGTTGCGCGACGCCGGCGTGGACGCCCGCGCCTCCGATCACATCCGAGTGGAGCTGTGGCAGAAGTTCGTGTTCATCGCGGCGCTCGCCGCCGCGTGCGGGCTCGCCCGCTCAGCCGTGGGGCCGCTCCGCGCCCATCGGCTGGGGCGGCGCCTCCTGGAGCGCGCGGTCGCCGAGGTCGTGGCCGTGGCACGGGCGCGCGGGATCGCGCTGCCCGACAATGAGGCGGCACGGGTGCTGGCCCTGATCGATGGCTTGCCCGGCGCCATGAAGCCGAGCTTTCTGGTCGACCTCGAGGCCGGGGGACCCACCGAGCTCGATATCCTCAGCGGGGCCGTCGCCCGCTTCGCTGAGGAAGCGCGTGTGGCCACACCGATCCACGATACGGCGACCGTCGCCCTCGACGTCTCCAATCGAAACCTTATCGAAACCTTCACGAATCGCTGACACCACCCTGACAAGATCTTGACAAGAGTAGGGGCCGGCGTACAATGACGCCGGTTGACGCAGCTTCGCAGTCGCAGGAGCACGCCATTCCGGTCGGAAGCAGCCTGTTGACGACAACCGCGCTACAGAGGAGGCGGGAATGGTCAAGTGGTTCCTGAAGGGCACGGGCGGCGCCCAGTGGTCGTGGTTCCTCACCGGCGCCTGCGTGGCCGCGGCCACGGTGCTCAGTGGCCGCCAACCAGCCTACACGGCGTACTCCCTCGAAGTGCACAAGCGCACGGTTATTCCGGCGTTCGCGCGCAAGTACCACCTGCCGTGTTCGGCGTGTCACACCGCCTGGCCCGAGCTGAACGCGTTCGGCCAGGCGTTCAAGGACCGGGGCTACCAACTCGGCAACGATCGCGATTCTCCCATCTTTCAAAACAACGCCTACATTCCGCTCGCGCTGCGGACGACGCCGCAATTCCATTTGGAGAGCACGACCAAACAGCTCGTGGATTCCACGCCGGGGACCTCGAGCTGCTGCGCCGAGAAGACGCTCACCCAGACCGGCTTCGATCTCTCCGGCATCGACTTCCTCATGCTCGGGACGCTCAACAAGGACGTCACGTTCGGCCTCGTGCCGACGTTGGACCCCGACGGAACCGCGGGCATCGAGACCGCGTTCGTGCGGTTCGACAACCTCGGCAACTCGCCCTGGGCCAACGTCAAGCTCGGCAAGTTCGAGCTGGACAACTTACTCTCCGAAAAGCGCATCATTCTCTTGTCGAACAACGGCGGTTTGTACCAGAGCTACCATTTCATTCCGTTGAATGACGGGACCAACTTCGGCCTCGGAGACAACCAGATCGGCGTCGAGCTGATGGGGCACTCACCGAATAGCTACACCCGCTACAGCCTGGCGGCGCTGACCAGCACGGACGGCGAGGCAGGGGTCGGGGCCGGCTCGAGCTACGACGCGGCCTTCACCTTGAGCCACGCCCTCGACGCCGGGAGCATGGGCGTGGAGCGGTTCGGCGTCTACGCTTACGTCGGGCAGCGGCCCACGGTGT
>QHTX01000064.1:9415-9656 GCA_003220975.1 Gemmatimonadota bacterium | reverse complement strand
CGATCATCGGCACGCCGAACGTCAGGTTCGGCACGAAGCGGCCGTCCATAACGTCCACGTGCAGCCAGTCGGCACCGCCCGCGAGCACACCCTCGACCTGCTCGGCAAGCCGGGTCAGATCCGCCGACAGGACGCTCGGCGCGATGCGGATGCCCCCCCTGCCCCCCCCGCCCCCCCCTCCCCTCCCGCCGTTCGTCATTGTGGGCTCCGGGCCACGACGATGTCCACGACTGTGCCGGGC
>QHTX01000064.1:5975-9339 GCA_003220975.1 Gemmatimonadota bacterium | reverse complement strand
CACGGTGCCGAGCTGGAGGCCGTCGAGCTCGAGCCGCGTGCGAGCGTCAGCCTGCGACATCCCGAGCAGGTCGGGCACGGGGATCGTAGGCGCCCCCCGGCTCACCACGACCGTCACCGGCGCGCCCGGCGGCAGCACGCTCGTGGCGGGCGGTCGCGTCACCATGGCGATGCCGCGCGGCGCGGCCGCCTGCACCGACTCCACCTGGCTCACCGTCAGACCCGCAGCCGCGATCAGCCGCTCCGCCAGGTCCCCGTCCAGCCCGGCCACGTCCGGTACCGGAATCTTGGGCGGGCCGTCGCTCGACACCAGGGTCACCCGCAGCCCGGCGGGGGCGCTCACGCCGGGCGGGGCGTCCTGCCAGATCACCGTCCCCTGCGGCGCCGTGGGGTGCGGCTCGGAGCCGCCGTCCTGGACCTGGAGCCCGGCGTTCCGGATCTGCACCGACGCCTCCGGGAGCGACAACCCCAGGACGCGGGGGACGACCTGATGACCGTGCAGCAGCGGCGCCGGGAACAGCACCAGGTACGCCGTGAGGTAGCCCGCGAGCACGGCGCCCAGCAGGGCGAGCCCCCAACGTCGGGCGCCGAGCGCACCCAGCTCCGGCAGCCTCCATTCGCCGAGCGGCGCGAGGTGGCGGCGGATCCGCATCACAGGGTCCGCACCAGCCGCGCCGCGTACGCGCCGTCCACGGCGTGGTGCTGCGGTAGGGTCTGGAAGTCGCCCTCTGCCGTGAGCAGCTCGGCGGGCACCGCGCCGGGACGCGCGCGGGCGAACGCCGGGTGGCGCGCCAGGAACTCGTTCACGATCTCGCTGTCCTCCTCCGGCTCGAGCGAGCACGTCGCGTAGATGAGCAGCCCGCCGCGCTTCACCAAGGGCGCGGCCGCGGCGAGCAGCGCCAGCTGGCGGCGGGCGGCGCGCGCGATCGTTCCCTCCGCCACACGCCAGCGGGCGTCCGGGTGGCGCGCCATGGTCCCCGTGGCGGAGCAGGGGGAGTCCACCAGAACGGCATCGAGCGTCCCCGCGGCGAACGGCGCCGACAGAAGATCGGCGAGGGCGATGCGGATCGCCACTCCCGCGCGCCGCGCCGTCTCGGCCAGCCGGCCGATCCGGTCGCGCCGCGCGTCGCCCGCCACGACCCGGGCTCCCAGCCGCTCGAGCGTCACCGCCTTCCCTCCGGGGGCGGCGCAAGCGTCGTATACCAGCGCGCCCCGCGGAATCGCGGCGTAACGACACAACAGCGCGTGGGCGGGGTCTTGTACGATAAAACCACCTTCTGCATACCCCGGAAGGCGAGCAGGGAGCAGGGAGCTGGGAGCAGTCACCTGGAGTCCCGCTCCGAACGGCGCCTCTCGTACCCCGTAGCCAGCTTCTTTGAGCCGACGGGACAACAACGTGGCGTCCCAGCGCGCCAGCTGGAGTGTGAGCCGCGGCTTCGAGTCGTTCCAGGCCAACAAGCGGTCAGTTGCTTCGTTGCCGAAGTGCGTCCGCCAGCGCGCGACGAGCCATGGCGCGTGGGTCTCGCCTGCTCCCAGCTCCCCGCTCCCTGCTCTCGCAAGGCGCCGCAGCGCCTGATTGACGAACCGCGCGGCCGGCTCCCCCGCCGCTTCGCGGGCCAGCTCCACGCTCGTCGACACGGCGGCGTACGCGGGTACGCGTGCCAGCGCGCGCAGCTGGTAGGCGCCGAGCCGCAGGATATCGTGGAGCCGGGAATCCGTGGTGGCGAGTGAGAACAAGCGATCGAGGCGGGCGCGCTGCCGCAGCACGCCAGCGGCGAGCTCGTGGGCGAGCCGCCGGTCCCGCTCGGCGAGTGACTCCTCCCCGAGGACCCGGTCGCGCGCCGTCTGGAACGTGGCGCCGGAGCGCACGGCCTCGAGGATCTGCAGCGCCGCGCGCCGCGCGGCGGTGGCGCTCTTAATCCAGCATCCCCTCGAGCGGGGAAGACGGCACGGCGACCTCGCGCTTTGGCATCCGGCCCGCGAGGTAGGCGACCCGGCCCGCCTCGACCGCGAGCCGCATGGCGTGCGCCATGGCCACGGGGTCCCGCGCGGCAGCGAGCGCCGTGTTCATCAGGATGCCGTCCACGCCCTGCTCCATAGTCACGCACGCGTCCGACGCGGTCCCCACGCCCGCGTCCACGACGACCGGCACCTTGAGCCGGTGCTTGATCGTGCGGACGCCGTAGGGGTTGAGCAAGCCGAGCCCGCTGCCGATGGGCGAGGCGAGCGGCATCACCGCCGCGCAGCCCGCGTCCTCGAGCCGCAACGCGGTGACGAGGTCCTCGTTCGTGTAGGCGAGTACCTGGAACCCGTCCTTCGCGAGCGTCCGAGCAGCGTCTCCTGGTCGCCGATGACCTCGAGCTTAATGAATTCGTTGAACCCCCCCCCCTCGCGCGCGAGCCGCGCGTAGCGAACGGCGTCTTCCGCAGTGTGGCAGCCCGCGGTGTTGGCGAGCAGGAAGTACTTCTTGGGATCGAGGTGGTACAGGATCCCGGCTTCCCGGGTCCGATCCAGGTCCACGCGCCGGACCGCCACGGTGACGATTTCGGCGCCCGACGCCTCGATCGCCCGGACCATCGTCTCGTTGTCACGGTACTTGCCGGTTCCCACCATGAGACGCGAGTGGAAGGTGCGTCCGCCGATGGTGAACGGCGCATCGCGAATCGTCTCAACGGCCGCCGTCATCCTCAACCCCCTCCGACGAAATGCACCAGCTCGATCGCGTCGCCCGGAGCTACCGTCACGTCGCCGAGCTTCGGGCGGCGCACGATCGCGCGGTTGTGCTCGACGACCACGACGCGCGGATCGAGCTCCAGCGTGCGGAGCAGCTCGAGCAGGGTGGCGCCTCGCGCCACCGCGCGCCGCTCGCCGTTCACCGTGACGTCGATCGTGTCGTTCATCCCCGCAGCTCCTGCAGCATGCGCCGGGCCGCGCCCGCCGGATCGGCCGCGTCCCACAGGGCCCGGATCGCAGCCGCCCCGTACGCACCGGCCGCCCGGAGCCCCGGAATCCGGTCCGGCGTCACCCCGCCGATGGCGATGACGGGAAGCCCGAGCGCTACGATCGCCGCCAGATCCTCCGGCGCGAGCGGCGCGCGGTCCGGGTGCGTGGCCGTCGCGTACACCGGCCCTACTAGAAGATAGTCGGCTCCGGCGGCCTGCGCGGCGCCAGCCTCCTCGAGGTCGTGCACCGACACGCCGATCCACCAGTGGGGGCCGAGCCGGCGCGCGTCCGCCGGCGTGAGCCCGTCCAGTCGGAGCTGCACGCCCTCGGCCCCCCCCTCCACGCCGAGCGCGACGTCGAGGCGGTCGTTGACGAACAGGCGGCTAGGCGGATAGGCGGTTAGGCCGTTAGCGAGCTCGTAA
>QHTX01000064.1:0-5683 GCA_003220975.1 Gemmatimonadota bacterium | reverse complement strand
GCCGTCGCCCTCCGCGACGCGGGCGCCGAACAGCTTCACCTCGCGTCCCTCGAGCTCGGTCCACGCGCCCGGCTTGGGGTCGAGCCCGCGGATCAGCCGGGCGATCCGCTCGGCGGGCTCGTCCCAGTGAATGCGGGCGGTCTCCCGCGTCAGCTTGGGAGCGTACGTGACGCGGGCCTCGTCCTGGGGTCGGGGCTTGAGCCCGCCGCTGCCCCCGTCCTGGCCGAGCAGTGCCAGCACCTCGACCAGAGCCAGCGCGCCCACTTCCGAGAGGTGCTCCGCCAGCTCACCGGCCGTGACGTCCCCATCGACGTGATGGGGGATCTGGTGCAGGATGGGTCCCGTGTCCATCCCGGCGTCCATCTGCATGATCGTCACGCCCGTCTGCTCGAGCCCGTTGATGATCGCCCACTCGATCGGCGCCGCGCCCCGCAGCTCGGGCAGGAGCGAGGGGTGGACGTTGATCATCCCCTGTCGGGGAATGGCGAGCAGGGGTGGGGCGAGGATGTGGCCGTAGGCGACCACGACGCCGACGTCCGGCACCAGTCCACGGATCCGCTCGAGGAACGCGGGATCCGCGGGGCGCTCCGGCTGCAGCACCGGGACGCCTTCCTCCGCGGCCGCGAGCTTGACGGGTGGTGCGACGGTGGTTGAGCGCGACCGGCCCTGCGGCTTGTCCGGTTGTGTGACGGCGGCGACGACGTCGAAGCCTTCGCCGAGCAGCGCTTCGAGGGAGGGGACCGCGAAGTCCGGCGTCCCGAAGAAGACGACGCGCACTAGAGCTCGCCCGCCGGCTCCGGCGTCACCTCCTTCAGATAGCCGGGCTGGCCCTTGCGGGCTTTCTTCCACTTCGCGAGCAGGAGCCCGCGCTTCACGGCGCTCAGGTGGTCGAGGAACAGCACGCCGTCCAGGTGATCGATTTCGTGCTGCACGGCGCGCGCCTTGAAGCCCGCGACGTCGACGCGGTACGGCCGGCCGTCGCGGTCCAGCGCCTCGAGCGTCACGGCCAGCGGGCGCTCGACCTCTCCGTACATGTCCGGGATCGAGAGGCAGCCCTCTTCGGCGGTCTCCGTCGCGTCGCTCGCCTGCACGATGCGCGGGTTGATGAGGACGAGCGGCGGCGGGTTGTCCTCCCCGACGTCCACCACCGCCACGCGGCGCGGGCTCCCGACCTGGTTCGCGGCGAGGCCGTCCCCCTTCGCCGCCCCCATCGTCTCGAACAGGTCGTCGACGAGCTGGCGCACCGCATCGTCCACCGTCGCGACGGGGGCCGCGCGCTGCCGCAGCATCGGGGAGCCGAGCAGGTGGAGCGTCAGGATCGTCACTGGGGCTTGGCCTCGACCTCGCGGTTGAGGATGTTCGTGATGTTCGCCCGCAGCACGATGAAGCGCGACTCGCCGCTCTTCATCGTGACCTCGTCGTCCTTCAGGTGCACGACTTCGCCGACGATGCCGCCCGTCGTGACGACGCGATCGCCCCGCTGCAGCGAGCCGAGCAGCTGGCGGTGCTTCTCCTGCTGCCGGCGTTGCGGGCGGATGAGCATGAAGTAGAAGATCGCGATCAGCGCGCCGATCTGGATGACGAAGACGGCCAGGCCGCCGCCGGCGTTCTGGCCCGACGGGGCGAAGAGCAGGGCGTACAGGTGGTGCGGGCTCATGCGGATCTCGGTTGCAGGTAGCGGCGGCGCCACTGCTCGGCCCATGCGCCGAAGGCGTTCCGCCGGATCGCGGCCCGCATCTCGGCGGCGAGCCGGATCAGATAGCGAACGTTGTGCAGCGACAGCAGCCGCAACCCCAGCAACTCCTCCGCCACGAACAGGTGGCGCAGGTAGCCGCGGGAGAACGTGGTGCAGCTCTCGCAATCGCAGCCTTCGTCGAGCGGCCGCCGGTCCTCGCGGTGCTCGGCGTTCCGGATGTTCACCGGACCGTCGGGCGTGAACGCGGAGCCGTTGCGGCCGTTGCGGGTCGGGGCGACGCAGTCGAACAGATCCACCCCGCGCTCCACCGCCGCCACCAGGTCCTCGGGAAACCCGACGCCCATAAGATAACGCGGCAGCGGACGGGGCAGGCGCGGCTCGAGCGCCTCGAGCATGGCGTGCATCGTGGGCTTCGGCTCCCCGACCGAGAGGCCGCCGATCGCGAGCCCGGTCCAGGAGCCGAGGTCGAGGATGCGTCGCAGGCCTTCGGTGCGGAGCTCGACGTGCGTGCCGCCTTGGAGGATGGGCCAGAGAGTCTGAGACTGCGACGGAAGGACGGAAGGACGGAAAGGGGATGGCGCGCTCGCCGCCGCTTCCCGTGCATCCCCCTTCCGTCTTTCCGTCATTCCGTCGCCTTGCTTCAGCTCATTGTGCCGTCTCGCGCACCGCTCCAACCATCGCAACGTGCGCTCCAGGGCGTCCCGCGCGGTCGGTTCGTCCGCCCCTCCCGGCACCACGTGGTCGAACGCCATCGCGACATCGGCGCCCAGCGTCCACTGGATCTCCGTGGCGCGCTCGGGCGTGAGCGTGCGGCGGCTGCCGTCGACGTGGCTCTGGAACTCGACGCCCGCCTCGTCCACGCGACGGAACCCCTCGAGCGAGAATACCTGGAAGCCTCCCGAGTCGGTGAGCAACGGACGGTCCCAGCCCATGAAGCGGTGCAGCCGCCCGAGCTGCTCCACGACGTGCTCCCCCGGACGCACGTGCAGGTGGTAGGTGTTCGCGAGCACCATGGTTGCGCCGGCGGCGCGGAGGTCGTTGGGCGAGAGGGCGCGCACCGTGCCCTGCGTGCCGACCGGCATGAAGAGCGGCGTCTCGACCGTCCCGTGGGGCAGGGTGAGGGTGCCGGCGCGGGCGGAGCCGGAGGTCGCGTCGAGCGTGAATTCGAACACGCGCGTTATTGCGGATTGCGGATTTCGGATTGCGGAATCGAAGGTCGAGCGTCCAATCCGCAATCCGCAATCCGCAATCCGAAATCAGACGACCGCCATCGCGTCGCCATAACTGTAGAACCGATACCGCCTCTCGATCGCTTCACCGTACGCTCGCATCACCTGCTCGTAGCCGCCGAACGCGCACACCAACATTAGCAGGGTCGAACGCGGCAAGTGGAAATTGGTGAGCAGGCGATCCACGGCGCGGAACGCAAACGGGGGATGGATGAACAGCCGCGTTTGCCCGGCCCCCGGAGTGACGAGCCCGCCCTCGCCCGCGCAGGTCTCCAGGGCGCGCGCGACCGTAGTCCCGACCGCCCAGATGCGCCCTCCCGCCTGCCGTCTCCCGTTGATGGTCGTCGCCGCCCGGTTGCTCACGACATACGCTTCCAAGTCCATCCGGTGGCGCCGCACGTCATCCACCTGCACGGGCTTGAACGTCCCGGGGCCGACGTGGAGATCGAGCTCGGCCACGGCGACGCCCTTCGCGCGGAGCCGCGCCAGCAGCTCAAGCGTGAAGTGCAGCCCCGCGGTGGGCGCGGCGACGCTGCCGTCGTGCGCCGCGTAGACGGTCTGGTAGCGCTCGCGATCGTCGGCGCGCGGGGGCCGGCGGATGTACGGGGGGAGTGGCACCTCCCCGTATTTCGCCAGGGTGCCCCGCGCGTCGAGCGCCCCGACGAAACGCACGCGCCTGAGCCCCCCACCGAGCGGCTCGACGATCTCGACCGTGCTGTCGTCGCCGACGGTCAGGCGTCGTCTCGGCTTGAGCTTGCCCCCCGGATGACCCAGCGCGAGCCAGGTGCCGTCCGGCAGCTCGCGCACCAGCAGCAGCTCGGCGACTCGTCCCGTGTCCCGCTTCCCGTGTAACCGTGCGGGGATCACCCGCGAGACGTTCAGGACCAGGACGTCCTCGGCCGCGACGAGGTCGACGATGTCGGGAAAGCGTGCGTGTCGGATCCCGCCGCTCGCCCGCTCGAGCACCAGCAGGCGACTCGCGGCGCGGTCGGGAAGGGGATCCTGGGCGATGAGCTCGGCTGGCAGGCTGTAGTCGAAGTCTGAGGCGTGGAAGGCCATTGCGGATTTCGGATTGTGGATTGCGGATTGGACGGACGCACTTCGAATCCGCAATCCGAAATCCGCAATCCGCAATTGTGCTAGCCGTCAAACATCGTCGGCTGCTCCGCGCTCCTCGGCGGCGTGAAGCCAAAATGCCTGTACGCGCTGGATGTCGCGCAGCGGCCGCGCGCGGTGCGGGCCAGGAAGCCCTGCTGCATCAGGAACGGCTCGTACACCTCTTCGAGGGTGCCGGGGTCCTCGCCCACGGCGGCGGCGATGGTGGTCAGGCCCACCGGGCCGCCCTCGAACTGCTCGATGATCGTCTTCAGGATCCGTCCGTCCATGTCGTCGAGGCCGAACTCGTCGACGTCAAGTCGCTTCAGCGCTTCGGCCGCGACCGGGGCGGTGATCTTGCCGCCGGCGCGCACCTGCGCGTAGTCGCGCACGCGCTTGAGCAGCCGGTTCGCGACGCGCGGCGTGCCGCGGCTGCGACGCGCGATCTCGGCGATCCCGGCTGCGTCGGCCGGGACGCCGAGGATCCCCGCCGAGCGGCCGAGGATCTGCGCCAGGTCGTCGGGTGGGTAGTACGACAGGCGCTCGACCAGCCCGAAGCGCGCGCGCATGGGCGGCGTGAGCAGGCCGAACCGCGTCGTCGCCCCGATCAGCGTGAAGCGCTCCAGTGCCATCGGGATCGTCTGGGCGTGCACCCCGTCGGCGACGCGCACGTCCACCCGGTACTCCTCCATCGCGGGATAGAGGAACTCCTCCAGCGCGGGGCGCAGGCGGTGCACCTCGTCGATGAAGAGGATGTCCCCCGCTTTGAGCGACGTGAGTAAGCCGACGAGGTCGCCCGGGCGCTCCAGCACCGGGCCGGACGTGGTGCGGATGCCGACGCTCAACTCTTTGGCCATGAGCAGCGCGAGGGTGGTCTTGCCCAGGCCGGGGGGTCCGAAGAACAACGCATGGTCGAGCGGCTCGCGGCGCTGCTTCGCCGCGTCGATGGCGATCTGGAGCGACTCCTTGACCTTCGCCTGGCCGACGAACTCGTCGAGCCGGGACGGGCGCAGCGCCGCGTCGGCGCTGCGCTCGTCGGGCAAGGCCTCGGGCGTCGTGATTTGCGCCCGGGCGGGCGTCATGCGGCTTTCTTCCCCAGCGGCCGCGCGCGCCAGCGCACCGGACGCGCGTCCGCCTCGAGCGCGTGGCGCGTATGGCAGGTGACGCACTCGTCGGTCGCCTGCGTCGCGCCGTCGGGCACGAGGACCCGGTTGGTCGAGCCGCAGCGCGTACAAATCCACTCCGCCGTGGTCATGGTCATCCGTGGGTGAGAAGTTGCAAGGCCCGGCGCACCAGGCTCTCGGTGTCGCCGCCGTCCGCCGCTAGGGCCTGGCGTAGCGCCCGATCGGCCTCGGCGGTGCCGTAGCCGAGCCGCTCGAGCGCCTGCAGCGCCGCCGCCGCGGCGCCCCCCCCCCCGCTCCCCCCCCCGCCCCCGCCGGCCGGCGTCGTCGCACTCGCCGCGTCCTCCAACTCGCCCAGCTTGTCGGCCAGTTCAAGCGCCAGCCGCTCGGCGGTCTTCTTGCCGATGCCGCTCACCGAGGCGAGCAGCCCGATGTTGCGCTCCTTCACGGCGCGGGCGCCACGCTCCACGCCCAGCGCCGACATGAGCGCGATGGCGATCTTCGGGCCCACCCCCGTCACGCCGATGAGCCGCTGGAAAAAG
>QHTX01000063.1:23823-24244 GCA_003220975.1 Gemmatimonadota bacterium | reverse complement strand
CCAACTTGTTCAAGGTCCCGGAGCTGAAGGAGAAGATCCTCTTCACGCTCCTCTGTCTGCTCATCTATCGCATCGGGGCGCACATCGCGACCCCGGGCGTGAACGTGCAGGCGCTCCAGGACTTCGTGAAGAACTCACAGGGCACCCTCTTCGCCCTGTACGATCTGTTCGCCGGCGGCGGGTTCTCCCGGGCCACCGTCTTCGCGCTCGGGATCATGCCGTACATCTCGGCGAGCATCGTGTTCCAGCTCGCGGGGCCGGTGTTCCCGGTGATCGAGAAGATGCAGCGCGACGAGGAGGGGCGGAAAAGGCTCACCCAGTGGACGCGCTATCTCACCGTGGCGCTGTGCCTGTTCCAGGCGTACGGCTTCGCGCTCTTCACCGAGCAGCTGCCCGGCGCGGTGGCGCACGCGGGCCTCGG
>QHTX01000063.1:23114-23689 GCA_003220975.1 Gemmatimonadota bacterium | reverse complement strand
CATCTTCTTCTCGATCATCGAGCGCATCTGGCCCGAGACCCTCCGCACCATCGACGCGCTCAAGGCCCGGTCGCTCACCTTCCCGAAGCTGTTGCTCGTGCTCGTGGTCATGGGGCTGGTCGTGGCGGGCACGGTGGCCGTCACGGTCGCGGCCCGCCGCATCCCCATCCAGATCCCGCGCAAGGTGATGGGTCGCGGCCGCATCCGCGAAGGGCAGAAGACGTTCATCCCGCTGCGCATCAACTCGGCGGGGGTGATGCCGATCATCTTCGCGCAGTCGCTCATCATCGTTCCGGGCACGATCGCGAGTTTCAGCGGGAACCAGACGCTCAAGAACCTGGCGGGGTACTTCAGCGTCACCGAGCCGTTGTATCTCGTGTCGAGCGCCATCCTGATCGTCTTCTTCGCCTATTTCTATACGTCGATCATCTTCAACCCGGTCGACCTGGCCGAGAACCTGAAGAAGCAGGGCGGCTTCATCCCGGGCGTGAAGCCCGGCGCGGCGACGGCGGACTACATCGACGACGTGCTGTCCCGCATCACGCTGCCGGGCGCGATCTTCCTGACGGTCGTCG
>QHTX01000063.1:16176-23078 GCA_003220975.1 Gemmatimonadota bacterium | reverse complement strand
CAACATGCCGTTCGGGTTCGGCGGCACCGCGCTGCTGATCGTGGTCGGCGTCGCGCTCGATACCGTGCAGCAGGTGCAGCAGCACCTGCTGCTACGCCATTACGACGGGTTCATGAAGGAAGGGCGCGTCAAGTTCCGCGGCCGGCAGCGGTACATGTAGGCTCGCGGTGTTCATCCTCCTCTTAGGCGCGCCGGGCTCGGGCAAGGGCACCCAGGGAAAGATCCTCGCCGAGCGGCTCGGTCTTCCCAAGATCACGACGGGCGACCTGCTGCGGGCGGCGGTGAAGGCGGCGACCCCGCTCGGCCGTGAAGCCAAGAAGTTCATGGACGACGGCAAGCTCGTCCCCGACTCGGTCATCCTCAACCTGATCAAGGAAGAGCTGGCGAAGCCGGAGGCGTGGACGGGCGCCGTGCTCGACGGCTTCCCGCGCACCGCCGCGCAGGCGGAGCTCGTGGACCGCAGGCTGGGGGAGCGCGGGCAGCGGCTGAACCACATCCTGCTGCTCGACGTGCCCGAGGAGGAGCTGGTGCGCCGCATGACGGGGCGCGCCGCCGCGGAAGGGCGACGTATACCAGCGCGACACGGCCCCCTTGATCGCCCACTACGCGCAGCGCGGCATCGTGCATCGGGTGCCCGGGACGGGCGCGGTCGACGACATCGCCGGGGAGATCAGGCGCATCATCGGGCGATGATCACCATCAAGTCGCCGCGCGAGATCGAGACGATGGCGGCCGCCGGTCGCGTCGTCGCGGAGACGCTCGCCCTCGTCGCGCGGCACGTCCGCCCCGGGGTGTCCACCGAGCAGCTCGACCGCGTGGCCGAGGACTTCATCCGATCGCACCCGGGCGCGCGGCCGTCGTTCAAGGGGCTGTACGACTTCCCCGCCACGCTGTGCACGTCGATTAATCAGGAGGTCGTCCACGGCATCCCGTCCCCGAGGCGCGTGCTCAAGGAAGGGGACCTGCTGAGCGTAGACGTGGGCGTGTGGCGCGACGGCCTGCACGCGGACTCGGCCGCCACGTTCCCGGTGGGCCCCGTGAGCCCGGAAGCGCAGCGCCTCCTCCAGGTCACCCGGGACGCGTTGAGCGCCGGCGTCGCCCAGGCGCGCGCCGGGAATCACGTCGGCGACATCGGGCACGCCGTGCAGCAGGTGGCGGAAGGCGCGGGGTTCTCGGTCGTGCGCGAGCTGGTAGGGCACGGCATCGGGTCGTCGTTCCACGAAGACCCGCAGATCCCGAACTACGGGAAGCCGAAGCGGGGCCCGCGGCTGATGCCCGGGATGACCATCGCGATCGAGCCGATGGTGAACGTCGGAGGCCCGGAGATCCGCACCCTCGAGGACAAGTGGACGGTCGTCACCGAGGACGGATCGCTGTCCGCCCACTTCGAGCACACGGTAGCGATCGTCGAGAACGGCGGGCTACCGCGGATTCTCACCGTGGCGGACTGACGGCTAGCAGCCGCTCCGCCTCCTCCAGCAGCGACCGCCCGAGCCCCGGCTCGGACAGCGATGCGACGTTCACCCGCACGTTCTCTATCGCCCCGGTGAGGGCCGCGCTGGCCAGCACGGCCGCCACCTTCGCATCGGAGCTCGCATTCTTGTTCCCGATCGCCCCGATCTCGCCCGCCAGTGCCGCGAGCCGCGCCGCGCCCCGCGCCATGGCGAGCGGCGTCCGGGCCGCGCCGACGAGCGCCTCGTCCACCGCGCGCCGCCGGCCGGGCGCATCCTTCGGAAGCTTGTAGGCCGCACTCACGCGGGCGTACGCGGCCGCGTCGTCGTCCACCAGGCGGCGCAGCTGGGCGCGCAGCGCGTCCGCCTCGGCGACGCGTCCCTGCACGGCGGCGTATGCCTTCCGGCCGGTCGTGAGGCGCGCCACCATCGCCACCAGCGCGCCCGCCAGCGCCCCGGCGAGCGCCGCGGCGCTGCCGCCACCGGGGACCGGCGCGCCGCCCGCCAGCTCCTCGAGCCAGCCGTCGAGCGTGGGGCCTTCCGCCGCCCGGATCTTCGCCTCGAGCAGGTGGTCGGCGGCGTCCGGCAGCTTGAGGGCGGCCGCCGCGGCGCCGAGGATCGCCCGCTCCGGCACGAGGCCCACCACCTCGCTCTTCAAGACGTCCACGCCCCGCGCCCGCGCTTCCCGCGCGACCGCGGCGAACACCGCCGCCGGCGACGTCGTGTCGATGTCGAGCAGGTTCATCGACACCTGCGCTTGACCCGCCACCTCGAAGCCCGAGGCCTGCACGGCGGGTAACCCACCGCTCGAGGTGCGGATCTGTTTCGCGATCTCCTTCGCGATCGCGACGTCGCTCGAATCGAGGTAGATGTTGAAGGCCACGAGGAACGGTCGCGCGCCGATCGCGGTCGCTCCCGCGGTCGGATGGATGCGCCGGGGCCCGAAGTCGGGGTCCGCAGCGGGGTCCCGGCCGATGCGGTCGCGCAGTCCCTCGAACTCGCCCTTGCGGATCTCGGGGAGTCGCTCGCGCTCGGGGCGGGTCGCCGCCCGGGCGTAGAGATAGACGGGGATCTCGAGCTCGGCGGCGACACGCTCGCCCAGCCGCCGGGCGAGCGCGACGCAGTCGTCCATTGTCACGTCGCGCACAGGGACGAAGGGCACGACGTCGGTCGCACCCATGCGGGGATGCTCGCCCGCGTGCTTGGTGAGGTCGATCCGCTCGGTCGCCACACGCACGGCGCGCAGGGCGGCCTCGAGCGCCGCGTCCGGCGGGGCGACGAAGGTGAAGACGGAGCGATGATGGGCCGGGTCCGCCTGGACGTCGAGCAGCTTGACGCCGGGGACCGCCGTGATGGCCCCCTCGAGCGCGTCGAGCGTGCCCGAGTTGTGGCCCTCGGAGAAGTTGGGGACGCACTCGACGAGCGGTGCGGGCACCTAGGCGCTCCTCACGAGATCGAGCAGCCAGCGGTGCATCGTCGGGTTGCCGGCGACGATCGAGCCGTGCTGCAGCACGTCGTCCGAGCCCTCGAGCGTCGTCACGCTCCCGCCCGCCTCGCGGACGAGCACGACCCCCCCGGCGACGTCCCAGGGCGCGAGCGTCAGCTCCCAGAACGCGTCGAGGCGGCCGGCGGCGACGTCGGTCAGGTCGAGCGCCGCCGACCCCGCCCGGCGGATGCCGCTCGCGGCCCCCATCACCGCGGCGAACTGATCCAGGTAGCGGCGCAGCACAGGGAGCTGCTTGAACGGAAAGCCGGTTCCGACGAGCGCGTGGCGCGGCTCCGTGAGGGCCGAGACGCCCAACCGCCGCTCGCCCTGCCAGGCGCCGTGGCCCGTCGCACCCCAGTACACCAGGTCGCGCGGCACGTCGTGCACGACGCCGAGGCGCAGCTCGCCGCGCACGAGGCACCCGATCGACACCGCGTACTGCGGGTAGCCGTGGAGGAAGTTCGTCGTGCCGTCGAGCGGATCGACGATCCACACGACGTCGCCAGCGGGCGTGCTCCCGGGGGACAGCTCCTCGCCCACGACCGTCGAGTCCGGAATGTCTCGCGTCAGGGTCTCGGCGATCAGCGTCTCGGCGCCGCGGTCCGCCTCGGTCACGAAGTCGTGCCGCCCTTTCTCGATCCACGCCGCGGCCGCCGCGGGCGTGACGCCGCGCAGGTAGGCCGCGGCGCGGCCGGCGGCGCGTCGCGCGACATCGACTAAGTCTTTGAGTTCTCGCACCTTGCGGCCCCGACCTCCCCCGGCGTAGGTTGTGGGCCCATGGCGCGTGTCTTCTCCGGCATCCAGCCCTCGGGCGAGCTGCATATCGGCAACTACCTGGGCGCAGTCCAGAATTGGGTCAAGCTGCAGCAGCAACACGACTGCCTGTTCTGCGTGGTGGACCTGCACGCCATCACCCAGGCATACGAGGCGGCGAGCCTCTCCCAGCGGACGCTCGACATGGCGATCAGCCTGTTCGCGTCCGGCCTCGACCCGGAGCGTGCGATCGTGTTCGTGCAGTCGCACGTCCCCGAGCACGCCGAGCTCAACTGGCTGCTCAACACGGTCACGCCGCTCGGCGAGCTCGAGCGCCAGACGCAGTTCAAGGACAAGGCGCAGCGCCAGGAGAGCGTGCCGGCGGGGCTCTTGAACTACCCCGTGCTCCAGGCCGCCGACGTGCTCCTGTACGAGGCGACCCTCGTGCCCGTCGGCGAGGACCAGCTCCAGCACCTCGAGCTGATGCGGGAGATCGCGCGCCGCTGGAACGCCCGGTTCGCCGACGGATTCGCCTTTCCCGAGCCGCAGGCGCTGCTCTCGACCGCGAAACGCGTGCTCGGGCTCGACGGTCAGGCCAAGATGTCGAAGAGCCTGGGCAACACCATCGGCCTGTTCGACACGCCGGAAACGATCTGGGAGAAGCTCAAGCCCGCCGCCACGGACCCGGCGCGCGTCACCCGGAGGGACCCCGGCAATCCGGACATCTGCAACATCTTCACGATCCACCAGGGCTTTTCGCCGCCGGACACGCTGAAGCTCGTGGCGCACAACTGCCGCACGGCGGGCTGGGGCTGCCTCGACTGCAAACGGGTGCTCGCGGACAATATGATAGCCGCGCTCACCCCCATCCGCGAGCGGGCGCGCGCGCTGCAGGCGGAGCCGCGCAAGGTGCGGGACACGCTGCGCGCCGGCGCGGCGAAGGCGCGCGCCATCGCCCGCCGCACCATGCTCCAGGTGCGGCGCCGGATGGGCTTTCTGGACGGCGCGGAAGAGGGGGGGGGAGCGTGATGCAACACTTCGTCCAGCAGATGGTCGAGATGTTCCGCCTGGAGCTGTTTCTGCAGCTCAGCCTCGCCACGCTGTTCGGAGGCGCGATCGGCCTCGAGCGGGAGCTGGGCGGCAAGCCCGCCGGCCTGCGGACGAACATCCTGATCTGCATCGGCTCGGTGCTGTACACCAAACTGTCGGTCTCGCTCGCCGGCGGGAACGCCGACCCGACCCGCATCGCGGCGCAGATCGTCACCGGCGTCGGCTTCATCGGGGCGGGGACCATTCTGCACGCGCGCGGGGCGGTGGTCGGGCTCACGAGCGCGGCGACGATCTGGGTCGTCGCCGCGATCGGCGTCGCGCTTGGGAGCGGCTATTACCTCGAAGGCGTCGGAACGACGTTGGCTGTCGTCATCGTGCTGGCCGGCCTGGGCCGCGTCGAGAAGCTGGTCTTGTCGATTCACGCCCGCCCCGACCCGACGGTGCTCGAGGACCTCGAGACGGTCGTGCGCCGCACGGGGCTCGACATCGAGCGGCAGGCGAGCCGCCGCGAGAACGTCGACGTGGTGATCGACTTCACACTGCGGGGGCCGAAGCGGCTGCACGACGAGGCGATGATCGCGCTGCTCCATCACCCCAGCGTGCGGACGGTCTCGACGGGCGAGTGACGCGGCGTCTCGTGGTCGACCTCGCCTCGCCGCGGGCCGCCTGGCGCGTGCCGGGGACCGCGGTGGCCGCAATTCGCGCAGCGCTGGGTCGCGGCTGGGAGGTCGTGGAGGTGGCCGCGCCGGCCGCCTCGGACAACGACGGCGGCTCGGGCACGCCGGAAGCCGCCGCGGCCGCGCGGGGCGCGGAGATCTATCTCGGCTACGGCGTCCCCGCCGGGGTCGTCGCCGCCGGGCGGGGGACGCTCCGCTGGGCGCACAGCGGCACCGCCGGCATCGGCGCGACCCTCCCCCACGTCGCGGGAACCGGCATCGTGCTCACGAATTCGGCCGCGGTGCACGCCGAGCCGATCGCTGACTGGGCAATCGCCGCCATGGCCTATTTCGCGCGAGGCCTCGACCGGATGCGCGAGTTCCAGGCGATGGAGCGGTGGGCGCGGGCGGAGTTCACCGACGGGGCGGTCGTGGTGCGCGAGCTCGGGGAGCTGCGGCTCGGCGTGTTTGGCCTGGGCGGGATCGGGGGCGCCATCGCGCGCCGCGGCCTCGCGCTCGGGATGAGCGTCGCGGGCGTGCGGCGGCGGCCGGAGCGCGGCGGGCCTCCAGGCGCCCGCTGGGTCGGCGGTGCGGCGGACCTGCCCCGGCTGGCCGCGGAGAGCGACGCGTTCGTCATCGCGGCGCCCCACACTACGGCGACCCGAGGCGCTGTGACCCGCGAGGTGCTCGAGCGCTTACCCGAGGGCGCCATCGTCGTCAACGTATCTCGCGGGACGCTCTTGGATGAGACGGCGTTGCTGGACCTGCTTGACGCCTCTCGTCTCCGCGGCGCCGCGCTCGACGTGTTCGCGGCGGAGCCGCTCCCCGGCGGCCATCCTCTGTGGCGGCACTCCCGCGTGCTCGTGAGCCCCCACGTGGCCGCGGTCACGCAGCGCTTCTGGGAGCGGGAAACGGGGCTCATCGTCGCCAACATCACCCGCTATCTTGCAGGGGCGCCGCTCCTCAACGTGGTCGACCCGGAGGCCGGATACTAGTGGAGGAGAAGTCCAAGAGCCCGCGCGCCAGCGGGGCCGTGACGCAGCCGCGGGGCATCGAGCAGATCATCAAGGCCGCCATCGACCGCGGCGCCTCGGACCTGCACATCAAGGCCGGCGACGTGTTCCGGGCGCGGGTGGACGGCAAGCTGGTGCCCCTCACGAAGCAGCGCCTCACGCCCGAGCAGACGCGGGCGATCGCCCAGCACCTGATCTCCAACGAGGAGGACCGGGCGCGGTTGGACCGGCTGCGCGACTACGACTGCTCGTGGGGTATGCCCGGCGTCGGCCGCTTCCGGGTGAACATCCTGCGGCAGCGCTCGTCGTTCATGGTCGTGCTGCGCGTCATCCCGTTCGACATCCCGACGTTCGATACGCTGCACCTGCCCGCGATCCTCCCGACCATCGCCTCCGCGGAGCGCGGGATGATCCTGGTGAGCGGCGTGACCGGGTCCGGGAAGAGCTCGACGATGGCGGCGATCGTGAATCACATCAACCAGACGCAGCACAA
>QHTX01000063.1:3881-16145 GCA_003220975.1 Gemmatimonadota bacterium | reverse complement strand
GATCGAGTTTCTGCACCGTGACATCAACAGCTCCGTGACGCAGCGGGAGATCGGCGTGGACACCGATGATTTCAGCGCCGGCCTGCGCGCGGCGCTGCGCCAGGATCCCGACGTGCTGCTGATCGGGGAAATGCGCGATCCGGAGACCATCGGCACCGCGATGAAAGCGGCCGAAACGGGACACCTGGTGATCTCGACGCTGGACACGCCCGACGCCGTGACCACGGTGAACCGGATCGTCGCCATGTTCCCGGTGGCAGAGCAGGAGATGGCGCGGATGCGGCTCGCGGAGACGCTCCAGGCGGTGGTCTCCCAACAGCTGCTGCCGCGGGCCGACGGCCACGGGCGGGCGGCAGTCGTCGAAATCCTGATCTGCACCGTCACGGTGCGGGATCTGATCAAGGACCCGGACCGGACCTCGCAGCTGCAGGACTACATCCGCATCGCGCGCGATCAGTACGGCATGCAGACCTTCGATCAGCATCTGATGGATCTCGTGGCGGATGGCACCGTGGCCTACGAGACCGCCCGCACCGCGGCCACTAAACCGGCCGACTCCGAGCTCCAGATGCGCACGCTGCGGCGACGCCCGCCGGCGGCGAGCCCGGCGCCGGAGACGCCCCGCGCGGCCCCCGCACCCCCCGCGCCCCCCGCGCCTCCTGCCCCCTCCGCGGCGCCGGCGCCCGCCGATGGGCCGGCGGGCCTCACGGACGACCTGTCGAGCATGCTGCCGGGCCAGTGACCGAGCGGCAGCTCGCGGGGGTGCTCGCCCCCATCACGACGCCGTTCGACAGCGCGACCGGGGACGTCGCCCCCGTCCATCTCCGGCACAACGTGTCACGCCTCATCGCCGCCGGGCTCGACGGCGTCGTCGTCGCGGGGTCGACGGGCGAGTCGGCGCTGCTCGACGCGGACGAGCAGCGGCGCATGGTCGCCTGGGTGCGGGAGGTGCTGCCCGACAAAAGCTGGCTCGTGGTCGGGACGGGGGCCGAATCCACCCGGCAGGCGGTGGCGCTGACGCGGGCCGCCGCCGCCGAGGGGGCGGACGCGGTGCTGGCGCGTCCGCCCGGATATTTCTCGACGGCCGTCTCGCCCGCGAGCCTGGGCGATTACTTTCGCGCCGTCGCGGACGCGAGCCCGGTGCCGGTGCTCGTCTACAACATTCCGAAGTACACGCATCTGCCCATCGCGGCGGGACTGCTGCAGCGGCTCGCCGCCCACCCCAACATCGTCGGGGTGAAGGATTCCTCGGGCGACGCGAAGAACCTCGCGGCCTACCGCGACGCGGCGCCGGACTGGTCCGTCTTCGTGGGCTCCGGGGCCCTGCTCTATGCGGCGCTCGAGCTGGGGTGCGAGGGCGGGATCCTCGCCGTCGCCTGCTTCGCGGCCGCGTTGTGCGCCGAGGTCCTCGGCGCCTTCCGCGCCGGCGATCGCGCGCGCGCCGGGCGGCTGCAGGAGCGGCTGGTCCCGCTCGACCGGGAGATCGTCGGGAAACTCGGGCCCGGCGGCGTGAAGGCCGCCATGGACGCAGTCGGGCTGTACGGCGGGCCGGTGCGGGCCCCGCTCGCGCCGGTGGTCGCGGCGGACCGTGAGCGGGTGGCGCGGCTCGTGGCGGCATGATAGTTTTCCTCGGAGGATGCTCCAACGCCCCGCGCCGCCGGGGCCTTTTTTTTGGTGACCAGCGCCTGAGGAGCCATGTTCGGACCCAAGATCCACTGCGTCGTGGTCGTCGGCGCTCAATGGGGGGACGAGGGCAAGGGGAAGATCGTCGACGTGCTCGCCGAGCGCGCCGACCTCGTCGTGCGCTATCAGGGCGGCGCGAACGCGGGCCACACGGTCCACACCACCGCAGGCGAGTTCGTGCTGCACCAGATCCCCTCGGGCATCCTGCAGGGCGCGGTGTGCATCGTGGGGAACGGCGTCGTGTTGGATCCCGAGACGCTCTTCACGGAGCTCGACGCCCTCACGTCACGCGGCATCCGCACGGAGCACAAGCTGTACGTGTCGGAGCGCGCCCACCTCACGCTCCCCTTCCACAAGCTGCTCGACCGGGCCCGCGAGCAACGCGAGAAGATCGGCACGACGGGGCGGGGCATCGGCCCGACCTACGAGGACAAGTACGGCCGCCGCGGGATTCGCGTGGGCGACCTCCGCAACCTCGGGCGGACGAAGGAGCTCGTCTGCGGACGCGTCGAGGCCGCGAACGCCTTCCTCGGTCTGCTCGGCTCCGCCGAGCGCGCGGACGCGGGCGAGCACATCGCGCTGCTCGAGCGACTCGCGCCGCGCCTCCTGCCGCTCGCCGTGGACGCCGGGCGCGTGGTGTGGGAGGCGCTCGAGCGGGGCGAATCGGTGCTGCTCGAGGGAGCGCAGGGCGCGCTGCTCGACGTGGACCACGGGACCTATCCCTACGTGACGTCGTCCAACACCACGGCCGGCGGGGCGGCGGTCGGGGCCGGGATCGGCCCCACCGCCATCGACGCCGTCGTGGGCGTGGTCAAGGCCTACACCACCCGCGTCGGCAACGGGCCGCTTCCCACCGAGGCCGAGCCCGCCCTCGCCGAGCGGATCCGCGAGCTCGGGGACGAGTTCGGCGCGACCACGGGGCGGCCGCGGCGCTGCGGCTGGTTCGACGCCGTCGTCGTGCGCTACGCGGTGCGGGTGAACGGCCTCACGGGCCTCGCGGTCACCAAGCTCGACGTGCTCGATACCTTTGCCGAGATCCCGGTCTGCGTCGGGTATCGGCTCGACGGCCAGCCCTGCGATGCGATGCCCGCCGACGTGGAACGCCTGGGGCGCGTCGCGCCTATATACGAGGCCCTGCCCGGCTGGCAGAAGTCGCTCAGTGACGTGCGCCGGCTCGCCGATCTGCCCCCGCCCGCCCGGGCCTATCTGGACCGGCTGCAGGACCTCGCCCATGCGCCGATCCAGTACGTGAGCGTCGGCACGCATCGCGACCAGATCATCGAAGTGACGTGACAGCAACGCGACAGCGATGCTCGACCTCGCGGTAATCGGCGCCGGGCCCTGCGGGCTCGCCGTGGGTGTGGCGGCGAAGCAGGCCCGCCTCACGTGCTCGCTGTTCGACAAGGGGCCCGTCGTAGCGAGCCTCATGCGGTATCCCCTGTACATGACCTTCTTCTCGACGCCGGAGAAGCTGGAGATCGGCGGCGTGCCGTTCGTCACCGCCGCGGAGAAGCCGAGCCGGCGCGAGGCGCTCGCCTACTACCGCAAGGTGGCGGAGTACTTCGAGCTCGACGTGCGTCAGTACCATGAGGTCCGGCGGGTCGCCCGCGCCCGGGACGGCTTCGAGCTGACGGCGCACCACCCGGGGAAGACCGAACCGGAGCGGGTCGTGGCGCGGAATCTGATCTACGCCACGGGCTACTTCGAGTCGCCCAATCCGCTCGGCGTGCCCGGCGAGGAGCTGGCGCACGTGTCGCACTTCTTCGTCGAGGCCCACCCCTACTGGCAGCAGCGCGTCGTCGTGGTCGGCGGGGGGAACAGCGCGGTCGAAGCGGCCCTCGAGCTGCACCGCGTCGGCGCGCGAGTGACGCTGGTGCACTTCCTCGGCGAGTTCGATCGCGGGGTCAAACCCTGGATTCTGCCCGACATCACCAACCGCGTGAAGGAGGGCAGCATCGCGGTCCGGTGGTGCAGCCGCGTGGTCGAGATCCGGCCCGACGAGGTGGTGATCCGCCCCGACGGCGACGCCGCGTTCTACAACCTCCCCGCCGACTTCGTGCTCGCGCTCACCGGCTACCGGGCGGACCTGTCGCTGCTGCGTGCGATCGGGGTCGACGTGGACGAGACGACCGGTGTGCCGCGGCACGACCGCGAGACGATGCAGACGAACGTGCCGGGTGTGTACATCGCCGGGGTGCTGGCGTCGGGCCTCGACGCCAACAAGATCTTCATCGAGAACGGGCGGGAGCACGGCGGGCGGATCTGCGACCACATCAAAAGCAAACCCCCCAGAGTTGCCCCTGGGGGGTGATCGCCTGCCCGACATCGTGCGCCCTAGAACCCGATGCGAGCGAGACGAATCCGTGCTCGCGGGTAAACGAAAAAAACCCCGCGCTCTCGTGTCAGGGCGTGGGGCCGGGTTCGAACCTCCGGCAGCCGGGCTGTCTCGCAGTGCGAGACCCCTTGGCTTTGCGTCCCGCCGTCGCCGGCGGTTTGCCCTGAGCAGAGATCTGCCGGAGGGTGGGTGAGGCAAGAACGGTGCCTCGAACGTAAGCGGCGTCACATCGCGACATACCGGTCATGACCTCGTCATCTTATATAGCATAATGCACGATTTACCGCATATTGCGGCATGTCGCCGCTGATACTAGCCGCTCCGGCGGCGTTCAAGGGGACGCTGGGGCCTCGCCAGGTGGCCGAGGCGCTTGCCGCCGGCGTGCGGGAGGCGCTCCCGGAGGCCTCGGTGCTGCAATGCCCGCTCTCGGATGGCGGCGATGGCCTGCTCGACGCCGTGCTGCCCCGGGGCTCGCTACGCGAGCGATTGAAGGTCACGGGGCCGCTGGGCGAGCCGGTGTCCGGAGAGTTGGGATGGCTGGACGCTGAGACCGCGATCTTCGAGAGCGCCACCGCGTGCGGCATCGCCCTGCTCAAGCCTGAGGAGCTGGATCCGCTCCACGCCTCGACCCGGGGCGTGGGCGAGCTGATCTGGGAGGCGGTGGAGCGGGGCGCGAAGACGGTGGTGGTGGGCCTCGGCGGCTCCGCCACCGTCGATGGGGGCACCGGCGCGGCGCGCGGCCTGGGGTGGACGTTCCGCGACGCGGAGGGCGCGGTGCTGCCCGACGGGGGTGGCACCCTGGCGCCGGTGGCGGAGTTGTCGGCCGGCTGGGCGTTCGAGGCGCGGGTGATCGCGCTCGCCGATGTACGCACCCCGCTCGTGGGCGCGGACGGCGCCGCGCCGGTGTTCGGGCCGCAGAAGGGTGCGGGTCCCGAGGGGGTGAAGCTCCTGACGCGCGGCCTCGAGCGTCTGGGCGAGCTGATGGCGCGGCACGGGCGCCCCGATCTCGCGACGCTGCCCGGGGGCGGCGCGGCGGGCGGGCTGGGCGCGGGGCTCGTCTTCTTCGCCAAAGCGGAGCTCGTGCCCGGGTCGGAATGGGTGCTGTCGCGGGTCGGCTTCGACGCGGCGCTCGCCAAGGCCGACCTGGTGATCACCGGAGAGGGGTCGTTCGATCGCACGTCGCTCGTGGGAAAGGCGTCGGGTGAAGTGGTGCGGCGGGCGCACGCCGCGAAGAAGCGCGTGGCGGTCGTAGCGGGGAAGGTCGAGGGTCTGATCGGATTGCACGCGCTCGACGGGGAGGGACGGATGCTCGACGCGGCGGGGATCGCGGCGCTCGCCGGGCGGGCCGTGCGCCAGGCCTTCGGGTTGCCCGCGGCGTAGCGGCGCGTCTATTTTCCGGCCCTCTATGCCCTCTACCGACAACGTGATGGACAAGCTCGTGTCGCTCGCCAAGCGGCGCGGCTTCGTGTTTCAATCCTCGGAGATCTACGGCGGGCTGGGCTCAGTCTGGGACTACGGGCCGCTGGGCGTCGAGCTCAAGAAGAACATCAAGGAGCGCTGGTGGCGCTCGATGGTCCACGCGCGGGAAGACATCGAAGGGCTCGACGCCGCGATCCTCATGCACCCCAGGGTGTGGGAGGCGTCCGGCCACGTCGCGGGATTCACGGACCCGCTGGTGGACTGCAAGCATTGCAAGAACCGCTTTCGCGCCGACGACCCCCGCATCAAGGGCACACCCGGCCAGCCCGACGCGCAGTGCCCCGTGTGCGGCAGCAGGGGCACGCTCACGGCGCCGCGGATGTTCAACCTCATGTTCAAGACCTTCATGGGGCCGGTGGAGGAGGCCGCCGCGGTGGTGTACCTGCGACCCGAGACGGCGCAGGGCATCTACGTGAACTACCTCAACGTGCTCCAGTCCTCACGCCAGAAGATCCCGTTCGGCATCGCGCAGATCGGGAAGGCGTTCCGCAACGAGATCACGCCGGGGAACTTCACCTTTCGCACGCGGGAGTTCGAGCAGATGGAGATGCAATTCTTCGTGAAGCCGGGCACCGACCAGGAGTGGTTCGAGTTCTGGCGTCACGAGCGCATGAAGTGGCTGGTGGAGCTCGGGATCCGGCCGGAGAAGCTGCGGTTCCACCAGCATACGAAGGAAGAGCTCGCGCACTACGCCAAGGACGCCTACGACATCCAGTACGAGTTCCCGTTCGGGTGGCAGGAGTTCGAGGGAATCCACAACCGCACGGACTTCGACCTGTCGCGGCACCAGGAGTACTCGGGCAAGAAGCTCGACTACCTGGATCCCGCCACGAACGAGCGCTTCGTCCCGTACGTGGTCGAGACCTCGGCGGGCGCCGACCGGACGGCGCTCGTGACCCTCGTGGATGCCTACGGCGAGGAAGAGGTGGCGGGAGAGAAGCGCGTCGTGATGCGGTTGCATCCCGCGCTCGCGCCCCTCAAGGCCGCGGTGTTCCCGCTGGTGAACAAGGACGGCATGCCGGAGCTGGCCCGCCGCGTCTACGACGACCTGCGCCGGCATTACAACGTGTTCTACGACGACGGAGGCTCGATCGGGCGGCGCTATCGCCGCCAGGACGAGGCGGGCACGCCGTTCGGCATCACGATCGACGGCCAGTCCACCGCGGACGCCACGGTCACGGTGCGGGATCGGGACACGCTGCAACAGGTGCGGATCCACACCGACCGGGTGGTGAGCTACCTGGGCGAACGGGTCAAGGGGTAGTCCTGCGTCTGGACGACTTTCGCTCCCTGGTCGAACGCCTGGCGCGCGACGTGCCGCCTGAGTTCCGCGAGGGCATCGTGGCCGTCGAAGTCAGTCGCGAGACCGTGCCCCATCCCGTCCGTGCGCGGCGACGTGTACACCCTCGGCGAGTGCATCCCCCTCGAGTGGACCGGGACGGGCGCGGACCTACAGTCGCGCGTCGTGCTGTATCACGGGTCGTTCGTCGCGCTGGCCCGGCTCGGCCCGTTTGACTGGCGCCACGAAACGTGGGAGACACTGGCACACGAGCTGCGCCACCACCTCGAGTGGCGGGCCAACGCGGGCGCGCTCGAGGCCTACGACTGGGCGGCCGAGGAGAACTTCAAGCGACACGAGGGACAACTGTTCGATCCGGTGTTCTACCGCTCGGGCGAGGTCGTCGCCCCAGGCGTGTACAAGGTCGATGACGACGTGTTCATAGAACGGGAGCAGGGAGCGGGGAGCGGGGAGCAGGTGGACGTCGCCTGGCACGGACGCCGATATCGCTTGGCGCTGCCCGGCCGCCTGCGGCGTCCCGCCTTCCTTACCCTGGAAGGGCTGGCCGAGCCGCCGCCGGGAGACGCGGTGCTCGTAGTGCCGCGCGGCCCGTGCCCGTCGGGCACCGCGTGCGAGTGGAGCCGCTCGATGGCTGAGCGCGTGTTCCTCGCCACCAGGGATCTGGTGTTCCGCTCCAAGCTCGCGGCGGTGGTGCGGGCGGCGGGCGGTGACGTGACGGCGGACGAGGCCGCGTGTGATATCGCGGTGCTGGACGTCGAGGGTGCCGGTGTGGCCGACCGGATCCGGGCCTGGACCGTGAAACGCATCCGGGTCTTGGCGTACGGCTCGCACGTGCGACCCGACTTGCTGCGCGCCGCCCGCGAGGCGGGGGCGGTCGCGGTCCCGAATTCCGAGGTTGTGGAGACGCTACGAGGGATGCTGAGCGCGGCTGACCCCGGGCCGTCGGCCCGGGGTTAGCCGCCCGGCAGTTACTTCGAAACCACCTGCACCGCGATCTGCCGCGGCTTCGCCTGCTCCACCTTCGGCAACGTCACGGTGAGGACGCCGTGCTCGTAGCCGGCCTTGATGTTGTTGGCGTCCACCGTCGCGGGTAGCGTGAACGTCCGCTCGAACGCCCCGTAGGTCCGCTCGTAACGGTGCACCCGCTCAGTGCGCTCCTCGGCGATCTGCTGCTTCGTGCCGTGGATCGTGAGCACGTTACCCTCGACCGAGATCTTCACGTCCTTGGGGTCGATTCCCGGGACCTCCGCCATGATGCGGATCGCGTCCGCCTCCTCGAGGATGTCCACCGGCGGCACCCAGGCGGCCGTCGCGCTGTCGCGCAACTGCCAGTCGAAGCTGCCGAGGGTGTCGCTCAGCAACCGGTTCACCCGGTTCGTGAGACCCAGGACGTCTGGGTTGCGAGTGGTGAGAAACATACCAATTGCCTCCTTTTGCTCGTGATGCTGTGTTGCGTCCCAGGGCGACCGCCCTGGGCTCGCCGGGGCGCCGTGCAACCGGCGTGCCGCTTTCTTCCAGTCACCGTTTTGCCAAACTGACAAGCCGCCGCGTCCAAGCTGGCACGGCAGCTGTCAGCTTTGCGGGGCTCGATGCGGCATCTATCTTTCCCGAGGACATGATCCATTCGACGACCGTATCGCTGCCTCCCCAGGACGTGTTGGCGCGCGCCAAGAGCTTCTTCGCGGAGCGGGTGCCCAACGCCGCCGCGTTTGTGGAGCGGGAAGGGTCGCAATTCGTCGTGCTGCGGGGTCAGGGCGGGGAAGAGCTCGTGATCAGCGCCTGGCCCGACCCGGCCGGCCCGACGCGCGTGCGCGCCTCGACGTTGTTCTTTGATCAGGCGCTGGACCGCTTCTTCACGACCTTGCCGCTCGCGTCCGCGGTGGAGGTCGCGTGACCGCGGTGGCCGACCGGTTCGCCGTGCGGGTGATGGTGACCGACGTGTGGGACCAGGTGTTTCTCGCGGTCGGGCCCGACACCACGGTGGCGGACCTGAAGCGCCAGGCGCTCGCCGAGGCGCTGAGGCGCGGCAGTGCGGATGCCGGGGCGTACGTGGTGAAGTTCCGTGGCGCCCAGGTGCTCGACGAGGCCACGACGCTCGGAGCGCTCGGCGCCGGCGCGAACGCCGCGTTCATCGTCTTGCCCGCGCGGCGCCAGCCAGTGCGATGAAGCCGTACCGCCCGCCGAGCCGCGCGCTCACGACGTTCGCGGTCGGATTCCTCGTGCTCGATGGGCTGCTGCTCGGCTACGGCGGGTTGAGCCTCCACCGGCCGCTGCTCGTGGTGTGGGGGACGGTGTGCGTCGTGGGCGCGGGCTTGGTGGTGCTCGGATGGCGGCGCTATCGGCGCGCCATGGCCGAGCTCGAGCGCGCGCGGCGCGAGATGCGGGCGGAAGTCGAGTCCATCAGGGATCTGCTGCACGGCAAGCACCTGCACAACTAGGTGACGACCAGCGTCGTCTGGCACCCCGCGTGCCGCCTACACAACCCCGGTGCAGGTCATCCCGAGCGTCCGGAGCGGATCGAGGCGGTGCTCGCCGCCCTGCGCGCCCCCGACCTGGCCAGCGTGGTCGAATGGCGCGAGGCGCGCCCGGCGGCACGCGAGCAGATCGAGCGGGTGCACCCCGCCCGCTACCTGGACGGGCTCGAGCGGCTGGCGCGGGCGGGCGGTGGCGCGCTCGACGCCGATACGGTGATGAGCGGCGCCAGCTGGGAAGCGGCGCTCGCGGCCGCGGGCGTGGCGATCGACGCGGTCGAGCTCGGCCTCGCGCGGGGGACCGCGTTCGGCGCGACGCGCCCGCCCGGGCATCACGCGCTCGCCGCCCGGGCGATGGGGTTCTGTCTCGTCAACAACGTCGTGGTCGCCGCCCGCCACGCGCAGCGGCTCGGCAAGTCGCGCGTGCTGATCGTGGATTGGGACGTGCATCATGGCAACGGTACCCAGGCGCTGGTCGAGCGCGACCCGTCGGTCTGCTACGTCTCGATGCACCAGTATCCCTGGTACCCCGGCACCGGGGCCGAGGACGAGCGCGGCGTCGGGAATGTGTTCAACGTCCCGCGGCCGCCCGGGCTGCCGCGCGCCACGTACGTGCGCGACCTGCTCGCCGCCGTGGACGCGGCGCTCGCCGGCTGGGGACGGGGGACCCGGCCCGACCTGCTGCTCGTGTCGGCGGGGTTCGACTCGCTCGCCGGCGATCCGTTGGGCGGGTTCACGCTCGCGCCCGAAGACATGGCCGACTGGACCACGGCGTTGCGCGAGCGCGTCGCGCCGGCGCCGGTGGTCGGCATGCTCGAGGGCGGCTATCGGCTCGATCTGCTGGCAGCCGGAGTCCGGGCACACGTACGCGCGCTGGCGTCGTGAAACGGATACTTTTCCACTCACGCCCTCGGACCCGATGCCTCTGAAGCTCTCCGCCGAAGTGATCACCCTCAAGACCAAGCACCCGTTCGTCATCGCCCGGGGGGGCGACGAGGACTACCGCGTCGTCTGGGTGCGACTGACGGATCGCGACGGCGTCGAGGGGTGGGGCGAAGCGGACCCGTCGCGCTATTACGGCGAGACGGCGGACACCGTGCTCACGGTGCTCAAGCGACTCGAGCCCCACCTGCCGCGGGACCCGTTCGACCTCGAGGGGGCGGAAGCGGCCTTCGCGCACGCGGTCCCGCAGAACGGGGCCGCGCGCGCGGCGCTCTCGGCGGCGCTGCACGATCTCGTCGGCAAGCGCCTCAACCAACCGGTCTGGCGCCTGTGGGGGCTCGACCCGGCGCGGGCACCGCGCTCATCCTTCACGATCGGGCTCGACACGCCCGAGAAGATGCGCCAGAAGGTCGCCGAGGCCTCGGCCTTCCCCATCCTCAAGATCAAGCTCGGCACGGATCGGGACGAGCAGATTCTGCGCACGATTCGGGATGCGACGGACAAGCCGATCCGCGTGGATGCGAACGCGGGGTGGACCCGGGAGCGGGCGATTGCGATGCTCCCCGTGCTGAAGGAATACGGCGTCGAGTTCGTGGAGCAGCCGCTGCCCCCGGAGGACCTCGAGGGAATCGCCGCGGTGCGGCGCAAGGGCGTGCTCCCGGTCGTGGTGGACGAAAGCTGCATCGTGGCCACGGACATCCCGCGACTCGCTGGCGCCGTGGACGGGATCAACATCAAGCTCGCGAAATGCGGCTCGCTGCGCGAAGCGCTGCGCATGGTGGCAACCGCCCGGGCGCACGGGATGCTCGTGATGGTGGGGTGCATGATCGAGTCCTCGCTCGGCATCACCGCGGCGGCGCATTTCACGCCGCTGGTCGACGCGGCGGACCTGGACGGCGCGGCCCTGACCGCGAACGATCCGTTCGTCGGCGCCACGATCGACGGCGGGCAGATCCGGCTTCCCCGCGAGCCCGGCTTGGGCGTCCGGCGGCGGTGAGGGGGCCGATCCCGGACACCCCGGGCTTGCGCCCGGGGTCAGACCCGCTGCTGACCCCGCGCGCGAGCGCGGGGAGAGCCCCCCGGTTCGCCTCCGTCGTCCTCCCGATCCCGGTTCCCCGCACCTACACCTACCAGATCCCGGCTGAGCTCGCCGGGCGGGTCGTGCCCGGAGCCCGGGTGGTGGTGCCGCTGCAGCGGCGCCGCGTGGTTGGCCTCGTCGTCGGGGTGGATGCGCCCCCCCCTGGTCCCGCGGTGGCGGCGAAGGCCATCGTCGCGGCGCCCGACGCCGCGCCGGCGCTCGGGCCCGCGCTGCTCGAACTGGGTCTCTGGATCAGCCGCTACTACGGCACGCCCGTGGGGTTGGCCTTGCGCGCGCTCCTGCCGGGCGCGCTGTGGAGCATCGAGCGTCCGGCGGGGCCCGCCGAGCGCGCGGAGCGGGTGCTGGTGCTCGCCGCGGCGCTGCCGTCGCTGCTCGAGCGCGAGCGCGCCTTTCGACGCGCGCCCAAGCGGCGTGTCGCGTACGAGGCGCTGGAGGCGCTCGGCGGCTCCGCTCCTTTGCGCCACCTCGTGACCCAGCTCAAGCTCTCCCCGGCGACGCTCGACGGGCTGGTGCGACAGGGCCTGGCGCGCTACACCGATGTCCCCCGGGCGCGCGATCCGTTCACGGGGCTGTCGTCGCCGCCGCCGCCGGAGCTCACTGCCGACCAGCGCCGCGTGGTCGAGGGGATCCTGGGGACGCCGGTCGAGACTCCGATCCTGCTGCAGGGCGTGACCGGCTCGGGAAAGACGCTGGTCTATCTGGACGTGCTTCGCAGCGTGGTGGCGTCGGGCCACGGTGCGATCCTCCTGGTGCCCGAGATCGCGCTCACCCCCCAGACGGTGGCTCGGGTGCGCGGCGTGTTCGGGGACCAGGTGGCGGTGCTGCACTCCGGCCTGTCGGACGGCGAGCGGGCGGACGCGTGGCGTGCGCTGCACCGCGGCGAGCGGCGCGTGGCCGTCGGCCCGCGGTCCGCGGTGTTCGCGCCGGTGCAGCGGCTCGCCGCGATCGTGGTGGA
>QHTX01000063.1:1411-3831 GCA_003220975.1 Gemmatimonadota bacterium | reverse complement strand
GGGGGGGGGGGGGGGGGGGGCGCGCGGGTGATCCTCGGCAGCGCCACGCCGTCGCTCGAGACGCTCCACCTCGCGGCGACGGGGAAGATCGCCCGCTTTGAGCTGCCTGGACGCGTCGGCGCGTGGCCGCTGCCGCCGGTCGAGGTGATCGATCTGCGGACGGCGCCCCGGGTGGCGGACGCACGGGGCGTGCCGTGGACCGAGTCGCTCGACGACGCGGTCCGGGGAGCCCTCGGCCGCGGGGAACAGGTCATCCTGCTCTTGAACCGGCGCGGCTTCGCCACGTACCTGCAGTGCCCGTCCTGCGGCGACGTGCGGGACTGCCCGCAGTGCGCCATCGCGCTCACGGTGCACCAGACACCGCCGGCACTGCGCTGCCACTACTGCGGGCACGAGGAGCCGATCCCGACCACGTGCCGGGTGTGCGGCAAGGCGACGCAGCGGATGCGGGGGCTCGGCACCCAGCAGCTCGAGCACTTCACGGCGTTGCGCTTTCCGGAGGCGCGCATTGCGCGCATGGACCTCGATACGACCAGCACCAAGTGGGCGCACCACCGCATCCTGGAGCGCGTGGCACAGGGTAAGGTCGACATCCTGCTTGGCACCCAGATGATCGCGAAGGGGCTCGACTTTCCGAATGTGACCGTGGTGGGCGTGGTGGACGCGGACACCGGGCTCCACCTCCCGGACTTCCGAGCCGCCGAGCGGACGTTCCAGCTCGTGGCGCAGGTGGCGGGACGCGCCGGGCGGGGGCCCAAGGGGGGCCGGGTGTACGTCCAGACGCGGGCGCCCGAGCACCACGCCATCCGGGCCGCGGCGGCGCACTCGGTGGCGGAGTTCGCCGTCCACGAGCTGCCACTGCGCGCGCCGCCCAACCCCTCATATCCGCCGTGGGTCGGGCTCGTACGGTTCGTCGCCGCGCACGAGGACGCGATCGCGGCACAGGAGGCCGCCGAGCGGGTGGCGGCGTGGCTCGCGCGCGCGAATGCGGAGCGGCTGGGCGGCGCGCTCACTGTGCTCGGCCCGGCGCCGTGCCCCATCGAGCGGCTCAAGGGACGGTGGCGCTGGCACGTGCTGGTGAAGGCGTCGGAGCCACGGGCCCTGGGGCGCGTGGTGCGGGCGTGGGGCGCGCGGGCGCGCGCCGTCGTCGTAGTGGATCGCGATCCGGTGACGCTGTTGTGAAACGCGGAACGCGGAAGTCGTTCCGAATTCCGCGTTCCGCATTACCTTTCTCTCTCTGTGAGCCGCCCCCGCTTTCAATATCGGCCCCCGGATTTCGATGCGCCGCCGCTCGCGGGGGCGCCCGTCGCGCGCTTCGAGCCGGCGCCTGCCGACGGGGTCCTGCCCGACGGCTTTTTTTCCACCACCAACCTGCCGACCTACGTCAAGGCGGCCGGCCCCTGGCGTCGGCCCCGCCTGCCCCGGATGGACTGCGTCATCGTGCTCCACCCGACCGGCGACCTGGTGGTGACGGAGCCGCGCAAGGTGCGCAAGGGGCAGCCGGTCGCCGTCGGCACGGAAGAGGACGGCAGCCAGGGCATCTTCGTGCATGCCGAGGGCTTCCTCGGCGGCAGCCACAGCGCGAACGAGTTCGGCTTTATGCAGACGGAGGTGTCGCGCGAGCGGCCCGTCGATTACGCCGTGCTGGCCCAGCTGTTGGGAGAGGAGAAGCAGCGGGGCGGCAGGATCATCTGGGTCGTGGGGCCCGCGCTCGTGCATGCGCGCGCCCGCGAGGACATGATCTGGTTCATCAAGAACGGCTACGTGCAAACGTTCCTCGGGGGCAACGCCGTCGCCGTGCACGATCTCGAGGCGGCGCTGTTCGGCACCACGCTCGGCATGTCGAGCTCGGGCGAGGGGGTGGAGGGCGGGCACGCGCTGCACATGCGCGCGATCAACCAGATCCGCGGCGCCGGCGGGATCGCCGCCGCCGTGCGCCAGGGGCTCGTCACGGCCGGCATCATGCACGCGCTCGTCACGCAGCGCGTCCCCTTCGTACTGGCCGGCTCGATCCGCGACGACGGACCGCTGCCGGAGGTGCTGTCCGACACGCTGGCGGCGCAAGACGCCATGCGCCAGTTCACCACGCAGGCGACGTTCGCGGTGTTCGTCGCGACGGCGTTGCACGCGATCGCGGTCGGTAACATGCTGCCGGCCTTCGTTGACGCGTCGACGCCGGACGAGCTGCGGCCGCTCACCACGATCTGCGTGGACCAGACCGAGTTCGTGGTCAACAAGCTGCGCGATCGGGGCACGCACCAGGCGTACGGCGTGGTGACGAACGCCCAGGACTTCATGCACGTCCTGCGGTTCTACGTGGAGCGATGGGAGCAGGTCCAGGCACCGGCTACCGTCCTCCGGTAGAGCCGGGCCGGGGTCCCGGGTGGGCGAAGCTCGCCGAGGCCGTGGCCGCGCGCGTG
>QHTX01000063.1:0-1402 GCA_003220975.1 Gemmatimonadota bacterium | reverse complement strand
GATCGACACCATCTATCTCTTCCGGCCGCTCAAGCGCGAGGGCCGGGAGTGGGGCACGGCGGTGGTCACGTGCCGCGCCGCGGACGGCGGAGCGCGGTTGCGCGTCTACACGGCGCGCTACATGCTGGTCG
Source organism: Gemmatimonadota bacterium (assembly GCA_003220975.1). Taxonomy (GTDB): domain Bacteria; phylum Gemmatimonadota; class Gemmatimonadetes; order Gemmatimonadales; family GWC2-71-9; genus AG41. The sequence goes on along the minus strand of QHTX01000063.1, from coordinate 1,271 downwards.
TGCGCGGCAAGGAGCGGGGACAGTCGAAGGTCGAGGTGCGGGAGACGGCGCTCTCGCCCGCCGAGGTCATCGCCCGGGTGATGCAGGAAGCGGCGGAGCGGACGGGCGATCCGGAGCCCCCCGTGGCCGTGGGGCCGGCGGTGTGGTTTGAAGGCAAGGAGGTGACGGGTTGATCGAGTCACGAATGTTCGTGCCTACCAAGGCCTTTCTCACGAAAGGCGTCGGTCGGCACAAGGAGAAACTGACGAGCTTCGAGATGGCGCTGCGGGACGCCCATCTCGCCAACTTCAACCTCGTGCGCGTGAGCTCGATCTTCCCGCCCCATTGCGAGCTGGTGGATCGTGAAGAAGGGCTGTCCATGCTGCAGCCCGGGCAGGTGGTGTTCGCCGTCATCGCGGAATCGTCCACCAACGAGCCGAGCCGCCTCGTGGCTGCCTCCATCGGCGTCGCGATGCCGGCGGATCCGTCCCACCACGGCTACATCTCGGAGCATCACAGCTACGGCCAGAACGAAGTCACGTCAGGGGAGTACGCCGAGGACCTCGCGGCGTCCATGCTCGCCACCGTGCTCGGCGTCCCGTTCGACCCCGAGAAGGCCTGGGACGAGCGCCGCGAGCAGTGGCTCCTCTCGGGCGACATCGTCCGCACGATGAACGTCACGTCCACCGCCGAGTGCGGCGACGACGGCCGCTGGACCACCGTGGTCTCGGCGGTCTGCTTCTGCGGGTGACGCCCTCCTTTGCCATCGCGTTCGTCGCCGGACTGCTGAGCTTCCTCTCTCCCTGCGTCTTGCCCCTCATTCCGAGCTACGTGGGGTTCCTCACGGGCCTTACCCTCGAAGAGCTCGAGGTCCGGCGCGGCACCGCGCTGATCCACGCCGGGTGGTTCGTGACGGGGTTTGCGCTCGTCTTCGTCGCGTTGGGCGCCACGGCGTCGGCGCTCGGCGCTGTACTGCTGCACTCGCAGGTGTGGATCGGCCGGATCGGCGGCGTGATCGTGCTGCTGTTCGGCCTCTACCTGGTCGGCGTGCTGCGGCCGGCGTTCCTGCTGCGGGAGCGCAAGGTCCAGCTCGCCCACAAGCCGGTGGGGTACGTGGGTTCGGCCGTCGTGGGGATCACCTTCGGCGCCGCCTGGACGCCGTGCATCGGCCCGATCCTCGGCGCGATCCTCACGCTCGCCGCCGCCACGTCGAGCATCGCCCAGGGGACGGCGCTGCTCGCCGCTTATTCGCTCGGGCTGGCGATCCCGTTCCTCGTCACCGCGCTTGCGCT
>QHTX01000062.1:4430-13126 GCA_003220975.1 Gemmatimonadota bacterium | reverse complement strand
TACACGCAATACTGGGCGTCCAACACCAACCTCCCGCCCACGGACTACAGCCCGCTCAGCGACGACGCTATCATCGCGCAGATCGAGGCGGGCTTCTCGAGCGGCGCCTTGACGTTCGACGAGAGCACGCTCTACATCGTGTTCACGGGAATCGGCGTGAATCCGGGCGGCGGGTTCGGGACGGTTTACTGCGCCTACCACGGCTACTACATCGCCGCGGACGGACGCAACGTGAAGTACTCGGCGATGCCCTACGCCGTCGACCCCGCCTACCCGGGGGCCTGCTCGGCGCTTAGCGGGTCGCCCAACGATGACATCGCGGCGGACGCCGAGGTGAACCTGATCTCGCACGAGACCGAGGAAACGACCACCGACGAGAATCTCGACGCGTGGTACGATGCCAGCGGGGCGGAGAACGCCGACAAGTGCGCCTGGCAGTTCGGCCAGACCTACACGACGGGCAACGGCTCTACCGCGAACATCAGCGTGGGCGGACGGGATTGGCTCGTCCAGATGAACTGGGTCAACGCGACCGTTTCCAAGAAGGGTGGTCCAGTTGGCTGCAAGCAGGGCTGGCCATAAGTACGCGGCTGCCCGCTGCAGCGCGAGCCCCCTTCGGGAGAAGGGGGCTCGGTTTTTTAGCTCGCGAGGCCTTCGACCTCGGCGAGGGTCTTGCTGAGGATCTCTACGAGCTGCTGGCGCGTCCCGTCATCCCGCGCCCGCCACCCCGCGCGGTACACGGCCCGCATCAACCGCCCCACCGCGCGGTTCACGTCGGCCATCGCGCCGCCGAGCGCGCGGTCCACGGTGTCGCGCACGCGCTCGAAGATGTCGTCCACCACGTCGCGATGCTCCTCGAGGAACTTGCGGCCTGCGTCGGTGATCTCGTAGACCTTCTTCCCTTCGACGTCTCGGGCGACCACGAGTCCCTCGTCTTCGAGCCATTGCAGCGTCGGGTAGACCGTGCCGGGCGAGGGCGAGTAACAACCGTGCAGCTGCTCCTCCAGCTCCTTCATCACCTCGTAGCCGTGGCGGGGCTTGTCCTTGAGCAGCTTGAGGATGACGTACTTCATGTCCCCCGAAGCGAACCACTGCCGGCGGCCGCGCCGGGGACCCCGCCAGAAAAAGCCACGGGGACCGAAGCCCAACGCGAACGCATCCCATCCGAAATGCCGAGTCATGGCCTTCCTCCACGTTTTCACAGGTACACGATGTTACGTGAAGATATTATGGCACGATATATCTTGTCAACCGAGAGTAATAGCCCTCACATCGGCCTCCGGGGAAACTCGTCAAGTTATCCGGACGCATAAACTTGTGCGACTGGGCCGGGCCCCTAGATTAACCCGCCGCGCCCATCCCCTTTTTGCCCATGACGCTCCAGTGCCCTGGAAGGAGACTCGATGTCCGTGCAGGTGACCCCCCACCCGGCTTGGGTGGCCGACCTGGATGCCACACTGGATCCGAGCCGCGAGGCGATTCTCGACACCAACGTGATCGTGCACGCCTCGGAAAACCAGCTCGTGGACGGCAAGATCCAGGACTTTCTTGTGGCCTTCTACCCGATCATCCGCGATTTCCCCAACTGGTTACAGCTGTTGCTGGACCGCTCGCCGGAGGACGGGAAGGCCTTCTTCCGGGACAATATCCGGGTCGAGAAGCGGCACGACGCGATGTGGCGGGCGATGGGCGACGGCTTTAGTGTTCCCAAGGAACGCTTCCAGATCCCGGAGCCGATGCTGCCCGAGGTGCGGGATTTCCACGGGTACCTGACCGAGATGTGCCGCGGCGCCGCGTTCGGCGCGGCGGTGTCGGCGACGAATTATGCCGTCGAAGGGGTGGCACAGAAGATCTCGGAAAAGGCGCTCCGCGGACTCGCCAAGAACGAGAAGATCGGGCCGCGCGGCCGGTGGTGGCTCGAAGAGCACGCCAAGTACGACGACGAGCACCCGATCCAGGCGCTCGAGATCATCAAGAGCTGCGTCACGCGTGGGGAGACCCCCACCTCCGTGACCGACTCGGCCCGGAAGAGCCTCGCCCTGATGAAAGACGCCATGGTGGCCTGCTACGACTCATGAATAAGGGCCGGGGCGCTCCACCGTCGCGGGGGATCCGGCCTCCCACCGCCGCCAGGCCGCCGAAGCGCCCGGCTTTCGACCCGCTCCGCGTGGCCGCCGAGATCGTGGCCACCCTGGCGGACGCGGTCGTGGTGACCGGCGTGGACCGGCGGGTGCTCTCCGCCAACCGCGCCGCGGCGGCGCTGTTCGGCCGGCCGCTCGACGACCTCCCCGGGACTGCGATCGACGACCTCGTGGCCTCGACCGAGCGCGAGCACGTGGCGGAGCGCGAGCACCGCGCGGTCGAGGGCCAAGAGCAGCATTACGAGACTAAGATCGTGAGCGCGGCGGGCGAGGAGCGGGTGGTCGCCGTGTCCACCACGCCCCTCGTGGTCGAGGGTGAGCTGCTGGGGACGGTGGCGACGCTGCGCGACGTCACCGAGCAAAACCTGGCGCAGGACACACTCGCCCGCTCGGAGGCGCGGTACCGCAACCTGTTCGAGTCGGCGTCCGACGCCATCGCGACGTTCGACGCGAACGGTCGGTTCACCACCTTCAACCACGCCGCGGAGATCATCTCCGGCTACCGCCGCGAGGAGCTGCAGGGCCAGTGGTTCGCGCCGCTGCTCCCCGACGACGAGCTGCCCAAGGCCCTGGGGCACTTCCAGAAGGCGCTCGCCGGCGAAACCGGCCTGTTCGAGACGAACTTCTACCGCAAGGACGGCGAGGTCCGGACCATCCAGGTCACGTACTCGACGCCGCGGCTCGACGAGGAAGTGCTGTGCGTCATCCGCGACGTCACCGACCAGAAGATGCTGCAGGAGCAGCTCATCCAGTCGGAGAAGATGTCGGCGATCGGGCAGCTGGTGTCGGGGGTGGCGTACGAGCTCAACAACCCCCTGGCCGGCATCTCGGCGTTCGCGCAGCTGCTCTTGTCCGAGAAACGATTTCCACCGGACCAGCGCACGGCGGCGGAGATGATCTACGCCGAGGCGCGGCGCGCGTCACGCATCGTGCAGAACCTGCTGACGTTCGCGCGGCAGCACAAGCCGGAGCGCACGCCCACGTCGGTGAACCAGGTGCTCGACGACACGCTCGAGCTGCGCGGCTACGAGCTGCGGGTGCGCGGGATCGACGTCGAGCGCGATTACGACGAGCAGGTCCCCGAAACGATGGCGGATGCGCACCAGCTGCAGCAGGTGTTCCTGAACCTGGTCACGAACGCCGAACAGGCGATGGAGCGTTCCGAACGGGATAAGCAGTGCCTCATCGTGCGGACGCGCCGCACGGGGGACCTGATCCGCATCGAGGTCGAGGACACAGGCTCCGGCATCCCGCCGAACCTGCTGGAGCGCATCTTCAACCCCTTCTTCACGACCAAGCCTACGGGCTCGGGCACGGGGCTCGGCCTGTCGATTTCCCTCGGTATCGTGCGCGAGCACGAGGGCCGCATCTGGGCGGAGAACGCCCCACACGGCGGCGCCCGGTTCGTCATCGAGCTGCCCATGGTGACGCCGCACGGCACCGGCGAATCGCTGGCCTCGCCCGCCGTGACGTCGGTGACCGACCGGTTGCATGTCCTGGTGGTGGACGACGAGGCGTCGGTGCGGGTCGCGCTGCAGCGCTACTTGTCGAGCCGCGGGCACGAGGTCGAGACGACCGCGAGCGGCAAGGAGGCCCTCGCCCGGATGCGCGAGGATTCCTTCGATGCGGTGATCATCGACATGCGGATGCCGGATCTCTCCGGCGAGCAGTTGTTCCAGGAGCTCAAGGGCCGCGACCCGACGTCCGCCGAGCGGGTGATTTTCACGACCGGGCAGCTGGTGGACGACAGCGTGCGGACGTTCCTCGCCTCGACCGGGCGCCCGTGCGTACCCAAACCGTTCGAGTTCAGCGCCTTCGATCAGGTGCTCCCCGCCCGACGCGCCGGCTGACGCCGGTCAGACGCCCTGCACGCGTTGCCGGTGCGGGCGGAGCCACCGGAATTGGCTTTGCTCCTCGCGCTCGTGACGGCGCTTGAACGAGCGCTCCTCGCGGGCCGGCACCTTCCACGCCAGGGTCATCCGCTTCTGCTTCCGCATGATTTCGACGGACACGGTCTCGCCCTCGTCATACGACCGGAGGATGCGCATCGCGTGGGTCGGCGAGGTCGGCTTCCGCCCGCCGATCGACAGGATCACGTCGCCGCCCTTCAATGGCAGGCCGGAGTCCGCCGGCGCCCGTACGACGAGCACGCCGTCCCTCGTGCCGAAGTACTCCCCCAGGTCGGCATTGAGGCTCGCGAGCTCGAGATCGCCCCACGGTGAGCCGAACGAGAACTCGAAGTCCATCCCCGGCATCTTGGGCATGATCATGGTCCGGGGCCCTGGCATCTCCATCCCCGGCATCTCCACCCGGAACCTGGAGCCCAGATCCTCGGCCACGAGCGTCGCCTTCTTCGCGTCGGTCCCCCGTCGGTACTCGAGCCGCGCGGTGTCGCCGGGCGCGAGCTTGCGCGCCAGCTCGATGAGCTTCGATCCCGGCCCCGACTCCTCCTCGTCTTCGGCCTTCGCCCCCGCGAGCGACGTCCCGTTGAACTTGGTGATAATGTCGCCGACCTTGAGCCCGGCCTTGTCGGCGGGGCCCCCCGGCGTCACGCCCTCGATCTTGGCGCCGACCTTGTCGGTCTCGGGGTCCGCGTCGGTCCGCACGACCACGCCGATGCGGCCGCGATTGTCGGTGACCGAGTAGGTGAACACGCGCGGCGCCCGCGGAGCACGGGGAGGCTGCTGGGCCACGAGCCCGCCCGGCCACGCGGCGAGCGCCGCCGTGGCCATCACGATCCACTTCCGCTGCATGGACAATATCCTCCGGGGCCTCACAGCCCCACGTAGCTGGCGCGGGAGACGCGGACGCTCATGAGCTGCTGCATCAGGTCCACCCGCTGCTGCCAGAGTTTCACGAGTGCCGCGGGGCGGGCCGGGGTCTGTGGGCCCAGCCGCGTCAGCTCCCCGTCGATCAGCGCAATGCGGTCTTCCAGGGCGGCTGCGAGCGCCGCCGACCGGCCGCTGGTCACGCGGGCGTCGGGGTCGTAGCGCCCCAACTCCTGCTCCAGCGTCGCGCACTGCCGCTTCACGCGGGCGAGCTCGGCCGCGTCCAGCCGGTTGGTCCAGATCGGACGGAGCACGATGAGCCCGGCCACGGCCGCCGCCGCCGCGAGGCTCCACAGGCCCCAGCGGTTGCGCCGCCGCCGGCGTTCGGCGAGCGCCGCCGCGCGCACGGCGGGCCAGCGGTCGCGCGCCGGCCGGCGCGCCGGCAGCGCCTTGAGCCGCGCGACACGCTGGTACAGCGCCTCCACCTCGGCCCGACATGCCGCGCACGCCTCGAGGTGGCGGCGAGCCCACGTCGTCCCTTCTCCCGCTTGCAGGGCCAGCAGGTCTTCCATCGTGCAATGCATCATCGTCCCACTCCTTCAGCATCAAGCATCTGCCGCAGGCGCGCATGCGCCCGCGCCAACTGCGACTTGGAAAAGCTCACGGTCTTGCCCATCTGCTCCGCGATCTCCTCGTGCGTGTAGCCCTCCACGTCGTGCAGCCACACCACCGCGCGCGACGTCTCGCTCAACTGCTCGAAGGCGCGCTCCAGATCGATCCGCGCGGGCACCCCGCTCACGGGACCGTGGCCGCCCGCCGCCTCCTCGTCGAGCGGCTCGGCGGCGCGCACCTGGTTGCGCCGGATTCGCATCAGGGCCTTCGACGCGGCGATCTGCCGGATCCATCCCCACAGGTGCCCCTCACCGCGGTACTGTGCGATGCTCTTCACCACCTCGAGGAACGTCTCCTGCAGCACGTCCTCGGCGTCCTCGGGGCTCCGCAGGATGCGGAGCGCGAGGTTGTACACGGGCGTCTCGAACGCCCGGTACAGCGCTTCCAGCGCGTCCAGATCGCCAGACCTGGCCCGGGCGACGAGGATGTCCGGCACGGTGAGGGAGATGGTCATCTCTTGAAAACCTAGATGCGTCAGGTACGAAATGCGTCGCGGAACGGCGTCACGAAAACGACGTCTCAGGACGTCGTACCGTGACGTTGTTTCGCGACGCCGTTCCGCGACGCGCTCTAACCAATTGCCATCCTGTCAGTTGCGGCTATGTTTAGGCATGCCCTCCGTTGACACCGCCACGTTGCACACCTGGCTCCACCACTGGCAGGACGAGTTCGACGCCGCGTACCTGTATCTCGTGCTGGCCGGCCAGGAGTCCGACCCGCATCGCAAGGACACATCAAGCTCGCCGGGGTCGAGGAGCGCCACACGCAGATGTGGGAGAAGCTCCTCGCCGAGCACGGCCATCCCGTCGCCGCGCAGCCGCGGCCCTCCTTCAATGCCCGGTTGCGGGCCTGGTTCGGGCGCCGCTTCGGCCCCGGCTACCTGCTGCCGCTGCTGCTGCGGGAAGAGGGGCAGGAGGTCAAAGGCTACATGGACCTCCACAAGGAGTCGCGCCTCGACGACGCCCGGGAGGTCTCACTCAAGCTCGCCCGGGAATCCGCGGCGCACGCCGAGACGCTCGCCGACCTCGCCGGCCGGGCGAGCGAGCCCTGGCACAAGACGGGGTCCGGCGGCTTCCTGAGAAACGTGGTCTACGGCTTCAACGACGGGCTGACGGCGAACTTCGGGCTAGTCGCCGGGGTGATCGGCGCCGACGTCGCCCCGCATATCGTGCCGGTGTCGGGGCTCGCGGGCATGATTGCGGACGCGCTGTCGATGGGCGCGTCGGGCTATCTCGCGGCCAAGAGCGAGCAGGAGGTGTACGCGCACGAGATCGCGATGGAGAAGGAAGAGATCCGGATCATGCCCGAGGTGGAAGAGGAGGAGCTCGCCCTGGTGTATCAGACCAAGGGCATCGACGCCGGCATCGCCCGCAAGCTGGCGGCGGAGGTGATGCGCGATTCGCAGCGGGCGCTCGACGAACAAGTGCGCGAGGAGCTGAAGATCGGCGAGGCGCACGCCACGCCGTTCAAGGAGGGGTGGGTCACCGGCGCCGCGACGGCGATCGGGGCGCTCATCCCCGTGGCGCCGTTTCTGGTGCTCTCCGGGCGGGCCGCGGTGTGGACGGCGTTCTCGATCGCGATGCTCTCCCACTTCGCGGTCGGCGCGGCGCGCAGTTTCTTCACCGGCCGCGGCGTGATCCGCAGCGGGATCGACATGTTCGTCGTCGGCTTGGGGGTCGCAGCGGTCGGCTACCTCGTCGGCGACCTGATCGCGAAAACCCTCTAGACGACCAGGTTCAAGAGCCGGTCCTGGACGTAGATGGTTTTTCGGACCGGCTGGCCGTTCACGAATCTCCTGACGGACTCATCCTTGAGCGCCTGCTCGAGCACGTGCGCTTCGGTCGCGCCGCGGCTCACCGTGACCCGACCGCGCACCTTGCCGTTCACCTGCACCACGATCTCGACCTGGCCCGCTGCCGCCAGCGCCTCGTCGTAACCGGGCCAGCTCGCTGCAAAAATGGTTCGGTCGTGGCCGAGCACCGCCCACAGCTCCTCGGCGAGATGGGGAGCGTAGGGGGCGAGCATGACGAGCAGTGGTTCGAGTGCCTGCCGGCTCCCCGCTCCCTGCTCCCGCACCAGATTCACGTACTCCATCATCGCGGCGATCGCGGTGTTGTAATCGAGCCGCTCCGTATCGACCGTCACCTTCCTGATGGTCTCGTGCAACTTGCGCCGGACCTCGGCGGGGAGGGGCTGCTGGTCGGTGGCGGCCACGTCGTGCACCGTGCTCCAGATCTTCTCGAGGAAGCGCCGGATGCCGACGATGCCGGTATCGCGGAAGTCGCCGCCCTCCTGGAAGGGCCCGAGGAACATGAGGTACATGCGGATCGTGTCGGCGCCCCACTTCTGGATGTAGGCGTCGGGGATCACGACGTTCCCGCGCGACTTGGACATCTTCGCGCCGTCCTTGATGATGAGCCCGTGCGCCCGGAGCTTGGGGAACGGCTCCTCGAAATGCAGGTGCCCGAGCTCCTGGAGGGCCATCGTGACGAAGCGGGAGTACAGCAGGTGGAGCACGGCGTGCTCGTTCCCGCCGATGTAGGTCGTCACCGGGAGCCACGTCCTGGTGCGTTGCTCGTCCCACGGTCGATCGTCGAACTCGGTGGACGGATAGCGGAGGAAGTACCAGGCCGAGTCGAGAAACGTGTCGGAGACGTCCGTTTCACGCCGCCCCTGCGCGCCGCACGTGGGGCACGTGACGTAGTACCACTCCTTGTGCCGCGCGAGCGGGCTCACCCCGGTTGCGTCGGGGCGGAAGTCCTCGATGAACGGGAGCTCCACGGGGAGGTCCTGCTCCGGCACGCCCACGGGCCCGCAACGGTCGCAGTAGATGATCGGGATGGGCGGGCCCCAGTAGCGCTGGCGCGAGATGCACCAGTCGTGCAGGCGGTACTGGACCTGCGGGGTCGCGAGGCCCTTCGACTTGAGCCACGCCACGATCTCGCGCTGCGCATCGCGGCAGGAGAGTCCGTTGAACCGGCCCGAGTTCACGAGCACGCCGTCCTCGGTGACGCTGGGGAGCGGCTCGTCACTCCGCACCACCTCGCGGATCGGGAGCTCGAAGGCCGTGGCGAACTCATGGTCGCGTCGGTCGTGGGCGGGAACCGCCATGATC
>QHTX01000062.1:1893-4375 GCA_003220975.1 Gemmatimonadota bacterium | reverse complement strand
AGGAGCCGAGGAACACGCCGGTCCTGGTCTTCTCGGCCACCTTGCGGGAGACGAGGTCCTTGCCCTGGACCTCGCGGCGGTAGGCGTTGACCTTGCGGCGCTGCTCGTCGGCGGTGAGCCGGTCCACGAGCGGGTGCTCGGGCGCGAGCACGAGGTAGGTGGCCCCGAACACCGTATCGGCCCGGGTCGTGAACACGGTGATCTTCTCGCCGGCGGGCGTCTCGAACACGAGCTCCGCCCCGTCGCTCCGCCCGATCCAGTTGCGCTGCAGCGTGCGCGTCGAGTCCGACCAGTCGAGCCAGTCGAGATTCTTGAGGAGCCGCTCGGCGTAGCGCGTGATCGCGAAGAACCACTGCTCGAGGAAGCGCTGCTCGACCTTGGTGTCGGGATGGCGCTCGCAGTACCCGTTGATGACCTGCTCGTTCGCGACAACGCTCATGTCCTTCGGGCACCAGTTGACGGCGGCCTTCTTGCGGACGGCGAGCCCCGCTTTGAAGAGCTGGAGGAAGATCCACTGCGTCCACTTGTAGTAGCGGGGATCGGTCGTGGAGAGCTCGTGCCGCCAGTCGAACATGCCGCCGAAGCGCTTCAGCTGCCGCCGGAACGTCTCGATGTTCTGGGGGATGAGCCGCGCCGGGTGCGTGCCGACCGACAGAGCGTAGTTCTCGGAGTGGATGCCGAAGGCGTCGAACCCGATCGGCTCGAACACGTCGTGGCCTTGGAGCCGCTTGAAGCGGCCGTAGATGTCCGCGCCCGTGAAGGCGAACATGTTCCCTACGTGTAACCCCTCGGCGGAGGGATAGGGGAACATCATGAGGTTGTAGAACGGCCGGCGCGGGCGGTCGAGGTCGGGCTCGTTGGTGCGCTGCTCAACCCAGCGTGCTTGCCAGGCGGCCTCGACGACCTGCGGGTCGTACGGCGGGGGCAGAACGCGCGACATAAGTGTCTGAAATTACACAGACTTGCTCCCCCAAGAAACCCGGCGTACCTTGCGCCACGGTTCCATGGCCTCGACCCTCAAAGACCTGCTGCAGCGCTTCACGTTTTGGGCGGCCGGGATCGCGCTCGTCGCCGTCCTCGTGGTGGCATCCCTCGCCGGTCGCGCAGCGACGCGCACGCTCGAGCGTCTGGCCGATCAACGGGGGGCCGAGGTGGCGGCTCGCGCCACTGCTCTGGTCGCGAACTATGTGCGCGAGCGACACGCGGAAGCCGACCAGCTCGCCGCCAACCCATCCCTGATCCGCGCCGCGATGGAAGCCGCGCGTTCGGTCGTCGACCGGCACCTCGACGCGCTGGCGCCCGCGGACCTCGAGCGCATGTTCGCGGCCAGGCGCCAGCTCGGCACCGACCCCGACCTGGCCCGGTACCTCCGGAGCTACCCCGAGCGATCCGAGTTCACCGACCTCACCGTCAGCGAGCGCCACGGGCTCATCGTGACGGCGTCCGGCGTGCCCCAACGACTCCAGCAGCGGGACGACCCGTTGTGGCAGCAGGCGATCCGGGACGGTGCCGCGGAGAGCGCGCCGGCCATCGACTCGTCGACCCGGTCGATCACCGTGCGGTACGCGGTGGCGCTCCGTCCGGCGGAGGGCGCCCGCCCGGTCGGGGTGCTCGAGGGCGTGTACCCGCTCGACCGCGTCGGCTGGCTGCTCACCGGCATCGATCTCGGCGACAGCGCCTTCCTGCAGCTCGTGGACAAGCGCGGCAACCTGCTGTACGGCCCGGCCCAGACCGAGTTACGCGACGTCCCGCAGGACCGGGCGCTCTACAATCCGGACCGGCCCGAGCGGGCCATCGTCCAGACGGCCCGCGGCTCAGAGCTCATCGTGTCCGTGCCGGCGGTCCGGGGGCGTTTTCCGGCGAACGAGGCGTATTACTGGGTCCTGTTCCGCGAGCCCAGCGCCGTCGCTTACGCGACCGCCCGGGCGGTGCAGCGATCCGTCTGGTTCGGCGCCATCGTCCTCTTCGCGTTCGCCGTGCTGATGTCGTTGTGGCTGGGGCGCTGGCTCAACCGCCGCGTCGCGGCGCCCGTGCGCACGGCGGGGAGCGTGGCCGCCCGCGTCGCAAGCGGGGACCTGACCGTGGCGGGGGGGGCGGTCGAGACGGTGGCCGACGAGATCGGCGAACTGCAGTCGTCCGTGCAGACGATGGTCGTGGCGCTGCGCCGCCTGGTCGGCGCCATCCGCAGCGCGGCCGACGAAGCGGCGGCGATGGCGACCGAGATCTCGGCGTCCACCGAGGAGATGAGCGCGTCGACCGAAGAGATGTCGGCCACGTGCCAGGACCTCTCCAAGCGGGCGGCCGAGCAGGCGCAGCTGGTGCGCGGAGCGGCCGACGACGCGGCGAAGATCCTGCAGATCGCCACGGTGCTGGCCTCGGGCGCCGAAGACTCGGTGCGCCGCAATACCGCCGTGGCGGACATCGCGCGCCAGAACAAGGAGGTGCTCGACCAAAGCACGGCGCAGCTCGCGAAACTCGCGGA
>QHTX01000062.1:0-1834 GCA_003220975.1 Gemmatimonadota bacterium | reverse complement strand
CAGACCAAGGCGGTCGCGACGCAGACGAACATGCTCGCGCTGAACGCGGCGATCGAGGCCGCGCGCGCCGGGCAGCAGGGGCGCGGTTTCGCCGTCGTCGCCGACGAAGTCCGCAAACTCGCGTCGGTCGCGGCCGCGGCCGCGGGCGACACCGCGGACACGGTGCGAGGCGTGCTGGCGCGGGTGCAGGGAACCCGCGACCGGCTGGCGCAGCTCGCGGAAGGCGCGGCCGCCGCCCGGGCGGCCGCACAGCAGGCGGCGCAGGGGCTCACGACCGTGACCGCGGAAGCCCAGGCCAGCGATGTCTGGAGCCGGGAGATCGCGAAGATGGCCGGCGAGATGCGCGGGCTCGTGGAAGAGATCAACGGGCGCCTCACGGCCGTGGCGCAGGGCACGGACACCCTGCTCGCCTCGGCGGAGGAGATCGCCGCGTCGAGCGAAGAGCAGAGCGCCTCGACCCAGGAGATCGCCAGCTCGGCGAATCAGCTGGCCGAGGCGTCCGACCGCCTGACGGGGGCCGTCAAGTCCTTCCGCCTGCTCACCGACGAGGAACCGCCGGCGCGCCAGGCCGCGGACTAGGCGCCGAGGTACGCGAGCCGGACCTGTTGGATCTCCGGCACCTTCGCGAGGGCGTCCAGCACGCCGTTCATCAGCGCCTGATCCACCGCGATCGCGGCGAGGGCATCGTGCCCCGCCAGGTCGAGCCGCGCCTGGTGGTACGCCCCGATGTTGATGCCGGCCCCGCCGAGCAGCGTGCCCACCCGCCCGATGACGCCGGGCACATCGCGATTCCGGATGACGAGTATCCACCCCTCGGGCGCGACGTCCACGTATGCGGATGACGCGCCCATGGCTGTTGCCGACGAGCGCCCCCGCGACGTGCGCGCGGCCGCGTGCCGTCTCGAGCGAGACGCCGACGGTGGTCTCGAAGCCGGGTTCCGGGGCGCCCGTCCTGCGCGCGTGGCGGATGCCGCGCTCCTCCGCAATGAGCAGGGCGTTCACGAGGCTCACCGGCTCCACGTTCATCGCCGAGAGCAGGCCCTCCACGGCCGCCATCAACACCGGCCGCGGCGCCGCCTCGTCCCTGCCGCCGTAATCGACCTCCACGGCCGTGACGGGCCCGTCCACGAGCGCCAGCGCGAGGCGGCCGAGTCGGCGCGACAGGTCCAACAGCGGCCCGAGGCGGCGCAGCAGGTCACCCGAGATTCCCGGCACGTTGAGGGCGAACGACAGGTCGCCGGCGAGCAAGGCGTCGCGCACGGCGCCGCAGATCTCTACGCTCACCCGCTCCTGCGCCTCCGCCGTGGAGGCGGCGAGGTGTGGGGTGAGGATCACACGGTCGAGCCGGCGGAGCGGCGCCTCGGGGGGGAGCGGCTCGACCGCGAACACGTCGATCGCCGCGCCGCCGATGCGCTGATCGCGGATCGCGTCCGCGAGCGCCGCCTCGTCCACGAGCTCGCCCCGCGCCGTGTTGACCAGCACGGCGGTCGGCTTCATCAGTTTCAACCGCTCGGCGTTGATCAGGTGATGCGTCTGCTCGGTGTGGGCGACGTGCAACGTCACCACGTCGGCCTGGCGCAGCAGCTGATCGAGCGGCAGCAGCCTCACCTGCAGCTCGGCGGCCCGCTCCGGGGAGAGATACGGGTCGTGCCCCACCACCTGCATCCCGAAGGCCCGGGCGAGCTGGGCTACATGCCCGCCGATCCGGCCGAGTCCCACGACCCCCATCGTCTTGCCGCGCAGCTCGCGGCCCTCGAAGCGCTTGCGGTCCCACTCGCCGCGGCGCATCGCCTCCGCCGCCCAGGGGATGTGGCGCACCAGCCCGAGCAGCAGG
>QHTX01000061.1:3319-9012 GCA_003220975.1 Gemmatimonadota bacterium | reverse complement strand
GGCACCCCCATGCCGTGCGCCCGCAGGAACGCCGCCAGGTCGTCCGACTCCACCCGGCGCCGCCCCGTCGGGGTCTTATGCCCCTTCAAGAGCCCCTGGTCGATCCAGTTCGCTACCGTCGCCGGCGACACCTGGCACACCCTGGCGACGCGCTGCGTGCCCCAGTAGCGCTTCGTCCTAGTCGAACTCACAGAACCCCAAGTACCACTAGAACGGGGAACGCGCAAGGGGGGCTGCCGCATGTCGGCATCACCTCGGGAGTGTTGGCCTTAAGTAATTGCAGCATATCATGTTACCGCCGAGCGTCCACCCAGCGGTTGGTCGCATCCAGGATCGCCAGCACGGCGCTCCGCTCGGCACTCTCCCGGATCTCACACGTGCCCGTGAGCAGCTGCGCCTCCCTGCCGCCCAACCCGTGGACCGCGACGAGCACGAACTTGCGGTCAAACGCCTCGACCAGCTGGGCGCCCTCGAGCGCGATGGAGTTGTCGGGGAGGAGATCGTCGAGGCAGCCCGCCGCCGCCCGCGCCGCCGCCTCCACTCGGTTCCGCACCGTGTCGGTGCCCTGCTCCTCCGCCTCCGCCTGCTTGTCCTCGAACGACAACCGCACGCGCACGACCACGCGCTGCGCCCGCTCAGCGGGCCGCACCTCGAGCCCCTGGAACACCACCACGCGCTGGTTGGCGCGCGTGCGGACCGCCTCGTCCTGCAACCGCTCGATCGGCCGCACGTCCGCCGTCTGGGCCACGCTGATCTTGCGGTGGTCGATCTTCATGCCGAGCTGCGCCATCAGCGCCGACTCGATGTTGCGGACCACGTGCTTGGGCTGCATGTCGCTCAGCGTGAGCACGTGGATCTCGCTCACGTCGCCTAGCGGCGTCACCACGACCCGCGCCGACAGCACGCCCGTAAGCCCCGCGATGAGGTTCTCGGCGCGCTTCACGCCCCACGGGTCCGGGGTCTCGACGCTCGAGGCCGGTGGCACCAACCCGCGCTCCACTCGGTCGCCCCGCGAAATGCCCGCCGGATTGGAAACCGTCATGTCACCGTTCCCCCGCTGGTTCGCTTCTGCACCGCCCTACCTGATTCCCCTGATATAGCTGGGAGGGAACCCCCACGTTCGATCGTTACCAAGCGATTGCGTAATTCGAGAACACCGTGAGAAGCACTGCGAGCAACGTCATCGAGCGTCACCTCCTCGAGACCTGCGAGTCGTTTCTCGGCCTACAGGAGGAGTACGCCTCGCTCCGGCATACCCGCACGCTACGCTCGTCAACTGTTCGCTCAGCTCCGCTTAGGTACCGATTCCGGGGGTCCCCCTTTGTCCGCCGTGTCCTTGGCAATCATGCCGTCGCGGCACCGCCTGCTGCGCGCGCGCAACAGCGATCAGTTCGATAGAATTGACACAACAGGAAATACCACTAGAACAGGAGATTCGCAAGACCCCCTGCTGAGAAGGGGGCACGCCACCGGCGGGAGTGCTTCTAAGTTATTATTCTACAAGATATTATCTGCGGGCATCGGCCCAGCGGTTCGTGGCATCCAGAACCGCCAGCACTGAACTGCGCTCTGCGCTCTCTCGGACCTCGCACGTGCCGGTGAGGAGCTGCGCCTCGCGGCCACCCAGCCCGTGCACCGCCACCATCACGAACTTGCGGTCGAACGCCTCGATCATCTGCGTCCCTTCGAGCGCCACGGAGTTGTCGGGGAGCAGCTCGTCGAGACACAGCGCCGCCGCCCGGGCCGCCGTCTCCACCCGATTGCGCATCGTGTCGGTCCCCTGCTCCTCCGCCTCCGCCTCGCGTCCCTCGAACGACAGCCGCACCCGCACCAGCACCCGCTGCGGCCGGTCCGACGGCCGAACCTCGATCCCCTGGAACACCACCACCCGCTTGTTGGCGCGGCTGCGGACCGCCTCTTCCTGCATCTGCTCGATCGGCCGCACGTCCGCCGTCTGCGCCACGCTGATCTTGCGGTGGTCGATCTTCATGCCGAGCTGCGCCATCAGCGCCGATTCGATGTTGCGGACCACTTGCTTGGGCTGCATGTCGCTCATCGTGAGCACGTGGATCTCGCTCACCTCGCCCAGCGGCGTCACGACCACGCGGGCTGACAACACGCCGGTGAGACTCGCGATCAGGTTCTCGGCGCGCTTCACGCCCCACGGGTCGGGCCCACCGCCAGGCCCGGTCACCCCCTGCGACGTGAGCGGCAGCGCCTCCCGCTCCTCCCCCGCCTCCCCTGTCTCCGCCGGCTTCGGTGTCACTGGAGCGTTCCCCCCCCCGCTGCGACCTGGTTCCGCCCTGAGGCCTTGGCGCGGTACAGCGCGCGGTCAGCCGCCACCAGCACGTCTTCCGTCTCGGGGCCCCGTCCCGGCACGAATTCCGCGACCCCGATGCTCACCGTCACCAGCCCCTCGGGGTAGCCGAGCCGCCGCCCCATCGCCTCCACGCTGGCGCGCACCTTCTCCGCCACACCGCGCGCCCCCTCAGCGGCCGTGCGCACCAGCACCAGCACGAACTCGTCGCCGCCGTAGCGCGCCGCGAGGTCGGTCGTGCGGATGTGCGACGCGCACTCCCGGGCCGCCGTCCGTAGCACCTCGTTCCCCGCCTCGTGCCCGAACTGGTCGTTCACCTGCTTGAAGTTGTCCAGGTCCACGAACAGCACGGCGAACGGGTCCCCCGCCCGGTCACTCCGCGCCACCTCGCTCGCCAGCCGGTCGCGCAGCACGCGGTAGGTGGCGAGCGTGGTGAGCGCGTCCACTGCCGCCTGAAGCTGCGCGTGCTTCGCCACCTTGTCGAGATAGGGGGGGCACGACTTGAGCGTCGTCCGCCCCACGGCCGCCGCGTCCGCGAAGGCGCGGCACGTCGCGTAGCCGCACGCCCCGCAGTCCCACGGCTTGCCGTTGGGAGCGAGCCCGATCTCCCCCAGGATCGCATCGACCGCCTCCGCCGCCGGCCCGTGGCCGTTGCGGTGGATCGGAAACACCTCGCCCACCCGCACCGCTCCCGCCACCCCGGCGTCCACCACCGGCCCGCGCGCCCGGGCGGGCTCGGTCGCCCCAACGATCTCGCGCCGCCGGAACAGCTCGTCCCTGGGGCCGAGCAGCGGGTGGTCCAGGCACCCCTCGCACGGCAGGATGTCCACGAACCCCAGATCGATGTGGTCCACGGCGACGGCGCGCGCGATCGCCTCCAGCGCCCCCAGCCCGCGGACCTTGCGGAACCGCCGGCTGGCGTGGGTCTCCTCCATCAGGACCTCGAGCGGCAGGCCTCCCGCGGTGCTCCAGTGGCGCCGCCGCTCCTCAGGGACGCGGCTGAAGTAGGACGCCTGGTCATGCACCGTCACGCCGCGGCGCTCGAGCAACCCGGCGAGGTCGTCGAACGTGATCGCGGCGTCCACGTCCGGCCCCCCTTCCGTGATGCACACCCCCGTGTACACGACGGGCGTTTCCGTCCCATACAGCTGCTTCAGGTAGCGCGCCTCCGCGGCGATCGGCGTGGCCACGGGGGCGAGATAGGGAATCAGCTCCGGGTACTGCACCCGCACCGTCTCCACGATCACGGGGCACGTGCTGCGGATCATGGTGCCCCAATCGTTCTCGCTCCACAGCGACAGGTACTCCCGCGCCACCAGCTCGTCGCCCAGCACGCCGCGGTGCACCGTGCGGAAACCCGCGGCGTAGCATGCGTTTACGACCTGCTCGGGGGTCGCCGGATAGAAGTAGGCCGCCGACTCGACGCTCAGGATCAGCGCCGCGGTGCCGGCCGCGGCCAGTTCGAGCGCGCGCGCGGCGTCGCCCAGGGCCTCGATGGCATCGTGGGGGCAGGCGGGGAGACACAGGCCACACCGCGTGCACGCCGCGTCCACGATGCGGACTTGCGGACCTTCGACCGCCACGGCGTCGGCTGGGCACACCCGCACGCACGCCAGGCAAGCGACGCACTTGTCCGGATCGATTCTAAAGTCCACGGACTCTACGGCCGGGGCGCTGCGGCGCGGTCACAGAAGGGGAAACAGGGCGTGGTAACATGGGCCCGGATCGGGCCGCTGTCAAATCACACTATCGCGTACTCTTTGAGCTTGCGATACAGCGTGCGCTCGCCGATCCCGAGGACTTCGGCCGCCTTGCGGCGGTTGCCCTTGGTGTCGCGCAGCGCGGCCTCGATCGCCGCGCGCTCCACGTCGGCCATCGTCATGCCGGCGCGGTACACCACCTCGCCTTCCTTCTCGCCCGCCGGCTCCCCCTCCCCCTCCACCTCGACCGGCAGCGGCGCGGCGACGCTCGACCCGGGGCCGACCTCGATCACTTCGACCCGCTGGGGGCGCTCTTCCAGCCGGCGCCGCAGCTCCTCCACCTGGAGCTTGAGCTCGACGAGGCTGCGGAAGATGAACGCCAGCTCCTGGCCCGCGACGTCGCGGGTCGCGCCGGCGAGCCGCACCGGCAGCCCGCGGCCGCGCTCGCGGATCTCGCGCGGGATGTCGCCCGCGCCGATCTCCCCCTCGGGGGCGAGCACGACCATCGATTCCACGAGGTTCCGGAGCTGGCGGATGTTGCCGGGCCAGTCGGCGTCCACCAGGATCTGCAGCGCCTCGGGCGTGATGCCGCGGAAGCTGCGGTCGTGGGTCGTGGCGAACTCGGCGATGAAGCGGCGCACGAGGAGCGGGATGTCGGCCTTGCGCTCGCGCAGCGGCGGCAGGTAGATCGCGAGCACGTTGAGCCGGTAGAACAGGTCGTCGCGGAACCGGCCGAGCGCGACTTCCTCCTTGAGCGACTTGTTGGTCGCCGCGATCACCCGCACGTCCACCTTGATCGGGTGGGTGCCGCCCACCCGGAAGAACGTGCGGTCCTCGAGCACACGCAGCAGCTTCACCTGGGTGGCCGGGGCCATCTCCCCCACCTCGTCCAGGAAGATCGTCCCGCCGTCGGCCAGCTCGAAGCGGCCCAGCCGCCGCTCCGCCGCCCCCGTGAAGGCGCCCTTCTCGTGCCCGAACAGCTCGCTTTCGAGCAGCGTGTCGGGGATGGCGGCGCAGTTCACCGCGATGAATGGCTTGGCGCGGCGCGGCGACAGGTCGTGGATGCCGCGCGCCACGAGCTCCTTGCCGGTGCCCGACTCCCCCTCGATGAGCACGGTGGAGCTGACCGGGGCCATCTGCTCGATCTTGACCAGCACTTCCTGGATGGCCGGGGATTCCCCGATGATCCCGGTGCGCTGCTGCAGCCGGCGTCGCTCGACCAGCCGCCGCACGGTGGCCGTCACCTCGGCGGGGTCGGCGGGCTTCGTGAGGTAGGCCGTGAGGCCGAGCCGGCGGGCCACGCCTTTCGCGTCGGGCTCGGTCTGCTCGACCAAGCCGAGGGTGGAGATGGAGCGGTCGCGCGCCAGCGTGAGCAGCTGGGCGGCGCCCGTTTCGTGCAGCCCGCCCGTGACGACGAGGCAGTCGGGGGGCGGCTCGCGCCGCACCGCCTGGCGCGCCTCGTCGAGCGACGCCAGCGTGGTCTGGAAGCCCGCCGCTTCGAGGCCCGCGTTGCTGCGGACGGCGTGCTCGAGATCGTCGGTGGTGACGAGGATGCGGTCGGCCATCAGTGGGTCACTCGCTCACCGGTCACGAGCTCCACGGCGTGATCGAGCAGGGTTTCCAGCACGCCCAAGCCGTCTTTCACCCCCCCGGGAGATCCCGGGAGGTTGACGATC
>QHTX01000061.1:0-3312 GCA_003220975.1 Gemmatimonadota bacterium | reverse complement strand
AGCCAGGCGCGGGGAAAGGCCGGCGCCGACTGCGCCCGCAGCGCCTCCGCAATCCCCGGCGCAGGCCGGTCGAGCACCGCCTCCGTCGCCTCGGGCGTCACGTCGCGCGCGGTGAGCCCGGTCCCACCCGTCGTCAGGACGACGTCCACCTCGCCCGAGTCCGCCCAGCGCGCCAGCTTCCCAGCGATCCGATCGGTCTCATCGGGCACCACGCTCCGCACCACCACCTCGTAACCGCGCTCCCCCGCCCACGCGACAATCGCGTCCCCCGAGGTGTCGGCCCGCTGCCCCACGACGCCCAGATCGGACACCGTCAGTATCCCGATACGCATTCACTAACCGCCTATCCGCCTATCCGTCTGGTTCTATGCGGCACGAACGGCAGCTGCACGACCTCCGCGCCGGCGCGCTTGCCCCGCACCTCGATCTCGAACGCCGTCCCCGGCTTGGCGTGCGCAGCGGGGAGATACGTCGTCCCGATCGCGGCGTTCACGGTGGGCGTCACCGTGCCGCTCCGCACGACGCCGATCCCCGCGCCGTCCAGGAACACCGGGTAGCCGTGGCGCGCGACCGTCTTGGGCTCGCTCACCCGGAACCCGACGAGGCGTCGCGGCACGCCCTCGAGCCGCTGGCGCTTGAGTGCGGCCAGGCCCGTGAAGGCCGCGCCCTTCTCGAGCTTCACGATCCAGCCGAGCCCGGCTTCGTACGGCGTCACGGTGGCGTCGATGTCGCTGCCGTACAGCGGATAGCCCGCCTCGAGCCGCAGTGTGTCGCGCGCGCCCAACCCACACGGTTCCGCGCGCCCCGCCCCGACCAGCGCGTGCCACAGCTTCTCGAGGTCCGCCCCGCGGCAGTACAGCTCGAACCCGTCTTCGCCGGTGTACCCGGTGCGGGAAATGAAGCACTGCACCCCCGCCACCTTGCCCTCGGCGAAGTGGTAGTACGGGATCATCGCCACCCCGACGGGCGTGAGCGGGGCGAGCAGGGCCTCCGCGCCCGGGCCCTGCACCGCGAGCAGGCCGGTGTCGTCCGAGATGTCGCGCAGCCGCACGTTGGCGCCGCGCTTCTGTTGCACGACGTGCTCCCAGTCCCGCGCGATGTTCGCGGCGTTCACGACCATCATCAGCCGGTCCTCGAACCGGTACACGAGACAGTCGTCCACGAACGTGCCTTGCTCGGTCAGGATCGCGGAATACTGGGCCTGCCCGGGGCGCAGGGCCCCGACATCGTTACACGTCACGCGTTGCACGAAGGCGTTGCGGTCGGGGCCGGTGACCTCGAACTCACCCATGTGCGAGACGTCGAACACGCCCACGCCCTCGCGCACCGCCCGGTGCTCGGCCGCGATCCCCGCGGCGTAGCTCACGGGCATCTCGTAGCCGCCGAACGGCACCATCTTGGCGCCCAGGCTCACGTGAATGTCGTGCAGCGGAGTGCGCTTCATCCAAGCAGGGTGGCGAGCAGCGCCTTCTGGACGTGCAGCCGGTTCTCCGCCTCGTCCCACACGCGCGACTGCGGCCCCTCGATCACCTCGGTCGCGACCTCTTCGCCGCGGTGCGCCGGCAGGCAGTGGAGGAAGATGGCCCCCGGAGCGGCGAGCTTCATCAGCTCGGCGTCCACCGTGTAGCCCCGGAAGGCGTTCTGCCGCGCCTGGGCCTCCCCCTCCTGGCCCATCGACGCCCACACGTCGGTGTTCACGACGTGCGCGCCCTCGACCGCCTCCTCGGGGATCTCCGTCACCTCGATGCAGGCCCCCCCCTGCTTCGCACGGTCGAAGATCCGGCGGTTGGGCTCGTAGCCCTCGGGGCACGCCAGCCGCAGCTCGAACCCCAGCACCTGCGCCGCCTCGATCCAGCTGTTGGCCATGTTGTTCCCGTCGCCCACCCAGGCGACCCGCTTTCCCTCCCACGTGCCCAGCCCCTCCCGCACCGTGAACAGGTCGGCCAGCACCTGGCAGGGGTGCGACAGGTCGGTGAGCCCGTTGATGACGGGAATCGTCGCCTGGCGCGCCAGCTCCTCCACCTCGGCGTGATCGAAGGTCCGGATCATGATGCCGCTGACGTAGCGGGACAGCACCCGCGCGGTGTCGGCGATCGGCTCGCCCCGCCCCAGCTGGATGTCGCGGGAAGAAAGGAACAGGGCGTGCCCGCCCAGCTGGTACGTCCCCACCTCGAAGGAGACCCGGGTGCGCGTGCTCGACTTGGCGAAGATCATCGCCAGGCTCTTGCCCGCGAGCGGGGTCTCCCGGTAGGCCCCCGCCTTCATGCGCCCGGCCAGGTCGAACAGGCGCAGGATGTCGTCCCGAGTGAGGTCGGTGACGGCGAGGAAATCGCGCTTGGCCATGGATTATCCTGGAGGGTGAGCCAAAATGACAGCCTTCGACTGCTAATTCTACCTAGAGGATGTAGCGGCGCAAGTCTTCGTCGTCGGCGATCTTCGCGAGGCGCTCGCGCACCCGCGTCGCGTCGAACACGATGTGTTTCTCGGGGTGGTCGGGCAGCGCGAACAGCACGTCCTCGAGCAGCGTGGTGAGGACGGTATGGAGCCGGCGGGCGCCGATGTTCTCCATGCGCTCGTTCACCTTCGCGGCGATGCGGGCCACCTCGCGCACGCCGTCGGGGGCGAACTCGAGGGTCGCACCCTCGGCGGCGCACAGCGCGGCGTACTGCTTGGTGAGGGCGTTCTCGGGCTCCGTCATGATCCGGACGAAGTCGTCCTCGGTGAGCGGCTGCAGCTCGACCCGGATGGGGAAGCGACCCTGCAGCTCGGGGATCAGGTCCGACGGCTTGGAGATGTGGAACGCGCCGGCCGCGATGAAGAGGATGTGGTCGGTGCGCACGTAGCCGTAGCGGGTCTGGACGGTCGAGCCCTCGACGATGGGCAACAGGTCGCGCTGCACGCCCTCGCGTGACACGTCGGGCCCGACGGTGCCGCGGTCGCCCGCGATCTTGTCGAGCTCGTCGATGAAGATCACTCCGTGGTTCTCGACGCGGTCCAGGGCCTCGCTCACCACGTCGTCCATGTCCACGAGCTTCTTCAGTTCCTCGTCGACGAGGACGCGGCGCGCCTCGTGGAGGTGCACGGTGCGGCGCTTCTTCTTCTTCGGCATGACCTCCTGGAGCCATTCGGTGAAGTTGAAGTCGGGCCCCTCCATGCCCTGGGGCGGCTGCATCATCTCGAGCATCGGGAAGCCCTGCTGCTGAACCTCGATCTCCACGTCGCGCTCTTCGAGCTTCCCGTCGCGCAGCTGCTGCCGCAGCTTCTCGCGGGTGCGGCGGCGGCGCTCCTGGGCCTCGACGTCGGCCTCGGTGG
>QHTX01000127.1:60271-60596 GCA_003220975.1 Gemmatimonadota bacterium | reverse complement strand
TGGGCGAGATTCGCCAGCGGGCCGACGTGATCGTGTTCTGGGCGGTGGATCCGGCGGACCGTTATCCGCGCTACGCGTCGCGCTATGCCGTGGAGCCGCGCGGGCTCGAGGCTCCTGAGGGACGCAAGAGCCGCACGGTGATCGCGGTCGATGTCGGGCCGAGCCGTGGGCCCGACGACGCGGACACCCGCGTCACGATCGCCCCGGAGGACGAAGTGGACGCCCTCGGCGTGATGCGGGCCACCGTGCAGAACCGTTGGGGGGGGGACGACGCGCGCTTCCAGCCCGCCGCCGAGCTGGCGCGCCGGCTGATGCAAGCCCGTTA
>QHTX01000127.1:27708-60216 GCA_003220975.1 Gemmatimonadota bacterium | reverse complement strand
CCCAGGCGCTGAATGGGCCGACGCGCTGCGCCCTCTCCACGCTGCGGGGCGGGGGCAACCGTGCGGGCGCCGAGCAGGTGCTCACGTGGCAGACGGGGTTCCCGTGCGCCGTGGACTTCGCGCGCGGCTACCCCGAGTACCGCCCACATGGGGGGGGCGCGGCCGCGCTGGTCGCGACCGGGGAGGTCGACGCGGCGCTCGTGGTGGGCGCGGCGGCGAGCGTTCCGGAGGGTATCGCCCGAGGCCTCGGCCGAGTCCCGACGGTCGTGATCGGTCCGCGGGCGAGCGCCGCGCCGTTCCCGGCGGCCGTCGCGATCGACACAGGCGTCGCCGGGATCCACGAGGGCGGGCTGGCGTTCCGGATGGACGATGTGCCCCTGCCGCTGCGGCCCGTGCTCGCCGGGCCGCGCGCCGCCGCGGCCACCATTCACGCGCTGCGCGAGGCCCTCGAGCCGTGACCACGGCGGCCCGGTTGCGGATCACCGGCGGCACGGTGTACGACCCCGCGAACGGGGTGGATGGCGTGGTGCGCGACGTCTGCATCGAGGGCGAACGCATCGTCGCCGATCTGCCCTCCGGCGTCCCGCGGCTCGACGCGCGGGGCATGATCGTGATGCCGGGCGGCGTGGACATCCACGCGCACGTGGCGGGCTCGAGCGTGAACCACGCCCGGCGCCTGCTCCCCGAAGAGCACGCGGCCGATCCCGTCCCGGGCGATGCCATCCGGCGCTCCGGCACGGGCGGCACGCTGCCGAGCACGTTCGTCACGGGATACCGCTACGCGGGGCTCGGCTACACGACGGCCATGGAGGCGGCGGTCGCACCGCTCGCGGCCCGGCACGCCCACGCCGAGCTGGACGACACCCCGATCCTGGATTCGGGATGCTTCGTGCTGCTCGGCAACGACGACTACTTGTTGCGCCAGATCGCGACAGGCGAGGCGACGCGCGCGCGCGACTACGCCGGCTGGCTGCTCGGCGTCACGCGCGGCTACGCGATCAAGATCGTGAACCCGGGCGGAGTCGCCCGATGGAAAGGCGGCGGGTCGGAGCGGAACGTGACGGGGCTGGACGACCCCGTCGGGTCGAGTGCGGTCACGCCGCGCAAGATTCTCGAGACCCTCGCCGGTGCCGCGAACGCGCTCGCGCTGCCGCACCCCGTGCACGTCCACTGCAATAACCTGGGCCAAGCGGGCAACGCCGCGACGACGCTCGAGAGCATGCAGGCGGTAGCGGGTCAGCGGGCGCATTTCACGCACCTGCAGTTCCACAGCTACGGCGGAGCGCGGGGGAAAGAATGGAAGTCGGCGGCGCGCGACGTGATCGAATACGTCAACAGTCACCCAGAAGTGAGCGTGGACGTGGGCCAGGTGATGTTCGGGGCGGCCACGACGGTCACCGCGGACAGCCCGGTCGAGTACCTGCTGCATTCGAGCACCGGGCGCAAGTGGGTGAACGTGGACATCGAGCTCGAGACCGGCTGCGGCATCGTGCCGTACGCCTACAAGGAGAAGGCGGCGGTCGCCGCGCTGCAATGGGCCGTGGGGCTCGAGCTGTTCCTGCTGGCGCGCGACCCCTGGCGCGTGGCGCTCTCCACCGACCACCCGAACGGCGGCACGTTCCTGTCCTATCCGCAGCTGATCCGGCTGCTGATGGACCGCGCGTACCGCGACGACCGGCTCAAGGGCGTGAACCAGAAGCTCCTGGCGGGGAGCGCGCTGCTTGACGGGCTCGCGCGCGAGTACACGCTGAGCGAGATCGTGATCATCACCCGCGCCGGGCCGGCGCGGCTGCTCGGCCTCACGAGCAAGGGGCATCTCGCGCCCGGGGCGGACGCGGACGTGACGATCTACGCGAACGAGCCGGACCGGGCAAAGATGTTCGCGACGCCGCGCCACGTACTCAAGGCGGGGACACTGGTGGTCGAAGACGGCCAGCTGCGACGCGCGCCCGCGGGGCGGCGGCTGAGCGTGCGTCCCGAGCACGACCGGGCGGTGACGCGGGACCTGAAGCGCTTCTTCGACGACTACGCCTGCGTGTCGTTCGAGAACTACGGGGCGGAGCCGGTGGCATGAACATCAACGGCGTCGCCATCGAAGACACCTTCGCCGAAGCGTTCACCATGCGCGTCGCCCGCATCGTCATCACCGGGCGCACCGCGAAATGGGCGCGGGAAGCCGCCGTCAAGCTCACGGGCTTCGCCACGTCGGTGATCGGATGCAAGTGCGAGGCGGGGATCGAGCGCGGGCTCGCCGAGCAGGAGACGCCCGACGGGCGCCCGGGCGTGAGCGTGCTGTTCCTCACGATGGACAAGGAGAGCCTGCCGCAGCAGCTCATCGTACGGCTCGGCCAGACGGTCCTCACCTGTCCCACGACGGCCTGCTTCGACGGGTTGCCCGACGTCCCCCCCCCCGATCGGCTGGCGGTGGGGAAGGCGCTGCGGGTGTTCGGCGACGGCTTCCAGGCAAGTAAGGTGATCGGCGGCAAGCGCTACTGGCGCCTCCCGGTCATGGAGGGGGAGTTCCTCGTGGAGGAGACGTTCGGGATGCTGAAGGGCGTGGGCGGCGGAAACTTCTTGATCCTCGCCGCGGATGCGGATGCCGCGCTGGCGGCCGCGGAGGCCGCGGTGGAGGCGATGACGGACCTCCGCGGCGTGATCCTGCCGTTTCCGGGCGGCGTGGTGCGAAGCGGCAGCAAGGTGGGCTCGAAGCGCTACAAGAACATGGTCGCCACGACCAACGACCCGTTCGATCCCACGCTCCGGGCGGTGACCGAGTCCCAGGTCCCCGAGGGGGTGAACAGCGTGCTCGAGATCGTGCTCGACGGCACCGACCCGTCGTCCATCGAGGCCGCGATGCGAGCCGGGATCCGGGCGGCGTGTCGGCCAGGCGTGAAGGCCATCACCGCGGCGAACTTCGGCGGGAAGCTCGGCCCGCATCATTTCCACCTGCGGAAGATCATGGCATGAGCGACGCGGTCGTCCTCACCCTTCGGGAGGAACCGAAGCACGCGCTGATCGCCGCTGCGATCACGCCCGACCGGCTCGCGTCGCTCGGCGCCGCGGAGATCGCCGCGCTGCCCGTGGTGCACGGCGGCCGCGCCGCGCAGCTGGGCGACTTCTTCAAGGTGAAAGGCGAACGCTCAGCCACGATCCGGATCGAGGGCGAGCTCGCCCACGTGGAAGGGATCGGTACCGGGATGGCGGCCGGCGAGATCGTCGTGGCGGGTGGCGTGGGCCGGGACCTGGGCGTGCAGATGGCGGGCGGCCGGATCGACGTGCACGGCGACGCCGGGGACAACGCGGGCGGCGCCGGGCCCGGGGCGTCCCGCGGGATGACGGGGGGCGAGATCGTCATCCGCGGCAAGGCGGGGCCCGACGTCGGGGCGCGGATGCGGCGCGGGCTGGTCGTGGTGACGGGCGACGGAGGACGAGGGACGGGTCGGGGGATGATCGCGGGCACGGTCGTCGTGTTCGGGACGGCGGGGCCAGGCGCGGGGCGGTTCCTGAAGCGTGGGTCCATCGTGGCCCTCGGCGCGATCGAGCGCCCGGCGACGTTTCGCTACGTCTGCACCTACCGCCCGCCGTACGTCCCGGTGCTGCTCCGCTATCTGGGAGCGCGTTACGGGCTCGCAGTCGCGGACCGCCACATCACCGGCCGCTACGAGCGTTACGCGGGCGACATGGCGGAGCTCGGGAAGGGGGAGATCCTGCGATGGGTGGGGGACTGAGCGGGGGGCTGGACCTGAACGGTCGCGCGTTGGAGATCGCCGACCGCATGGCGACGAACGCTGAAGCGCTGCGGGTCACGCTGCGCACGCTGCCCGGCGGCGCGCGGGTGATCGACGCGGGCATCGAGACGCCGGGAGGGTACGCCGCCGGACTCGCGCTGGCGGAGATCTGCATGGGCGGGCTGGGGCACGTCGACTACGCCCCCGTGGTGATCGGCGACAATCACTGGGCGGGGGTACGCGTCTGGACCGACCATCCCGCGGTAAGCTGCATGGCGTCCCAGTACGCCGGCTGGGCGATCCAGGTCGGGAAATACTTCGCAATGGGCTCGGGGCCGCTGCGCGCCCACGCGCGCGTCGAGAAGGAGCTGTTCGCGAAGCTCGGCTACGCCGAGACCGCGCGGCGCGGCGTGCTGGTGCTCGAAACGCGCACCGCGCCGACGGACGATGTAGCCGCCTGGGTGGCCGAGAAGGCAGGGAGTCTCGAGCCGTGGCAGCTCACCTTCGTGGTGGCGCCGACGGCGAGCCTCGCCGGCGGCGTGCAGATCGCCGCGCGCATCCTCGAGACCGGGCTCCACAAGATGGACACGCTCGGCTTCGACCTGAAGAAGATCGTGAGCGGGATCGGGGCCGCCCCGCTGCCCCCGGTCGCGAAGAACGACCTCCGCGCCATCGGCCGCACCAACGATTGCATCTTGTACGGCGGGCGGGCGCGCTACACGGTAAACGCCGACGACCAGGAGCTCGCGGAGCTCGTGCCGAAGATCCCGGCCTCGGCGTCGAAGGACTACGGCACGCCGTTCTACGACACTTTCAAGCGCTACGACGGCGACTTCTACAAGATCGACCCCCTGCTCTTCAGTCCCGCCGAGGTGCTGCGCGCGTCGTTGCTCGAGAGTTGAAGGCAACCCGACACCCGAGGAGACCGACATGCCGCGCTCGTTCTTCACCCTCCCCCTCACCGCGCTGGTCGTGGCGACGGCGTGCACGAAGGAGGCCGCCCCTCCGCCACCGGCCGTGCAGTGGGCGGTCATCGTGCTGTACAACCAGCCCAAGGACACAGCGGCGTTCGAGAAGTACTACGCCGAGAAGCACGTGCCGCTCTTCGCAGCGCACGCGCAGGAAATCGGCGTGACGCGGGCCGAGCTCGTGAAGTTCGCCGTCACGATCGACGGCAAGGCGCCGACGCTGTATCGCGAGGCCGACATTCGCTTCGCCTCGCGGGACGCGCTTGAAAGGGGCATCGCCACACCCGGCTGGAAGGCGGTGGCGGCGGACCTCGCGAACTTCGCCACGGGCGGCGTCACCGTGCTCATCGGGGCGAAGACCAACTAGCCTCCGGTGCGCGTCGCCATTCTCGCCGCGCGGCAGGGCTGGCACACCGACCAGCTCTGCCGCGCGCTCGCCGAGCGGGGGCACGAGGGGCGCGTGCTCCCCTACGAGGCGCTGGTGGCGCGGCTCGGCGCGACGGCCGGGTTCGCGAGCGCCGGGGAGGACCTCGCCGCGTGCGCCGCCGTGCTGGCGCGCATCATTCCCGCCGGCTCGCTCGAACAGATCATCTTCCGCGTGGACGCGCTGCACGCGCTCGAGGAGCGGGGCGTTCCCGTGATCAATTCGCCCCGCACGATCGAGCGGACGGTGGATAAGCTCTGGACCACCGCCCTGCTCCAGCAGGCGGGGCTCGCGGTGCCCGAGACCGTGGTGTGCGAGCAGCCGGACGAAGCGCTGGCAACGTTCCACGCCTTCGGCGACGTGATCGTGAAGCCGCTGTTCGGCTCGATGGGGCTCGGCATGGTGCGCGTGAGCGATGAGGAGATGGCCTTCCGCGTGTTCCGCACGCTGGAGACGCTGCGGGGGGTATATTATGTTCAGCGCGCGATCGACCACGGCGGGTGCGACGTGCGCGCGTTCGTCGTGGGCGGTCGCGTGCTCGGCGCGATCGAGCGCAGCGCGCCCGCCCCCGCCTGGAAGACGAACCTCGCGCGCGGCGGGCGGGCGCGCGCCGTCACGCTGGCACCCGAGCGGGCGGAGCTGGCGCTCACGGCGGCGCGGGCGGTGGGGGCGGAGTACGCCGGCGTCGACCTGCTGCCCGCCCGCGATGGCACGGTGTACGTAGTCGAGGTGAACGGGATCCCCGGATGGCGCGGCCTGCAAGAAGCGACTTCCATCGACGTCGCCGCGGCGATCGTCGAGCGCGTGCTCGGACGCGTGGCGTCGCGGTGACGCGCGCGCCCCACGGGAGGGGGGCCGACGTCGCCGTCGCTGCCCAGCTCGCCTGCCTGCTCGAGGCGAGCGCGCCCAAGCCCGGGAACGTGTCGCCGGCCGCCGACTTCCACGATGTCCGGTATGAGGACTTCCTCGCGAGCGCGGCGGCGATCGGGCCCGCCTTGGCCGCCGCGGCCGAGCGCCCACTCGGCGAGACCATCCGCGCCGCCGTGGAAGCGACCTCGCGGTGGGCGCCCTCCAACACCAATCTCGGCCTCGTGCTCCTCCTCGCCCCGCTCGCCCAGGCGGCATTCCAGCCCGACGATCGACCGCTCGTCGCCCGCCTCGCGGCCACGCTCGCCGCAACGACCGTGGCCGACGCGCGCGAGGCCTACGCGGCCATCCGGCTGGCGGCGCCGGGCGGGCTGGGTCATGCCGCCGAGCAAGACGTCGCAGGCACACCCACGGTGCCGCTCCGCGACGCCATGACGCTCGCCCAGGAGCGCGATGCAGTCGCCCGCGAGTACGCAACCGGCTTCCGGACGACGTTCGCGATCGGCGCCCCGGCCCTTGCCCGGGCGCGCGCCGACGGGCTCACGTGGCGCGACGCCACGGTCGAGACGTTTCTCACGCTGCTCGCGGCGGCGCCCGACACGCACATCGCCCGCAAGCTCGGGCGGGAGGCCGCGGCCGCCGTGTCGCAGCGCGCCCGCGCGGTGCTCGACGCCGGCGGGGTGCGGAGCGCCGCCGGACGCCAGGACATAGCGGCGCTCGACCGCGAGCTGCGGGACGAGCGCAACACCAGGAATCCGGGTGCCACGGCCGACCTCACCGGCGCTGCCATCTTCGTCGCGCTGCTCGAGGGCGGATGGAGTGAGAGGGGAAGGGATGTCCGCGCGTAAGGAGTTCAAGGTCTCGGTGTCCAAGGACAACCTGGTGTTCGCGGCGGCCCACTTCATCACGTTCGCCGGGCACCGCTGCGAGACCCTGCATGGGCACAACTATCGCACCCGTGTCATCGTAGAGGGCGGGCTGGACCCCGAAGCGCACTACGTGCTCGACTTCGCCGAGCTCAAGCACCTGATGAAGCGGCTGACCGACAAAATCGACCACAAGGTGCTGCTCCCGCTACAAAACCCGAAGATCCAGGTCCGCGAGGAGGGCGACTCCGTGGCCGTAGCGGTCGCGGGTCGGCCGCGCTACGTGTTTCCCCGCGGCGACTGCGCGCTGCTGCCGATACCCAACACCACGGTGGAGATGCTGGCACAGTACCTCGCGGGGCGGGTGTGCCGCGAACTTAGCGGGGGGGCGTGGGGGGGGGGAACAGTAGCGCTGCGGGCCATCGAGGTCGAAGTGGAGGAGAACTTCGGCCAGTCCGCGACGTACCGCGAATCGCTCTAGCGGCGCCGCACCGCCTCGATATGCTGCTTCGCCAGGCTGCCGTCGTGCAGCGCGGTCGCTACGAGCGCCCCGTCGCACCCCGAGTCCGCCAGCCGCTCGAGGTCCCGCACCGAGCCGATCCCCCCACCCGCCAGCAGCTCGCTGCCGGGATGGGCGCGCCGCAGCGCCGCGACCAGGTCCAAATCAACACCCAGTCCACTCCCGACGCGCGCCACATCCAGTACAAGCATCGCCGCGACGCCCTCCCGGTCCACCGCCGCGCGCGCCAGCTCGAGGGGTGTCCCCTGAGGCGGCGCGCCCGGCGGCAGCACCGGCTCGCCCTCCCGCAGATCCAGGCTGAAGACCAGACGCTCGCGCCCCACGACGCGGGCCACGTCGCCGAGCGCCGCGAGCGACGGCAGCGTCTCGAGCCCGATCACGACGCGGGCGGCGCCCCCCCCACCGGCGTCCGCAAGCGTCTCGCGGGCACGCGCGGGAGCGGAGACGCCCGCGTCCACCAGGAGCCGACCGCCGAGTGCGGCGAGCGCGCGGACGAGCGAGCGCTGCGGCGCGGCGCCGCTGATCGCGTCCAGATCGGCGACATACCACTCATCGCACCCGAGACGGTCGTGGAACGCCCGGGCCAGGGTGACGGCGTCGTCCGCCGGACCCGCGGGCACCAGCACCGAGGCCGGAAGCGGCGCGTACGTTTCCCGCCGGCCGCGGCTCGCGAGCACGACACGCCCCGCCTTCAGGTCGAGCACCGGGATCACGCGCAATGACGACCGTCCTCGGTTGGGATATCGGCGGCGTGAACACCAAGGCGGCGCGCGTCGCGGGGGGGAGCGGGCATGTCCTCGCCGCCCGGGCGGTCCCCTACGAGATCCAGCGCGACCCCGCCGGGCTCATCCCGCTGCTGCGCCACTTGGCGCGCGATCTGGGCGGGGAGGAGGGCCTGCACGCGGTGACGATGACGGCCGAGCTGTCGCAGCTGTTCCGGACCAAGCGGGAAGGCGTCGCGTTCGTGCTCGACGCTGTCGTGGCCGCATTCCCCGGGGCGGACGTGCATGTCTGGGGCGTGGACGGCCGCTGGCGCACGCCGGAGGAAGCACGCGGCGATCCCCTCGCGGTCGCCGCCGCGAACTGGGCTGCCACGGCGCGCATCGTGGGCCGCTCCTTCTCCGACTGTCTGCTGCTCGACACCGGCTCGACGACGACGCCCCGAGCGGCTGCGCGAGGGCGAGCTGGTGTACACCGGAGCGCTGCGCACGCCGGCGGAAGCGATCGCCGCGACGGTGCCGCTGGACGGCCGCCCGACCGGCGTTTCCACGGAAGGGTTCGCCCTCGCCGCGGACGTGCACGTGTGGCGTGGCCAGCTCGACCCGACGGACTACGCGACGCCAACGCCCGACGGGCGGCCCGGCACCCGGGAGTTCGCGGGCGAGCGGCTCGCGCGGGTCGTCTGTGCCGACCGGGAGATGCTGGACGCTTCGGCCATCAGCGCGATCGCCGACGCGCTGTGGGACGCGCAGGTGACGCGCATCGGGGACGCCGTCGAGCGCGTGCGCGCCCGGCATCCCGGACTGTCCCGCGCCGTCGTCGCGGGGCTGGGCGACTTCCTCGGCGCGGAGGCGGCGCGGCGCGCCGGGCTTCCGGTCACGCACTTCGCCGACGTCCTCTCGCGGTGGAGCGGGCCGCCGAGGCGCGCTCCGCGTGACGCCCGAACGCGTCGTCGTCCACACCGTGCTGAAGGTCGGCGGCGGCCTGCTCGGCAAGGCGCGCGCCTTCGACCACGTCATCGAGGCGCTGACGGCGTTCCGGCCCGGGCGGCGGCTGGTCGTGATTCCGGGCGGCGGCCCGTTCGCGGACGCGGTCCGCCAGATGTTCCGGCGCGTGAAGATCGGAGCAGACGCGGCGCACTGGATGGCGGTGCTCGGCATGGATCAATATGCGCACGCCCTCGCCGCCCGCGCGCCGGGAGCCGCGTTGGTCGAGCAGCGCGAGGACATCGCCGCGGCGCTCGCGGCCGGGCAGCTGCCGGTGCTCGCACCGTATCGCTGGCTCAAGACGGCGGACCCACTGCCCCACTCGTGGGACGTGACCAGCGACTCGATCGCCGCCTGGTTCGCGGGCGCGCTCGGCGCGCGGCGGATCGTGCTCATCAAGCCGGCGAGCGGCCGAGGCGACGCGCGCAAGCTCGTCGACCCGGCGTTCGTCCGCACGCTCCCACCGGCCGTGGAGCATCTGATCGTCACGGCCGACGACTTGGGGCAGCTGGACGTCGCGTTAAACGAAGGCGGGGAGGGATCGTCGCGCCGCGTGAGCAAGCGCCCGTAACGCCGCCACGCGAGCGGCGGAGACTGGTCCAGTCCGCCCGCCCACGCAGGCGGCGCCTCGCACGCCCAGCAGATCGGCTCCGAGCGCCCGGGCGGTCGCGAAGTCCGAGCCCCAGAGGCTCCCGGCGACACCTGCGAACAGGCCAGCCGCGTGTGCCGCGGCGACCCACGCGCCCACGCGCTCCGGGGGTTCCAGGGCGAACAGGGGCGCGTCCTTGAACGCGGTGTCGAGCAGCACCCCCGCCCCGGCCGCCGTCGCCGCCACGGCCACCAACCGCTCGGGGGCGAGGCTGTCCGCGCGCCGCCAGTCCGCGTAGCCGACGAGCACTAGCCCCGAGTCGCCGGCACCGCGCCGCGCCACCGTCGCGAGCCGGCGCGCGCGTTGCTCGGTCACCACTCCCGCGAAGCCGACCTTGACGAAGGCCACGCCGAGCCCGGCCGCGACCCCGGCCGCGCGCTCAATGGCGGCTTCGTCGCGCGCGTCCCCCAGCGCGGCGCTCACCGGCCGCGCCGCCCCGACGACCTGTCGGATCGCCGCGAGCACGTCCGGTCGCACGGGACCCAGCGCGCCGCGGCGGGGCTGTTTCGCATCGATGACGTCGGCCCCGCCCTCGAGGGCAGCGCGCGCTTCGCTCGGGTCCGCGACACTCACCAGAAGCCTCATACACGGCCGCTCCCTTGTGGCTCTCCCAAAAGTGCCGGTAGGTTAGGCCGTTGGAGACCCGATGTCAAAACAGCAGCCGGACGACGCGATGCTCGCCGGTAAGATGGTGCTCGTGACGGGTGCCTCGCGCGGCATTGGGCGGGCGATCGCGCTCGCCTGCGCCGCCGCCGGGGCGGACGTCGCCGTCACCTACCGCACGAGCCGGAGTGCCGCCGACGACGTGGCAGGGACGATCCGCGGGCTGGGCCGCCGGGCGGAGGTGTTCGCGACCGACGCGAGTCAGGCGGACGACGTCCGCCGCCTCGCCGCCGACGCCCGGGGAGCCCTGGGCCGGGTGGACGTGTGGATCAACAACGCCGGCGCGGACGTTCTCACGGGCGAGCCGGCGACCCGCTCGCGCGCCGAGAAGCTTGACCTGCTGCTCGCCGTGGACCTGCGGGGTACGATGCTCGCCTCGTGGGCCGCAGTCGAGTTGATGCAGCAGCAGCCGGACGGTGGCGTGATCCTGAACATGTCCTGGGACCACGTGCTGACGGGCGGGATGAAAGGCGAGTATGCGCAGCTCTTCTGCGCGGCGAAGGGCGGGGTGTACAGCTTCAGCAGGGCGCTCGCCCGCTCGGTCGCGCCGCACATCCGGGTCAACGTGCTGGGACCGGGCTGGGTCGAGACGGCCTACGGCAGCAGCCTCGACCCGGCCACGAAGCAGCGCATCACCGCCACGATCCCGCTGGGGCGCTGGGGCACCCCCGAAGACATCGCCTACGCGGCGGTGTACCTCGCCTCGGACGCCGCGGCGTATGTGACCGGACAGATGTTGCTGATCAACGGCGGGGGCGTGATCTAGCCCTCAAGGAGCGAGCCATGGCAGCGAAAGAGCCCACGTACACCGACGCGCAGGTCGAAGAGAAGCTCAAGGACTACGCCGGCTGGTGGTTGGAGGACGGCTGGATCCGGCGCAACTACAAGACGGACGGTTGGCCGACCACGCTGATGCTGGTGAACACGATCGGCTACGTCGCCGAGGCGGCGTACCATCACCCGGACCTCGCGGTGACCTGGGGGCGGGTGATCGTGAAGCTCAAGAACCACGCCGCGGGCGGGATCACGGACAAGGACTTCGAGCTGGCGCGCAAGATCGAGGACACCGTGCTGTGGCGCCCCAAGGGCGGCGCGCTCGAGGGGACGCCGAACAAGTTCGTCCGGTCGGGCGATCCGCGGTGACCGCGGAGCCGCGACGGGTCTTGTTCGTCACCGGCAAGCTGGCCGAGCCGGCGTTGCGGCGCACGCTCGCCGGGATGGACGCGACGTTCGCGTGGGAGGTCGCGGTCATGAAGATCACCGTGGCCGCCCTGATGACGACGCCCTGGATCGCCCGCTTCCTCGAGGTGCCGCCGGGCACCGACCTGGTGCTGATTCCCGGCCTGTGCGAGGGCGACCCCGCGGTGATCGCGGAAACGGCCGGGGAGGGGATCGCGGTCGAGAAGGGCCCCAAGGACCTGCGGCAGATCCCCGAGTACTTCGGCCGCGCGGCGGCGGCGCGGACCTACGGGTCCTACGACATCGAGATCGTCGCCGAAGTGAACAACGCCCCCCGGCTCGCGCGCGACGCCCTGCGGCGAGAGGCCGAGCACTACCGCGCGAGTGGGGCCGACGTGATCGATGTCGGCTGCACGCCCGGGCGCGAGTTCCCCGAGCTCGGCGACGTGGTGCACGAGCTTGTGGCCGCGGGCGCGCGGGTGAGCGTCGACTCGTTCGACCCGACCGAGATCCGCACGGCCGTGGGCGCCGGTGCGGAGCTCGTCCTGTCCGTGAACGGCTCCAACCTGGACGTCGCGCGGGAGTTCGCGGGGACGAAGGCCCGGGTCGTCGTGATTCCCGACTTCGGCCAGGGCATCGAGACCCTCGAGCCGAGCATCACCGCGCTCGAGCGCTGGGGCGTCTCCTACCTCATCGACCCGGTCATCGAGCCGATCGGGTTCGGGTTCATGCGCTCGCTCGAGCGCTTCGCCGAGGTGCGCCGCCGCTATGCCGGGGCGCCGCTGTTCATGGGCATCGGCAACCTCACCGAGCTCACGGCGGCGGACACGACGGGCGTGCATGCCCTGCTCATCGCGATCTGCCAGGAGCTGGGCGTGCGCGCCGTCCTCACCACGGAGGTGATTCCTTGGGCCCGCGGCGCGGTGCGTGAGATCGACATCGCGCGGCGTCTCATGTATCACGCCGTGACGCAGCAGACGCCCCCCAAGGGGGTGGACGACCGGCTCGTCACGGTGAAAGACCCCGCGATCCTGGCCTACACCGAAGCGGAGCTGCGCGAGCTGCAGCGCGCGGTGACCGATCCCAACTTCCGGATCTTCACCGACCGCGACACGATCACCGTGTTCAACAGCGAGACCTTCGTCCGCGGCACCGACATCCACGAGATCTTCTCGCGGCTCGGCGTGGAGGAGGCGACCCACGCGTTCTACCTGGGCCGCGAGCTCATGAAGGCGCGGCTGGCCGTCACCCTCGGCAAGACGTACCGGCAGGAGGGCGCCCTCCAGTGGGGCTATCTGACGCCGCCGGACGACCGCGGGCCCGAGCACGTGAAACTGACGCACCCCTCCGCCCGCGCCCGCTCCCGC
The DNA here is from genome assembly GCA_003220975.1 of Gemmatimonadota bacterium. Lineage (GTDB taxonomy): Bacteria > Gemmatimonadota > Gemmatimonadetes > Gemmatimonadales > GWC2-71-9 > AG41. The sequence goes on along the minus strand of QHTX01000127.1, from coordinate 47,279 downwards.
GCGCGTCGCGCCAAAGGGGGGGACCGCCGGTGAGCGACGCGCGGCCGCTCGTCGAGGAGCTCGTCCCCGCCCCCGACCCGTTCGAGACGTGCGTCCGATTCGCAGGGTTGCCGTCCCTGGTGTTCCTGGACAGCGCCACCGACGCGGAGCACCTCGGCCGTCACTCGTTTCTCACGGCCGACCCCTGGAGCGCCGTCCGCTCGAAGGCCCTCCTGACGCAGCAGCTCGTGGATGGGCGCTGGGTGCGCGTGGAGCCGGACGCCCTGACGCATGCTCGCGCGCTGCTCGCGCCGCACGCGGCGGAGCCGCTGGCGGACCTCCCCCCGTTTCAGGGCGGCGCCGCGGGCTACCTGGGATACGACTGGGGAGCGACGCTCGAGCGCGTGCCGCGCCCGCGCTACGACGATTACGCACTCCCCGACGTGCTGCTCGGCCTGTATGACTGGGTGATCGCGTGGGACCATCCCGCCGGGCGGGCGTGGGTGATCTCGACGGGGATCCCCGAGCGAGGGACGGCTCGAACCGACCGCGCGGCGCGGCGGCTGACATTCGTGAAGGAGCGGCTGAGGGATAGGCGGATAGGCGGATGGGCGGATAGTAACAGCACTGCTAACCGGCTAACCGCCTATCCGGCTAACCGCCTATCCGCCCCTTCGTATCCCGTCCCCGGCGTCCCCGGCGTGCGCTCCAACTTCACGCGCGAGGGCTACCTCGACGCGGTCGCCCGCGTGATCGAGTACATCTTCGCGGGCGACATCTTTCAGGCGAACCTGTCGCAGCGGCTCGAGGCGCCGCTCGCCGGCACGCCGCTCGACCTATACCGGCGGCTGCGGCGACGCAATCCGGCGCCGTTCGCCGCATTCCTCGACTGCGGCGACGTGGTCATCGCGAGCTCGTCTCCCGAGCGGTTCCTGCGGGTGCACGACGGCCGCCAGGTCGAGACCCGGCCCATCAAGGGCACCCGGCCGCGCGGCGTGGGGCCAGAGCACGACGCGGCCCTCGCCCTCGCGCTCGCCGAGAGCGACAAGGACCGGGCCGAGAACGTGATGATCGTGGATCTCCTCCGGAACGACCTGTCGCGGGTGTGCCGCCCCGGCACGGTGCGCGTGCCCGAGCTGTTCGCCATCGAGCACTACGCGACGGTGCATCACATGGTCTCGACCGTCGTGGGCGAGCTCGCGCCGGAGCACGATGGCGTGGACCTGCTGCGGGCGGCCTTTCCGGGCGGCTCGATCACGGGCGCCCCGAAAGTGCGCGCGATGCAGATCATCGCGGAGCTCGAGCCCACCGCGCGCGGCGCGTATTGCGGCGCGATCGGCTATGTGAGCGTCACGGGCGCGCTCGACACGAACATCGTGATCCGCACCTACCTGGTGCTCGGCCGCGACGTGTATTTTCAGGTCGGCGGCGGCATCGTGGCCGACTCCGATCCCGAGCAGGAGTACCGCGAGACCCTCGACAAGGCGCGCGGGCTCGTCGCCGCTCTGACGCCATGATCCTGCTGATCGACAACTACGACTCGTTCGTCTACAACCTGGCCCGCTACGTCCGAGAGCTGGGGGAAGAGGCCGTCGTGCGACGCCACGACGCCACGACGCCGGACGAGATCGCGGCGCTCGACCCGTCCCGCATCATCATCTCACCCGGGCCCTGCTCGCCGGCCGAAGCCGGGATCTCGATCGAGGTGATCCGCCGCTTCGGCCCCACGATCCCCATCCTCGGCGTCTGCCTCGGGCACCAGTGCATCGGGGCGGCGTACGGCGCCGGCATCGCGCGCGCCGGGCGCCCCGTGCACGGCAAGCCGTCCCGCATCGCGCATGACGGGCGCGGCCTGTTCGCCGGGCTCCCGAACCCGTTCCCGGCCGCCCGCTACCACTCGCTCGCCATCGCCCGGGCGGGGCTGCCGGCCGAGTTGCGCGTCACCGCGACGGCGGAAGATGGCGAGATCATGGCCGTGGAGCACGTCCGTCACCCGGTCACGGGGCTGCAGTTCCATCCCGAGTCCGTGCTCACCGAGCACGGCTACGTCCTGCTCGACCGTTTCCTGCACGGCGCGGCCTCGCGGCGCGACGCCCTCCCCGACCGCGCCGACGGCGCGGGGTTGGCAGTCGAACTGGTCCCGTGATCATCGAATCGATCCTCACCACCCTGGACGCGGGGGGAGCGGTCAACTTCGCCCCGATGGGCGTGGAGTGGGGCGAGGAAGAAATCGTCCTCAAGCCGTTCCTCGAGACCACGACCTTTCGCAACCTGCAGGCGACCGGTGCCGCGGTGGTGAACCTGACCGACGACGTGATGCTGTTCGCCCAAGGCGCGATTTCCAACGCTCAGTTCCCGGCGGCGCCGGCCACGGTGGTGCGCGGCGTGGTGCTCGAGGCGGCGTGCTCCTGGCGGGAAGTCCGGGTCCGCTCGCTCGACGCCACGCCGCCCCGCGCGCGCGTCGTCACGGGCGTGGTGCATCGCGGCGTGCGGCGCGAGTTTCTCGGCTTCAACCGCGCGCGCAACGCGGTGCTCGAGGCGGCGATCCTCGCCACGCGGACCCACCTCCTGCCGCCCGACCAGATCCGCGACGAGTTCGCGCGGTTGCAGGTGATCGTGGACAAGACCGCGGGCCCGCGCGAGCGCGAAGCGATGGCGCTGCTCACGGACTACGTGCGCCTCGCACCCGCCGCGCGATGAGGATCTTCGTCGAGGCGCCGGCCCGCCTCCACTTCGGCGTGCTCGATCTGCGCGGCGACCTGGGACGGCGGTTCGGCGGGATCGGCGCCGCGGTGCCGGCGCCCTCGCTGCTGCTCGAAGCCCGGCCGGCGGCCGCCCTGGACGCCGAGGGACCTCCCGCAGAAGCGGAGCGGGTGCTCGCGTTCGCCCGGCGGTTCGCCGCCCACCACGGCATCGCGCCGCGGGTTCGCTTCTGCGTGCACCGCGCCATCCCCGCGCACGCCGGGCTCGGCTCGGGCACCCAGCTCGCACTCGCGGTGGCGCGGGCGATCGCCGAACTGCATGGGCTCTCGCCGGAGGTGTCGGCACTGGCGCGCGCCGTGGATCGCGGGCGGCGCTCCGCCATCGGGACGTGGACGTTCGCGTACGGCGGCTTCGTGCTCGAGGGCGGCCGCCGCCCGGGCGCCGACGGCGTCGCCCCCCTGCTCGCCCGGCTCCCCATGCCCCCGGCGTGGCGCTCGGTGGTGGTCGTGCCGCGCGGCCAGCCGGGGCTCGCGGGCGACGAGGAGGCGGCGGCCTTCGCCCGGCTACCCCCGCCCCCCGCCCGCGAAGTCGAGCGCGTCGCGCACCTCGTCCTGATGCAACTGCTCCCGGCCCTCGCCGACGCCGATCTCCCGGCATTCGGCGCGGCGCTCGCCGAGGTGCAGCGGATCACGGGCGGCTGGTTCGCGCCCGTCCAGGGCGGGGTGTTCGCGCCGGGCGAGACGGCGCAGCTGGTGGCGCGGCTGGGGGAGTGGGGGGCGGTGGGCGTGGGGCAGAGCTCGTGGGGCCCCGCCGTGTACGGCATCGTGGGGGAGGAGGCGGCATCCCGGGCGCTGGCCGAGCGCGCGCGCGGCGTGCTCGAGCAGGCGGGCGGGGGGATGGTCTACGAAGGGGGCTTCAGCGCCGCCGGAGCGCGGGTGTGGCGCGACGACGCCCCCGTTTCAGGCTGAAAATCGAGGTTTCCCCTGCTGATTGACAGGGGCGGCGCCGCGGGATATAACCACTATCCCAAGGCTGCAATCCCGGTATCCGGTATGAGGACTCGGACGATGGCTGTGGCCTGGTGGGAGCGCGGGCCTCCGGGGAACGTCCCCGAAGGCCTGGGACTCGCACGGGCAAAGTAGCGTAGATCGTTTTTCACCATCCTCATGAGGTAAGCTATGGACCGCTTCAAACTGTGTTCCGGTGGACTCGCGGCGAGTCTGATGGTACTCGTCGCGGCGTCCGCCGCCGCCCAGGCGCCGGGCGAGTGGACCATGACAGGTCGGACGTACGACCTGCAGCGGTACAGCCCACTCGCTTCGATCAACCGGGCGAATGTGAAGAACCTCGTCGCCAAATGGACGTTCTCCACCGGCGTCCTGAACGGCCATGAGGGGAATCCGCTGGTGATCGGCAACGTGATGTACGTGCACAGCGCCTTCCCGAATATCGTGTTCGCGCTCGATCTGACGAAGCCGGGCGCGCCGATGATCTGGAGGTTCCAGCCGAAGCAGCCCGACGAAGCAAAGCCGATCGCGTGCTGCGACCTGGTAAACCGTGGTCTCGCCTACCACCCGAGCGGCAAGCTGTTCATCGAGCTGCTCGCGGGCGACCTGCTGGCGCTGGATGCGAAGTCGGGCAAGCAGCTGTGGCGCGTGCCCAACGCCGACTACAAGACCGGCTCGACGATGACGAACGCCCCGATCGTGATCAAGGACATCGTGATCGCGGGGATCTCGGGGGGTGAGTTCGGCGTGCGCGGCCGCGTGACGGCGTACGATGTGAACACCGGCAAGGAGCTGTGGCGCGGGTATTCCACCGGGCCCGACGCCGACGTGAAGATCACCGGCGATGCCAACCCCAATTATGCCTCCCACCGCGGCAAGGATCTCGGCGTCAGCACCTGGACGGGCGACGAGTGGCAGCACGGCGGCGGGACCACCTGGGGCTGGTACTCCTACGATCCGCAGCTGAACCTGTTCTACTACAGCTCGGGCAACCCGGGGACGTGGAACCCCGATCAGCGGCCCGGCGACAACAAGTGGTCGATGACGATCTTCGCCCGCAATCCCGACAACGGGGAGGTGAAGTGGGCGTACCAGATGACGCCGCACGACGAGTGGGACTATGATGGCGTCAACGAGAACGTCCTGGTCGACCTGACGATCGGCGGGAAGCCGGTGAAGGCGCTGGCGCACTTCGACCGCAACGGCTTCGGCTACACGCTCGATCGGACGAACGGGAAGGTGCTGGTGGCCGAGCCCTACGGGCCGGTGAATTGGGCCAAGAGCATCGACCTGACGACGGGCGTCCCGGTGCGCAATCCGCAGTACGGGACCACGTCGAAGAAGAACACCGAGGGGATCTGCCCGGCCGCGATCGGCTTCAAGGATCAGCAGCCGTCGGCGTACTCCCCGCAAACCGGCTGGTTCTACGTCCCGGTCAACAACATCTGCATGGACTATGAGGGCGTGGAAGTGAAGTACTCGGCCGGTCAGCCCTACGTCGGCGCGATCGTGCGCATGTTCCCGGGCCCGGGCGGCAACCGTGGCCGGTTCATCGCGTGGGATCCGACGGTCGGCAAGGTGAAGTTCGACCTGAAGGAGAACCTCGCGGCGTACGGCGGCGTGCTGACGACGGCGGGCGGCGTGGTGTTCTACGGAACGATGGAAGGTTGGCTGAAGGCTATCGACGCCAGGACCGGCACGGAGCTGTGGCGGTTCAAGTGCCCGTCGGGCATCATCGGCAACCCGATGACCTACACCGGGCCGGACGGCAAGCAGTACGTCGCCGTGCTCTCGGGCATCGGCGGCTGGGCGGGCGCCGGCGTGGCGCTCGGCATCGGTCCGGAAGATCCGACCGCCGCACTCGGAGCGATCGGCGCGTTCAGCGATTACACCAACATGAGCAACGCAGGCGGCACGTTGGTGGTGTTCGGCCTGCCTTGAGGCAGGAGCAGCACGCAGCACAGTAGTCACCCGGTGCCGGAGCGAACGTGCTCCGGCACCGGGTGTAGTATCTCTGGCACTTCCATCGTCTTCTGCGGGATCAACAGGGAGAACCATGCATTTCACTCGGGTGAAGCTCACCGGGGCGATGTGCGTCGCCGCCGCGTCGGTCGCGCTCATGGGGAGTGCGCCACGGTCGAGTTCGGAGCTCCGGGTCTGCGCCGACCCGTACAACATGCCCTTCTCCAACGACCGGGAAGAGGGCTTCGAGAACAAGATCGCCCTGGTCGTCGCGCGCGATCTCAACGCGCGCGTGATCAACTACTGGTGGCCGAGCCGGCGCGGCTTCATGCGCAACTCGATCCTCGGCGGCTTCTGCGACGTCATGATCGAAGCCCCCGTCGGGCTCGACGCGGTCGCCACGACGAAGGCCTACTACCGCTCCACGTACTACTTCATCTATCGCGCCGACCGCGGGTTGCAGATCCGTTCACTCGATGACACGGTCTTGAAGCACCTGAAGATCGGGGTGAACATCATCGGCTACGACTACACCAACACGCCGCCGGCGCACGCGCTGGCGCAGCGCGGCATCGTCGGTCTCGTGGGGTTCGGCAACTTCTTGAACGCGGATCCGAAGGCGGACCACCCCGAGGACATCGTGGAAGCGGTCGCGCGGGACTCGATCAACCTCGCCATCGTGTGGGGGCCCAAGGCGGGGTACTGGGTCAAGCGCGCGGCCGTGCCGCTCAGCATGGTGCCGCTGCCCGACTCCGACGCCGTATCGGGCGTGCCGTTCGCGTTTGACATGGCGATGGGCGTCCGTCATCGCGACAGGGAGCTGAAGGCGCAGCTCGATTCGGTCATCGAGCGCCGGCGGGCCGAGATCGTCGCGATCCTGAACGAGTACAGCGTGCCGCTGCTCGCTACACACCCGTAGCCGTTCACCGTCAAGCTCAGGGAGGGACGTACGTGAGGAACAAGCATTTCGTGCGGGGCGGCCTGGTCGGCGCCTGCGTCATGGCCGCGGCCGCGATCGCGGGCGCGCCACACGGGAGCTCCCCCCTCCTGCTGCTCGCTGCGACGGCCGCGGCGCCGGCGCGGGACACCGTGCGGGACAGCCTGCTCGTGTCCGACTCCGTGTATCAGGGCTGGAAGTGGTTCCACGTGTACTGCTTCCGCTGCCACGGTGAGGACGCGATCGGTGGCGTGAACCCGGCGGCGCCCGACCTGCGCTGGGCTCTCAATCCCACCGGTGGCAGCTTCCCGCTCGACAGCTTCGTCAGCACCGCTCTCAACGGCCGCGCGGCCAAGGGCATGCCCGCGTGGAAGGTGCTGCTCGACACCTCGGCGATCTACGAGTTGTACACCTACGTCAAGGCACGGAGCGACGGTTGGCTCAAGCCGGGCCGACCACACCGGCTGTCCGACCTGCAGAGCAAGCCTCAGTGATCGCCGGCGCGCGCGTGGCGGCGGGGGTGGTGCTCGCAGCGCTCGCCGCCGTCCCCGCCCCCGACCCGGCCCGCGCGCAGGAGCGGCTCACGCGCGAGCAGGTGCTCGCGGCGCTCGCCGCCGCCACCCCGCAGCACCCCGCGGACTTCACGGGCGCGGACCTGTCGGGGCTCGATTTCACGGGCGTGGACTTCAAGCGCGCCAACCTCACACGCTGCCGGCTGGTGCGGACGAACTTCACCAAGGCGCAGTTGCTCTCGGCCACGCTGACCGACGCGGCCGCAAGCGAAGCGAATTTCACCGGCGCCACCCTCGACGTGGCGGTCGCCTACCGCGTCGACCTGCGTCACGCCATCCTGCGCGACGCCAGCCTGTTCTCCGTGATCCTGAACGGCGCCGACCTCTCCGACGCCGACCTCACCCGCGCCCGTCTCATCGGGCCGATGAGCAACGCCAAGGCGCTCCGCGCGCGCTTCGTCAGCGCCAACCTCGGCGCCGATCCGGGAAATCAGTCGATGGGCATCATGCGGGTCGATGCCACCGCCGTGGATTTCAGCGGCGCGGACTTCACGGGTGCGAACCTCCGCAAGGTCCTGCTGAGCCGCGCCAATTTCACCGGCGCGGACCTGACGGACGCGGATGTCACCGGCGCCGACCTGTACGGCGCCGTGCTGCGCGACATCCGCGGGCGCGACCGCATCCGGGGGCTCGACCGGGCGGTCAACGTCGATCAAGCGGTCTTCCACGATTGACCGGGATGGAGCGATGACGTCGGGTTCATGGCGCGAGAGCGCCGTCCTCCTGCTCGTGGCGCCGCTCGTTGGTGCCGCACTGGTGGCGCCGACGCCCGAGCCCGTGTTGTACGTCAGCAACGAGGTCAGCAACAGCATCACCGTGATCTCGCCGCGCAGCGTCGGCGCGATCGCCACGATCGCCGTCGGCCGCCGGCCGCGCGGCATGGCCCTGAGCCCCGACCACCGGACCGCTTACGTCGCCCTCGGGGAAGACAACGCGCTCGGCGTAATCGACGTCGCGGCAGCGAAGATGAGGGGGACGCTCCCCGCGGGCCGCGACCCTGAGCTGGTGGTGCTCAGCCCGGACGGCAAGACGGCGTACGTGTCCAACGAGGAGATCGCCCACGCCTCGGCCATCGAGGTCGCGACCGGGAGGCTGCTGTTCTCGACGCCGGTGGGAGTGGAGCCCGAGGGGATCGGGATCACGCGCGACGGCACTAAGGTCTACGTCACCGCCGAGACCAGCAACAATGTCTCCGTGCTCGACGCGAAGACGGGCGCGGTCCTCCGGACGATCCACGTCGGCGACAACCCGCGCACCGTGGCGTTCACCCCGGACGGCCGACATGTCTGGGTCAGCGCCGAGGCGGGCGGGAACGTCACGGTGATCGACGTGGCCACCGACAGCGTCCTGCGGCAGTTCCCGATCCGCGACGGGAAGACGAAGCCCGTGCGCATCGCGTTCAGCCCGGACGCGCGGCTCGCCTATCTGACCGAAGGCGCCGCCGCCACCGTCAGCGTGATCGACGTGGCCACGAGCCGCGTACTCGACACCATCCCGGTGGGGAAACGTCCGTGGGGCATCGCGCTCTCGCCCGACGGCCGCCGGCTCTACACCGCCGACGGGCGCTCCAACACCGTATCGGTCATCGATACCGGGATCCGCAAGGTGGTCGGCGCCGTGCCCGTGGGCGAGCGCCCCAACGACCTGCTGTACATTCCCTAACCGAGCGGCGTGCGCGCCAGCCAGGACCCGGGGCGGCGGGCGCGGGCCCAGCCGTCGAGCCCCCAGGTACGCCCGGCCCGCGCGGCCAGGATCACGACCAGGCTCGTGAGCAGCAGGTAGTGGAAGCCCTGCTGCGCCGAGCCCTGCCATTGGACCGCGAGACCGTAGTTCAGCACCAGCACGAGCCCGATCCCTGACGCGAGCGCGGTCAGACACCCGAGCACCAGCCCGAGCCCTACGGCGACCTCGCCGAAGGCCGTGAGCTGCGCGAACAGCGAAGCATGCGGAATGACGGTGTCCTGAAGAAAAGTCTTGAAGAAGCCGACGGGATTCCCTTCGGCGTACTTCCCCACGAGGATCGGCATCACGTGCAGCCAGCGGTCGGAGGCGGTGGGCAGCGGGAGGAAGCCCCACACCAGCGTCACGCTGAGCTTGGTGACGATCGCCTTGGCGAACCACAGGCCCACCGCGATCCGCAGCACGGCGAGCCAGCGCTCGGGGTGGTGCATGGGGAAGGCGGCATCGGACTGCGTGTCCATCGGCTCGAGTCCTCCCGGGTGTGAGCGCGGTTGCACAGGGATTACGGAGCGAGCGCGCCCGTCGTTGGGCCCGAAATAGACCGCTTCTCCTGCCCGCTGGCCACCCCCGGAGCGGGCCGCCTCATTTCCCAACGCAAAAGCTCGCGAACACGCGGTCCAGCACGTCGTCCGGCGTCACGACGCCGATCAGATCGTCGAGCGCGCCGACGGCGGCGCGGAGATGCGTCGCCGCCGCCGCGGCCTCGACCCCGCCCGCGCGCGCCCCGTGGAACGCCTCGACCTCCGCGAGGGCGCGCTCGAGCGCCATGCGGTGCCGCGCCCGCGTCACCACGGGCTCCACGTCGCCGAGGCCGAGCAAGCGCCCGAACGCCTCCTGGGCGAGGCGGCGCTTCAGCTCCGCGAGCCCGTCCCCCGTCACCACCGAGACCGCGACGGTCGGTCGGACGGTCGGACGGTCGGACCGTGGGCGCAGGTCGATCTTGGTGCGGACGACGACGACGGGAGCATGGACTCGCGTCAGAAACTCTTCACGCGCGGACTCGTCCCCGGCCTCTTCGCAATAGAGAACCAGGTCCGCCGCTCCGAGATACCTCCGCGAGACCTCGATCCCCAGGCGCTCGACGCGGTCCCCGCTGTCGCGCAGCCCGGCCGTATCCGCCAGTCGAAACGGGAATCCCTCGATCACGGCGTGGGCCTCGATCGCGTCGCGTGTCGTCCCGGGAATCTCGGTCACGATCGCGCGCTCGGTACCGAGCAGCGCGTTGAAGAGAGAGGACTTGCCGGCGTTGGGCCGCCCGGCGATCACCACGAGCGCGCCTTCGCGCAACCGCTCACCCTCAGGCGCGGTCGCGAGCAGCTGGGCGATCCGGTCGCGCGCCGCGCGCCAGGCGCGCTCCACCCGCTCCGGCGCCACGGGGCCCTCGTCTTCTTCGGGGAAATCGATCTCGTAGGCGATCAGCGCCTCGAGCTCGAGCAGCTCGGCCCGCAGCAGCTCGAGCCGCGCCGACAGACCGCGGTCGAGCTGGTGCAGCGCGCGGCGCGCCTGCGCGGGTGCGCCCGCGTCGATCAGGTCCGCCGTCGCCTCCGCCTGGAGCAGGTCGAGCTTGCCGTTGAGCACGGCGCGTCGCGTGAACTCGCCCGGCGCTGCCGGCCGGGCGCCCGCCGCGACGAGCGCGGCCACGGCGGCCGCCGGCACCAGCAGCCCGCCGTGCGTCGTGATCTCGACCAGGTCATCGCCGGTGTACGTGCGCGGGCCGGGGAACGCCGCCGCGAGCGCGTCGTCGACGAGCTCGCCGCTGTCGGGATGGACGAGCCGGACGCGGCGCACGACGCGAGGCGGGTCGGGGCGAAACGGACGGAGTGCGCGGGCGGCGACGTCGAACGCGGCCTTCCCCGACAGCCGGATGAGAGCGAGGGCGGAACGACCCGCCGGCGTGGCCAGCGCGACGATCGGATCCGACAGCACCCTGCCCCTTACCCTTTCGCGCTTCCCGCTTCCCTAGGTTCGCTTTCCCTGCTCCCGCATGCGCCGCATCGCGATCTGGTACTGCTGCGGCAGGCTCACGATGTTCTGCACCGCATAGTACAGGTTCAGACCCGACGCGAACCGCAGGAACAACAGCGTCATGAACGCCGGCATGAAGTACAACATGGTCTTCGTCTGCGGGTTGGGGGGCACGCCAATCTGGCCGAGCTTCGACACGGCGAACATCGAGAGCCCCATCACCAGTGGAATGATGTAGAGCGGGTCCGGCCGCGAGAGATCGGGCAGCCAGAGGAACGGCACACCCCGGAACTCGATGGTGTTCGCGAACACGAAGAAAAGGGCGAACAGGACGGGCAGGGGCAACAGCATCGGGAGGCAGCCGCCGAGCGGATTGACGTTGTGCTCCTTGTAGATCCGCAGGGTCTCGCGCTGCAGTCGCTCCGGCTCGGCCTTGTACCGCTGCTGCACGTCCCGGAGCAGCGGCGCCACCGCCTGCATCCGGATGCTGGACTCCATCGCCTTCTGGTTGAGCGGCCAGAGGAGCACGCGGATCAGGACACCGAAAATGATGAGCACCCAGCCGTACGCGAGACTCAACCGGTCGTGCATCCAGATGAGGATGTTCACCACCAGGACGGACACCGGTTGGATGATGGGCCGCAGGAACCCGCCGTAGGGATTGGCGTCGTCCAGGTCGTGGCCGAGACGCGCGAGCCGCCGATACTCGAGCGGGCCGACGTACACGTCGTAGCCGAAGGCCCCGGCGGGGGGGACGGGGAGCGTGAGCGCCAGGGCGGTGCGCGTCGCCACCCCCGACTTGCCGAACAGCGAGGAGGCCGTCACGCTGCTCGGCCCGCCCATGGCGATGCCGCCGCCGAACTGTGGTTGGTTCTCCGCGATCGCCAGGGCGGCGACGAAGAAGTACTTGGACTTCACGCCCGCCCACTCGAACGGCCCGTCGAGCACCTTGCGCTCGCCGGGCTTCAAGAACGCGGTGCTCTGCGTCTTCGCCGCCTTCGTCACGACCGCGTAGTGCCGGAAGTCGTCGATCGAATCGGCTTCGACCGAGCGGACGCCGTCCCCCAAGCCGACCAGCAGCGTCGCGCCGCCGCCACCCCCGGGCCGGGCAACCTGGCCGCGCACCTGGAAGTCGTACTCCCCGGGGAAAAAGCGGTACTCCAGGCTCAGATCCGCCCCGCCGCGCGACGCCGTAAACCTCAGTGTGACGGTGTCTTGGCCCACCCGAAGCGCGGACGCGCTCGGCATCAGGTGCCAGTCCGCGAGACTCACCGTGTCCCCGCCCGCCGTCAGGGCGGAGGCGAGTAGCGGCACTCCCTGGGGCACGAGCTGCACCGGGCGGCCCGAGTCCTGAGGCGCGAACGACCGGTAGCCCGTGAGCTCCGCCCACACCAGCTCCCCGCCCTGTGTGCTGAACCCGAGGCGGTAGAGTGGGGAGGTGACCCACACGGTCTCCGCCTTGGTGGCGGATAGGCGGGTAGGCGGATAGCCGGATGGTCGTTGGGCTGTCGCCGGAGGCGCCGCCACGCTCTCCCGAGCCGCACGGGTACTATCCGCCGATCCGCCGATCCGACTAACCGGCTGCTTCTTCCGAGGAACCAGGATGCTCGGCAGCACGGCCACGATGAGCATCAGGACGATTGCCAGAATGACGCGTCGTTCCACGAGCCGCTCTCAGGGCACCGGATCGTAGCCGCCCCGGTGCAGCGGGTGGCACCGGAGGATGCGCTTCACGCCGAGCCACGACCCGCGCAGCGCGCCATAGCGCTCCACCGCCTCGAACGCGTAGTGCGAGCACGAAGGCGTGAAGCGACATTGCGTGAACACCAGATGGGACAGCGTCAGCTGGTACGCGCGGATCAGTGCCATGACCGCCAGCCGCGGCCAGCGACGCACGTTCATGTGAGGCGGCTCACGACGCTCGTCAATTCGGCGCGGAGGACGGTAAACGCGGCGGAGTAGGTGGAGCGATTCGCGCGCACGACGAGGTCGACGGCGGGCAGCGACGCGAGCGCCTCGCGTCGAAGAATCTCTCTCAGGCGGCGGCGCAACCGATTGCGGGCTACCGCGGTGAACTGGAAGCGAGGTACGATGATTCCCATCCGCGGGTGGCCCGCACGATTCGAGCGCCACGCCAGGTCGAGATGCCGAGTGCGCAAGCGGCGACCGTGATCCCAGCAGGCTGTCAGCTCCGAGCCGCGGGCGAGGCGCACGCGGCGCGGAAACCGCTGTGCCGTTACCGGCTCCGGTGTTTGGACGGCAGGCGGACGGTGAGGCGCTTGCGGCCCTTCTTCCGCCGGCGGGACAGGACGGCGCGGCCCCATACTGTTTTCATCCGCGCCCGAAATCCGTGTTTATTGATGCGCCGCCGATTGCGCGGGCGATAGGTCGGGCCCATAAATTCCTCTCGTGAGGCGGGAAACGTACACCGGGGTCGGCGCGCGGGTCAAGGTTGACTTTTCCACAAGCGAGCCGTAGTTTCGGGCCGCCCTTGCTGGACGTCCCACCTCTCGTCATTCGCGGATGGAGCAGTCTACTAAGGAAGCTTGGAAGCGCCTGCTCGACGAAGCGCGGCGCGAACTTCCCGACGCGACGGTCCGCACCTGGCTCGAGCCGGCGGTGCCGATCGCGCTGGACGACGACCGGCTGATTGTCGGCGCACCGGACCAGTTCGCGGTCGAGTGGAACGAGTCGAAGCACGCCAGCGTGTTGGCGCGCGCCGCCGAGCGCGTGTTCGGTCGCCCCACGGCGGTCGTGTTCCGCGTGCAGGAAGATCGGCAGCAACGACCGCAGATGGACTTCTTCGTGGCGCCGCGCGAGCCGGGGGCGGGGGGCGACAAGGCGGCCGTGCCCACGACGCCGCTCAACGAGCGCTACACCTTCCAGACCTTCGTCATCGGGAAGTCGAACGAGCTCGCGGCCGCCGCGGCGCACGCCGTCGCCGAGGCGCCGGGCAAGACGTACAACCCGCTGTTCATCTACGGCGCGACCGGCCTGGGGAAGACGCACTTGATGCAGGCGATCGCGCATGCGGTGCTCAAGAAATACCCGGGGACGCGCGTGCACTACTTCGGCGCCGAGCAGTTCATCAACGAGGTGATCGAGTCGATCCACGCGCGCACGATGTCCGAGTTCCGGCGCCGCTACCGCAACGACGTGGACCTCTTCCTCGTCGACGACGTGCATTTCCTCGAAGGCAAGGAAATGACGCAGGAGGAGTTCTTCCACACCTTCAACGCGTTGTTCGAGGGGCACAAGCAGATCGTGCTCACGTCGGACCGCCCCCCCAAGGAGATCCCGGGCCTGGAAGACCGCCTGATCTCGCGGTTCGAGTGGGGGCTCGTGGCCGACATCGGGCATCCGGACCTCGAGCACCGCATCGCGATCCTCCGGAAGAAAGCCGAGCAGGACCATCTCGAGCTCACGATCCCCGACGACGTGCTGCGCTTCATCGCCGAGCACGTCCGGCAGAGCGTGCGCGAGCTCGAGGGGTGCATCATCAAGCTGCTGCTGTTCGCGTCGCTCAAGAACCGCGAGGTGACGATCGAACTCGCGCGGGAGGCCCTGTCGGACAAGATCCGGCAGGGGGAGGAGGGCGCGAGCTACACGCAACCGACCCCGAGCATCGATCGCGTGCAGGAAGTCGTCGCGCGGCGCTGGGGCGTCACCCCGGAGGGCCTGCGCTCCAAGGCGCGCACCAAGACGCTCACGATCCCGCGCCAGGTGGCGATGTACCTCGCGCGGGACATGCTGGGGATGCAGCTCGTCGAGATCGGACAGGCATTCGGGGGGCGAGATCACTCCACGGTGATCCACTCAGTGGACAAGGTGGAGCGGCAGATGATGCGGGACCGGACGTTCAAGGAGCGCGTCGAGATGGCGCGCCAGGAGTTGTCCGCACTCTAGCCAACATGTGGGAAGGGCCATGTTGGTGGGTGTGGGAACGGGCGGGGAGCGTGGGAAAGCGGCCGGATACCAACAGTCCCAACATTTGGGTCAGGTGCTCACGCGAGCGCGATGCGCGCCCCGCCCATGGGTTAGCCCGATTCGCGAACATTTCCCCGCGCTCTACTATTACTACTAGTATTTCTATGTGGGTATAGCAGTAGCTTCTTTACCCCGGCGAGGCGATAGCGGCAGATGAAGTTCACGATCACACGAGAGCAGTTGCAGGAAGGCCTGGGCGCGGTCGCGGCGGCGATCCCGGCCAAGACGACGCTGCCGGTGCTGGCCAACGTCCTGGTCGAGGCGACGAAGCAGGGAGGCGGTCTCCGCCTTTCGGGGACCGACCTCGACATCGCCGTGAGCACGACCGCACCGGCCGACGTGGATGCAGACGGCGCGGTCACGCTACCCGCGAAGAAGCTGGTCGACATCGCGCGCGAGTTGCCCTCCGGGCCGGTGCGCTTTACCGCCGCCGGTGAGTCGCGCGTCGCGATCGAGTGCGGGCGCTCCAAGTTCAAGCTCCTAGGGCTGCCGCGGGAGGAGTTCCCGTCGTTCCCCGCCGTGAAGTTCGACGGCGCGTGGAAGGCCGCGGCGGGCGTGGTGCACAAGCTCGTGGGCCACGTCGCGTTCGCGGCATCCACGGAGGAGAGCCGGCCGATCCTCAACGGCGTGCTGTGGGAGCTGCGGCCCGACCGGATGCGCATGGTGGCGACCAACGGGCATCGCCTCGCGAAGATGGATGTCCCCGCGAGCGGGGGCTCCACCGCCGATCTGATCGTGCCGCCCAAGGCGCTCGAGCAAATCCGCCGGCTGTTCGCCGCCGATGCCGACATCGAGATCGCGCGCAGCGACAACCACATCGGGTTCCGGGCCGGCGGCACGCTCGTATTCTCGCGCCTGATCGAGGGGCCGTACCCGAACTACGAGCAGGTGATTCCGCGGGAGAACGACAAGGCCGCCACCGTGGACAAGGCGGCGATGGCGGCGGCGCTGCGGCGCATGAGCGTCGTGGCGAGCGACCAGACGCACCGGATTCGCCTCGCGTTCGCGGGTGGTGCGGCCAAGTTTTCCGTCCAGACGCCGGACCTGGGTGAGGCCCAGGACGAGCTCGCGGTGACCTACGAGGGCGAGCCGCTCGAGATCGGGTTCAACGCCCAGTACCTGCTCGAGATCCTCAAATTCATGCCCACCGACGAGGTGCGCTTCACCTTCAAGGCCCCCGAGCGCGCGGCCACCGTCGAGCCCGTCGGCTGGGACGACCCGGCGAGCTATATGGCGTTGGTCATGCCCTTAAGGCTAGTGGACTAGACGGGGTAGACGGGTAGCGGTGTCCAGTGAGTAGGGTCAGGAGAGCTCGATCCTAACCCCTTCTCGCTTCCCGCCGCTATCCGTCTGTCCGTCTACCCGTCTCGTCTAGCTGCTGTCCTTGTGAACGGTCGCTGTGTCCTGTGCTGTGTCGGCCTGCACCCGCAGCTGAACGTTCAGCGACTCGATGGGCGGCGCAATCACCGGCGGCACGAGCAGTACCGTGTCCTCCTCTTCCGGCGGGATGTACACGTCCCCGCCGTGGTAGCGAGCCAGGATGAGGTCGCGCCGCGCCAGCGTGCGGTCGGGCCGGAACGTAGGGGTGGAGGTGAGTGGGTGGGGCAGGGTCGCGGCGAGGGCGGCGGCCTGCGCCTCGTCGAGGCGCGACGGCGGCACGCCAAAGTAGGCGCGGCTCGCCGCGTCCACGCCCCACAGCCCGGGCCCCCACTGCGCCATGCTCAGATACAGCTCCAGGATGCGATCCTTCGAGAGCGCGAGCTCGAGCCGCAACGCCGTGATCGCCTCTTTGAGCTTGCGGAGCGGGTTGCGCGAGGACGAGAGGTACAGGTTCTTGGCGAGCTGCTGCGTGATCGTGCTCGCTCCGCGGAGCGCGTCGCGCTGCCGCCACGCCGCGACGATGGTGCCCCAGGCGTCCTTCCGCCGACCCAGGCCGAGCGCGTCTCCGATCTCCGCCGGGTCGATCCCGTGGTGCGTGCGAAAGCGCGAGTCCTCGCCGATGATGACCATGCGCTGGAGCAGCGGGGAGATGTCCTTCAGGGCGGTCGGTTGGACGGTTGGACGGTTGGAACGTTCCAACCTTCCGCCATTCCAACCTTCCGGCCGCCCTTCTCGCATCATCGCCGTCTCGCGCGGCCAGTGATCCCGCCACCACACGGGCGGCGGCCACACGCCGAGCAGCCACACGAGCGCCGCGCCGACAATCCCTAGCGCCAGCCGTCGCGCGTTCCTAGGTTTCGCGTCCGTCATGTCGCTCGATACCGTCACGCTGCGTCGCCGCCTGCAGCAGGCCCTGGGAAAGGAATTTACCGTGGGGGACCTGCTCGGCGAAGGCGGATTCGCCGCGGTGTTCCGCGTCCGCGAGCAGCCGTTGAACCGCGACGTGGCGGTCAAGGTCATCGACCTGGGCCTCACCCCCTCGCCGTCGCTCGCCGTGCGATTCGTGCGCGAGGCGCGGACGGTGGCGCAGCTCGAACACCCGCACATCGTGCCGATCTACAAGGTCGGCGGCCACAAGAACGAAGTGCTTTACATCGTGATGCGCTGCCTCGACGGCCCGTCGCTGCGGCAGCTGCTCGAGAAGTACGGGCGCCTCTCGGTCGGCGACGCGGGGCGCATCGGGCGGCAGGTGGCCGACGCGCTGGACTACGCGCACGGGTTCGGCGTCGTGCACCGCGACATCAAGCCGGACAACATCCTGCTCGACACCTCGGGGCACGTGCTGGTGACCGACTTCGGGATCGCCAAGGCCGCCCAGGAGGCGTCCGGCACCAGCCAGCTCACGACGGAAGGGATGGTCGTCGGGACGCCGCAGTACATGAGCCCGGAGCAGGCCACCGGCGACGCGGTGGACGCGCGGTCCGACATCTACGGCCTCGGCGTCGTGCTGTACCAGATGCTCGCGGGCTCGCCGCCGTTCGACGGCGAGTCGGCCCAATCCATCCTGATGAAGCAGGCCACCGCGACCCCGGTGCCGATCCGGCAGCTGCGGAGCGACGTCCCCCCGGCGCTCGCCGCCGTCATCGAGCGGCTGCTCGCGAAGGATCCGGCGGAGCGCTTTCAAACCGCGGAGCAGGTGAGCCGGGCGCTCGTCGAGGCGCTCCCGGCCGCGGCGGGCGAGCGCGTGCGGGTGCGCGGCAGCGCGGTCGCGATCCGGTCGCTGGTGGGCGTCGGCGTCGCCGGGTGTCTCGCGTTCGCCGCCTTCGTGGCGGGCGCCGTCGTCGTGAGTTGGACGCTCTTCAGCGGGCCGCCGCGGCTCGACGCCGTCGCCCCGGTCCCGGACAGCGTGGCCACCGCGCTGCGGCGCCGGGCGGCGCTCGCGCCGTCCGACACGGTGCAGCTCGCGTTCATGCCCGACGGTCCCCAGGATTCGATCCTGCTCGTCGTCGGCCAGCGGCGCGTCGTCGTGGCGGCACCGCGCCGCACTCGCTCGTACCGGCGTGACAGCGTCACCTACACGTTCTTCGCGAGCTGGCGGGGCGGCCCGCACTTCCTGTTCGCGCTCCTGCCGGCCACGCGGGGGGGCCGGCGCGACACGGTGTTTACGCACTTATCGCTGCGGGGCTTCTGGACGCTGGCGCGCCGGGTAAACCGGCTATTGCCGGCCGACCCGCGCGTCGGGTTCCATATCGAGGGCGAGATCCGGCAGCCCGGTTACCGCGTGAAACGCCGGGTGGAGAGCCCGTAGAGGCTGAGTGCGTCGAGGTGCGCGGCGTCGCCCGGCGTCGTGGCCACGACGCCGACCGCGTCCTGTCCACCGAGCGACAGGCCGAACGTGAAGGCGGTGCGGTGCAGCGAACGGTCGGTGTCGATGCGTGCCAGCACGCGGACGGGCAGCGAGGTGCCTTCCCGCAGCCCCCCGCGCGCGCCCAAGGCGTAGCCCACCACGCCGTCCGACGTGAAGCGCCCGTGCACCGACAGCGCGGCGCGGGCGGCGAAGAGCCGCACGGTCGCACCGGGCACGTACGCGGCCCGGAGCGTCGAGTCGCGCACCGTCGGCTGACCCACGTTCTCGATCACCCCACCCACGGTGACCTGCGGCGTCGCGTCGTACTGGATTCCGGCGTCCCAGCCCGTCCCCGACGTGCCGCCGCGGTACAGCGCCGCCGCGACGCCCGCCGCCAGTCCCGCGCGCCCGCCGGCGAACCCGAGGCGGTAGGTGTGGCCCCGCACGCCGCCGTCGAACACGTCGCGCTGGTAGCCGAAGGAGAAGCCACGCGAGTTGAACCCCAGTGTGAGCTGGCGCAGCCGGCCGGCCGCGCCGGGGTCGCCCACGGTCAGATCGAGGTGGAGCGACGCTTCCTGGAAGCGGCCGAGACCGGCCGGATTCACCCACAGCGCCCGCGCGTCGGTGACGTCCGTCGGGTGCAGGTAGAGCGTGGTCCGGTTCGCGGCAACCTGCGCGGACGCGCTGGCCGCGGCGAGGAGCAGCGCCAGCGGGAGTCCGAGTCGCACTAGGGCAATACCGCCACGGTCGTCCGGGTGACCTGGACCACGGGTAGCGTCACGCCCTCGTTGAGGAAGCGATAGGTGAGGTTGGCGGAGTCCCGAGACTCCGCGCCCATGAAACGGCCGTCGGCAGCGATGAACGAGACGCCGGTGCCCGTACCCTGCCCCGCAATCTGGACGGGCTGCCTGGCAGTCTGGGCCGTGCCGGCTACCGTGTATGACACGGTGCCCGCGACCCGCAGGCTCCGCGTACCGGCGTAATCCTCCCAG
>QHTX01000127.1:17682-27624 GCA_003220975.1 Gemmatimonadota bacterium | reverse complement strand
GGGGATGCGTGGCAGGAAATCGCGGAAGCCGCCAAGCAGCTGAATCAGTGATTGAGCGGCCGCACTGTCGGAAGGGACGCCGTTCACGAACTCTCCGCCCGACGCCACCCGGCCGCTGAAGACCAGGCGCTTGGCGCGGTCCAGGTTGTCCTTTATCTGGGTCGGCGTGCCGGAATCGGCGACGATCGAGTCCACCGTGAACGTCGTCGGATACCCGATGTTGTCGGGCGGCCCCGACATCGCAACCGTAAGGAACGTTCGAGTACCGAGGTCCTGGGTGTGTGTCTGCTGGGCGAGCCCCTGTTGAATGTGCAGCTGGCGGCGGACGACGTAGCGCAACGCGTTGGGCCCGTAGCGCACCAGGTCCGAGGCGTTAGGCGGTTGCGCGGGCCGGTCGCCCACGTGGGCCGAGGACGGCGTGTAGGGAGTGGGGGTTGTGCCGCCGCTCGCTCCCCCCGACGCACAGGCGGCGGCGAGCGCCACGACCGGCGGCAGACGACCGAGCATCAGCGTCATCCTCAGGCCGTTCCCGACGCGGCGGCGGGGCGCGCGCTCTTGGTGCGCCCGAAGATGGCCACCATCTCACCACCCTCACTGGCGACGCGCAGCAGCTTCCAGCCGCGTTTCCGCATGTCGGCGCGCCAGCCGATCAGCTTCTCCCACTCGTGGGCGGTGGTTCGAAACACCCGCAGGTCCGCTACCTCCTCCCACTGGGCGGGGTAGGGTTTGGACGGCAAAGAAGAGGTGGGCGGTAGGGCCATAAGCCGAGTTCTGTTTGTCCGCCGATGGCGGCCAGATGGTCATCTCTCTGGGATGGCTGTCGCCAGCCACCTCGCGCGGCCTACCCGCAGCTCCAGCGACCCGGGCCGGGTCTCGCTGCTTACTTGGCCTTGCTCCGACTGGGGGTTACCGTGCCGCGTCCGTTGCCGGCCGCGCGGTGGGCTCTTACCCCACCGTTTCACCCTTACCCTTGGATAAAGGGCGGTCTGTTTTCTGTGGCCCTATCCGTCGCCTTGCGGCGCCCAGGCGTTACCTGGCAGTCTGCCCTACGGAGCTCGGACTTTCCTCAATGCGCCAGTCCAGCCGGCGCACCGCGACCATCACGCCCTACCGCCACCCGGTATCAAAGCTACCGGCACCGGAAGGGTGGGGGCAAGCCTCAGCGCACGAGCCGGCGGAGCAGGCGAGCCACGCTGTCACCCGGCAGTCGCGGGGCGTCGGGACTCCCCGCCCCCCCCGCGCCGGCCGCCCCCCCGCCCCGACCCGCTTCCAGCGCGAGCCAAAAGCCGTCGCTCTCTTCGAAGATGAGACGCCGCAGCCCCTGCAGGTCACGCGCGCGCAGCGAGGCCGGCACCAGCGCCACGGCATGCACCAGGTTCAGGTCGCGGCCGCGATACGCGGCCAAGGCCTGTCGGGTCCTGACCTCGGGCGTGAACACGAGGATCGGTCGGTCGGGCAGCGCGAACCCGCGGAGCAGTCCCAGTGTGAACCAGTCGGCCGGGAGCTGGGGCAGCCGGAACGCGAAGTAGAGGTCGCGGCGCTGCCGCAGCACGCGGTCGCGCAACGCGGCGGCGCGTTCCGCCACCTCGTCCACGAGGGCGCGATAATACAGCGGGAGCAGGCCCGCGTCGCGTAACGCCGGGTAGCGCGCGCCCGGGGGCAACGCGTCCAGGGGGGGGCCGCTGCGCGCGAGGCGCGCGAGGCCGCGCCGCCAGGCTGAGTCGCAGAACTCCAACCCTCCTCCCCCTCCCCGCGCGCCTCTCAGGTCCAGCCCGAGCGCGATCACCAGCGTCCGTTGCTCGGCGGCGAGCCGGCCGAGCGCGGTGTACGCGGGGGCGAACGCGCCGGCCCACAGCGTGGAATCGAAGGCGCACGGTGCGGGCACCGCCTCGCCCCGCGGGCCGCGCGAGGAGTCGCCCGACGCCCAGCGTGCGTCGGACGGGTCGAACGCCGGGATCCACGCGACGCTCGTGGGCTGGAGCCGGTTCACGGCGTCGCTCCAGGCGCGGCGTACGGCATCCCGCTCCTCCCACCGTGCGTGGACCGAGTCCGTGCCCTCGGGATCGGCGTCGCCTGCGACGAGGTTGAAGCCCCCGACGTCGAGCAGCGTCACGATCGAGTCGAGGGCGCCCGACGAGCGGGGGACGTGTCCGCCGCTGCGGGCGACGAGCAGGGGCGCCCACAGGGCCCGGATGCCCTGCTGCCGTAGCCAGTCGGGTACGCTCGTGGCGCGCGCCAGCTTTGCATCGTGGCTCAGCGGCAGCCCGATGGTGGTGGTGCCCCGCGGCGGCACGAGGGGTGGGGGGGCGACCTCCATGGGCGTGGGCGCCGGCGCGAGCGCGAGCGGCACGCGGTGCGCCGCCGGCGGCAGGTGCGCCCACTCCGCCGGGCGGCGGGTCCAACGGGCGAGCGCCGTCAGAAAGTTGTGGGTCCGGGCGAGCGCGTCGGGCTGGAGGAGGGGTGCGGTAGTGGGGCGGAACTGCGGGCCCAGCGCGCCGAGCGCATGGCGACTGATCACCACGACGAGGCCATCTCCGATGCGCGTCGCCGCCGCCACGCCCGCGCCCGCTCGCGCCGCGAGGCCGCGCGACGCGCGCACGAAGGTGTGCTGACCGGTCACGGCGAGGAGCTGCGAGCGGTCCCGCACGGTGATCACGTGGTTGCGGTCCAGCGGAAACGGGTCGTACACCGAGCCGAGCGGCTCATCGCCCACGGCGCGCGCCTCGGCCCAGGGCTGGGGCCGCCCGGTCGTGGTGGGTGGGGGTGGCCGGACGGTGGTGTCTTCGAGCAGCCGGTCTCCGATCGCGATCCCCGCCCCTTCGAATTCGAGCCAGCGATTCGCGGTCCAGCGGTCGAGGTAGCCTTCTCCGTCCGCGTCGTAGCCCAGCACCACCACCCCGCCTGCCCGGACCCACTCGTTGAGGAGCGCCAGGTCTCCCGTCGTCAGGGCGTCCGAGGGCGCCTCCGGCTCGCGTCCGAGCAAGAAGATGAGGACGCGATACCGGGCGAGGTCGGTGCGCGCCAGGTGGGGATAGAACTGCCGGTACTCGACGGTGTACCCCGCGTCGCGCCACGGCTCGGCGGTGCCGCTCACCACGACCGGGTCGGACAACGCGAGGTCGAGCACGAGCAGGCGGCGCGCCTGCGGCTGGCAGGCGGTGAGGAGCAAGAGTGAAACTGCGATGGAAGGACGGAAAGACGGAAAGGGGATGGCGGCTGGCATGTTTTCCCCCTTCCGCCTTGCCGTCTTTCGGTCGGCTCTCATTGCGGCCGCGACTCCTCGAGCAGCTCCTGGAAGCGGGGATCTGTCCTCACCGGGTCGAACTCCGGCGCTCGCAAGTAAAACCAGAACCGTGCCCCTCGGGGGCGCACGCGTTCGAGCAAATCGAGGGCGCGCTGGCGCTCGCCCACAGCGACCAGCGCCCGCCCGACCCAAGCGGCATCGGTGATGGTAGGCGCGTTCGCAGCGCGAGCCTCGCGCTCCAGGCGCTCGACGCGGGCACGCGCGCCGCCCGACTCGCCTGCCTGGAGCGCGGCGAGCGCCACGACCGCTTCGGCTGGCACGCGGAACCCCGCGTGCAGTCGCACCGCGGTCTCGGCGTCGACCCGCGCGTCGACATGGTTTCCGAGCCGCAGCTCGGCGAGCGCGCGAAGCACGTAGCCGTAGTCGGCCGCCGGGTCGAACGCGAGCGTGCTGTCCGCCCAGCGCTGGGCGTCGCGGTAACGGTTTTGGCGGAGAGCGACACGCCCGAGATTGAACAACGTGATCGGCCGCTCGGCCTCGCGCGCGAGCGCCTGGTGGTACATCTCGGCCGCCGCGGAGTCCTCACCGAGCCACAGCAGGGCCATCCCGTACTGGTGATACACCTCGGCGTTCCGCTCGTCGAGGACGACGGCGCGCTGCAGCGCTTCGCGCACTCCGACGAACGTGCGGGGATTGCGGAACGTCATCAAGAAGCCGCGGGCCATCCACGCGTCCGCGGAGGCCGAATCTTGCTGCAGCGCGGCGTCGACGGCGGCTTCACCACGCCCCAGCACACCGTCGGGCGCCAGACCGGCGTACGGCCATCCCCAGTCGAGAAACAGCGCGTATCCCAGCGCGACGCGTGCCAACGCCGGCGTGTAGCCGGGGTCCAGGCGGGCGGCCGTCTGATACTCCTGGATCGCGCGGCCCACCGCGCGCGGTGTGCGCTGCGCGAGCTCGTAGTTCCCGCGCAGAAAGTGGTCGTAGGCACCCGGGTCGGGGGTGGAGCGGGGCGCGAGCGCGGTCTGCTCGGCGGGGGCGAGGGCGCCGCCGAGCGCGGTCGCCACCGCGCGCGCCGCCTCCGCCTCGACCGCCTGCAGTGCGCGGTCACCCCGATCGTACTGTGCGCCCCAGACGTGCACGCCGGTCGCCGCCCGCGCGAGCTCCACGCTGACGTGTAACCCACGCTGACCCGTACGGCGCACGCTGCCGCTCACCAGATACGTGACGCCGAGCGCCCGTCCCAGGGCTGCCGGATCGTCGGTCGACGTCCCACGAAAGCGTCGTACGGCGTTCCGGGACTTCACCGTGAAACGCTCGACCCGGCCGAGCCTCGTGATGATTGCTTCGGTGAGGCCGTCGGCCAGATAGGCGTCGGCGCTGTCCGGGCTCTCGAAGTACAGGACCGCCACGCTGGCCGGTAGCGGGACCGGGGCGGGCTGCGCCCCGACGCTCTGGGCGCAGCGGAACCCGGTGTGCACCAGTCGAGGGGGCCGGTCGGGGAAGGCCGCTCGGAAGGCGGCCACCGCGTTCTGGGGCGGTGAATCGAACGCGCCTCCCTTGATGATGTGGCCGAGCTCCCCCTTGGGGCCCGGCGCCTCGGTGGCGGTCCACTCCCAGGCGTTTCCGATCAAGTCGACGGCCCCGACCCACGAGCGCCCCAGGCTGTCGGCGCCCGCCGGGGCGAATCCGTCGCGCTGCGAATCCGCATTGGCGAACCCCCGCACCCACTTGTCACCCCACGGGTAGCGCAGGCCCTCCGGGCCACGCGCCGCGGCCTCCCACTCGTCCTCGGTCGGCAGCCGGCCGCCGGGCTGGCGCCACGCGCAGTACGCCACCGCTTCGACCCAGAAGACGCCGGTCGCTGGCCAGCGCTCGGGCGGCCGGCCCGTCCAGGGTGGCATCCCCAGCGTCGAGTCCAGATACCGCCGGTAGGCTCCCACGGTGACCTCGGTCGAGTCGATGTAAAAGGAACCGAGCCGCACCGTGCTCGCTTCGCGCCAGGGGGCGCCGCCTACGGGATACCGCCCGGCGGGCACGAGCGCCATCTCGGGCGGCGGGTGCGGGCGCCGCGTAACACCGCGGATCCCCAACGCGGCGGCGACAATGCCCGCCGCGCCGAGCGCCGTCACGGCGAGTTGTCGCCGGGTGGGCCGCCACCGCCCGGCCGCCGGTTGCGTCAACAGATCGACGAAGGCGCGCGCCGACGGCGGGCGGTCGGCCGGAACCTTGGCGAGGCCGCTCGCGATGGCGTGCTCGACGTGCGGCGGCACCTGCGGCCGCACGGTGCGCGGGGGCCGCGGCCGCTCCGTGAGCACCCGCGCGACGATCGCCTGGACGCTCGGCCCCGTGAATGGCGGCTCGCCGACCAGCATCTCGTACAGCACCGCGGCCAGCGCGTACACGTCGCTCCGCGCGTCGAGGCGCTCCGCCCCGCCCGCCTGCTCCGGGCTCATGTACTCGGCCGTGCCCGGGGTGAGCCCAGCGCCGGTCAGCGAGGACTGGCCGCCCTTCACCTGCTCCATCAGCTTCGCGATCCCGAAATCGGCCACCATCGCATGTGCGCGGGAGAGTAGGATGTTGGCCGGCTTCACGTCCCGATGCAGGACTCCGACCTCGTGCGCGTACTGCAGGGCATCGCCGACTTCGGCCGCGATCCGCAGCGCGTCGGCGAGCGGCAGCGGCCCCTCGCGGGCGAGGCGATCCTCCAGCGACTCGCCCTCCACGTATCCCATCACGTAGAAGAGGATGCCGTCGGCCTCGTCGGCTTCGAACAACGGCACGATGTGCGGATGCGAGAGCTGGGCGGCGAGCAGGACCTCGCGCTGGAACCGACCGCTGCCGAGATAGGCGCGGGTCGTGGGCGGCAGAGCCTTGATCGCGACCTGTCGGCCCAGCTTGAGATCGGTACCGAGGTAGACGGTCGCCATGCCACCTTGGCCCAGTTCGCGCACCAACGTGTAACGGCCCGCGAGCGCGCGAGCCAGGCGGTCGAACAGCGGGTCAGCGGACATGGCCGGGTGGAAGTGGCAACACTATGCCACGTCAGTCACCCGGTGGCAAGCGGAATCACTCCGTCCCGAGCGTATCCGCCGCTGCGGTGCTGGTCGCGCAGCAGGAGGAGTTGCACCTCCCCCACAGACCGTCGTAATCCGGGCTGAATCGGGCGCTGAGCTCCGGGTACTCCGGCGTCACGCCATGGTGCTTGAACGTCAGCCGCCGCTTCTGTCGGAAGTCGACCTTGTCGTGGATGGCGATGAACACCGACCGGTAGCTCCCCGACGGCCCGCGCGCGTCCACCCACCAGTACGTCCACCAGGGTCCGAACCCCGCCGGTGGGTACGGGGTCTTGGTCTTGACGCGGGCAATGATGCGGCCGTCCGCGAGGTCGTCCATCGTGAGCTTCTTGACATGGGACTCCGGCTCGATGAACGCGCTGTCGTCACCGGGAGGTCCCACCCGCCACTGCACGAAGTCCACGAGCTGCCGTTGCGCGTGGGGCGTATCGGGGGCGAACTGGAGTGACGCGATGTAGTCGTTGATCGAATCCGCGGAGACTTTCATGATGTCGCCGTGGAACTGGGGCGCAGGTACCGCACACTGCCACGCGACCAGCGCACCCAGGGGCACCACGAGAAGTTGCCAGCGCGCTGTGCGCATACGACCTCCTTGCGAGGGAATCACGGTGCGGTCGCCGCGAGCCGGCGCATCCGCGTCGCTGTAGGCTGCAGCGCCGGGTCGGCGCCAGACCACAGCGCGGCGACAGCGCTTCCCCACCGCTGAGCGATCGCGACTTGGCCCCGTGCGGCGGCCAGGTCCGCGCGGAACGCCATCATACGCACCAGGGTGCCGGCGAGTGGCATGTAGTCGAGGAGCGCCGAGTACAGTGTCGGCAAATTGCCCAGCGTGCGGTCGAGGTAGTGCTGCGCCGCCACCGTGTCGCCGATCGACAGTGCCATTCGCGCGGCGACGTAGGCGTACTCGGGAGATGTTGCCGCCGTGTCGAGGTGCGCCCGGACGAAAGCGGTGTCACCGTGGGCGAGCGCCCACTGGAGCGTCATTGTGCCATCCGGTCCCGGAGACGTGGTGCGATGCGCGGATCGCTGCCCCATGACCTCGAACACCAGCTCCGCAGGAGTATCAAGCAGGGCGCTGCGGGCGGGCGCTCGTTGGGCCGACGGGAGGTTGCTCAAGAGCTCCTCCACCCGGCGCTCCAGAACCCCGATGCTCTCTTGCGGCGCCGCCACGGCGGCGTAGGCAAGCAGTCGTAAGCCCGCCAGCGCAGCGTCGAGCGGCAGCGTCACCGACTCGTTATCGGCGCTGGCGTGCAGCCCGGAAGTGTCTTGCACCGTGAGCAGGTGCGCGGCCAGCGTCGGACGCCCGAGCAGGATCGCCACGCCAGCCATGCCAGGAGTCGGTGCTCGGATCGTACGCAGCAGCGAGTCCCCCGCTCGACGCGCCGCCTCGAATTCCCCCGCCTTGACGAGCAACCTCACAGCCACAACGGCGTCGCGCGCACGCTCCGAAGGGCGTCGCTCGAGCCGCTTTGCGGTGGCAATTTCCCCCAGTGCACTGCGGAGCTCCCCAACCGTGGGCGCGATCCTACCACTCACCTCGAGGGCGTAGGCGAGCGTGCGGTGCGCTACGGGGTCTTCCGGAAATGCCTCCGTCCACGCGCCCGCGATGTCCACCAGGACCTGACGGTTCCGCGCGAGCGCGAGCACGTGGGTCGCGGGCCTCCGGCTCCCTTGAGCCATGACCGCGCCGGAGAGGGGATGAAACGCTACGGTGTCGGCCTCCACTTCCGGAAACGCGAAGCACGGGACCGTGTCGAAGCGACCCTCGCGCCACCAGAACTCCTCCGCCAAGAGCAGGTGCGCGAGCCGCTCTCTGGCACGGGTTCCGAAAGCGAGGTTGAACGAGGGCGCCAGGAGCAGGGCGTGCTTGTAGGCCCGCGCAGCGGCGTGCCAACTCCCCCGGAACACATAGCGCGCGCTGTCCCGCGGATCCCGGATCACGACCGGGTCCCCCGCGTTGCACTCGGCGAGTCCGTACCACGCCGTGAAGTTGGTGGAGTCGGCGGCCAGGATCTCGCGGTAGCGGGCGCAGGCGTCCGGCCAGCTCTGCTGGAACATCGCCTGCTGCGCGGCGAGCAGCAGCCGGTCCGTGGAGCCGAGCCGCGGCAAGAGGTCTCCAGTGCGGCGGGCGATGGCAGCGCGGTCCCGGGCGGCCTGCGGGCTCGAGTCGGCCGCCCAGAGCAGCGTCTGGCCCAGCCAGAGGTACGCGTGCGCAAACTCCGAGTCGGCCGCGATCGCGGCGCGAAACCGTCCCGCGGCCTCGGTCAGCTTCCAGGACCGGACGGCACGGGCGCCCGCGTTGCCGGCCGCGAGTGCCTGGAGCGAGTGCGTTTGCTCGGCGCCGGGGCCACCCGTCGCGCCCAGCTCCACGCCGAGCAGCGAATCGGCGAGCGCGTTGAACGCTGCGCCCACGTGCCCGGCGTGGGAGGGCACGCGCGCCTTGGCCTCGCGCAGCGGCGGACCGCCGCGCGCCGCGTCATAGAGGCTGGCCGTGAGCCGCAGCGTATCCCCGAAGTTCCAGAGTTGTCCCATGACGAGTTTTCCGGCGCCGAGCTGGCGCGCGATCTCGAGGCCGGTGTCGAACGGAATTCGGAACGGGGCGCCGCTGCGGCGGCGCTGCAGCGCGTCGTACACTCGCGTCTTGTCGGCGAGCCGCACGTCCGACCAGCGCTCGAACGCCTCGGTGAGCAGCTCGGCGCAGTCCGCTCCGTCGAGGAGGGAGGGTTGCGTACCTTCGCGGTGGGTGAAGGGCAAGATGACGTAGCGGGTGGTGTCGAGCGGAGCTCGCAACCGGGCGCAAGGCGGTGCCGAGCCGTCGGGGCACTGGGCGGAGAGCGACGCCGCCGGGCTGGCCGACAGAATGGCCGCAACGATCAGCGCGCGACCGCCGCCGCTCACGAGGCCGTCGCGGTGAACGGCAGCAGCGCCTCCCGCATCTCCGCCGCCGTCTGCCACCGCTCCTCGCGCGCCTTGGCGAGCGCGCGGGCGACGGCGGCGGCGAGCGGCTTCGGCACGTCGCTCCGCAGCCCGCGCAGGTCGGGGGGCGGGTGGTGCTGCTGCATGTCGAGCACGGCGGCGGCGCTGGCCGAGGAGAACGGCGGCCGGCCCGCGAGCGACTCGAACATCACTACGCCGAGCGAATAGAGGTCGGTCCGGCCGTCCACGTCGGGAGCGCCCGCCGCCTGCTCCGGGCTCATGTACTCCTCGGTGCCCACCACGAACCCGCTGCGGGTCACGCGGTCGTCTCCCGAGGTCGCGATGGCGCGCGCGATCCCCAGGTCCACCAGCACGGCGCCCGCGGGCGAGAGCACGATGTTGTCCGGCTTGATGTCGCGGTGGGCGATGCCGTGCGCGTGCGCGTGGCCCAGCGCGTCCAGCACCTCGCACGCCGTGCGCGCGGCTGTCGGAATGGCCAGCCGGCGCTCGCGCCGCAGCACCTGGCGCAGGCTCTCGCCCGGCACGAAGGGCATGACGAACCACAGCAGATATTCCGTTTCGCCGCTGTCGAGCAGCGGCGCGATGTGCGGATGATGCAGCTGCGAGGCGTAGCGGATCTCGCGCAGGAAACGATCGGCCGCGACCGAAACAGCGAGCTCCGGGTGGA
This sequence comes from Gemmatimonadota bacterium, assembly GCA_003220975.1. Classification (GTDB taxonomy): domain Bacteria; phylum Gemmatimonadota; class Gemmatimonadetes; order Gemmatimonadales; family GWC2-71-9; genus AG41. The sequence continues at coordinate 17,699 of QHTX01000127.1, read as the reverse complement.
GCACCTTGATCGCGACC
>QHTX01000127.1:14796-17666 GCA_003220975.1 Gemmatimonadota bacterium | reverse complement strand
GACCTGTTCGCCGGTGCGGTCGGTCGCGGCAAAGATGCACGCATTGCCACCCCGGCCCAACGCCGTCACGACGGTGTAGCGTTCGGCGAGGGCCTTGCGGACCCGATCGATCAAGTCGCGTCCGGGCATGGTGCGCGTATCCCGGTTCTCCAGCGGGGTCGCTGGTGGAGCGCGACCGGAGTGGGCGGCCACCGCACGCGGCGCCCGTTGGCTAGTCTATCAACATAGGGCCGGCCGCCCCGACGGGCCAGACGGGCGTAAGTTCCAGCCGCAGCGCGTGTTTCACGGCCTGGGTAGTTTGCTTCGATGGCACCTGCGAGGATCGAGGCCGTCCAGGGGGACATCACTGCGCAAGCGGTCGACGCCATCGTGAACGCCGCCAACACGACGCTGCTCGGCGGGGGCGGCGTGGACGGCGCGATTCACCGCGCCGCAGGCCCGGAGCTGCTCGAGGAATGTCGCCGGCTGGGCGGGTGCCCCACCGGCGCCGCCCGCATCACGCGGGGCTACCGTCTTGCCGCCCGGTACGTCATCCACACGGTGGGGCCGGTCTGGAGCGGCGGCAAGCGGGGGGAGGCGGCGTTGCTGCGCGCCTGTTACGTCAGCTCGCTGGCGCTCGCCGCCGAGCACGGCGTCCACTCCATCGCCTTCCCCTCGATCAGCACTGGAGCGTATCGCTTCCCGATCGAACAGGCGGCGCGGATCGCGGTGGAGACCGTACGGGAGGACGTGAAGCAGCCGACGCCGGTCGACCTGGTGCGGTTCGTGTGCTTCAGCGAGGCGGACCTGGCTGTGTATCGGGAACTCCTAGCCGGCTGAGCCCCGCCCGGGCCGCGGCGACGTGCGGCGCCACCTCGAGTCCGCGTCCGCGGTCTCGTGCCGGCCCCTCTCCGACGGCGACCACGAACCGGTACACGGAGATCGCCGTCGCGCGGTCGCCCGCCCGTTCCGCGTCGCTGGCCCGCTTGAGGAGCTTCTCGAGTGTCCCCGGATCGCGGTAGACGAGCCCTGGGTCGCGATCGACCTGGCGCGCGAACCGCGTGAGCCAGAACGCACCCACCGCACCGAGCGCGAGTGCGGCCGCGGCGAGCACCAGGGCGACGCGGCGGCTTTTCCCCTCAGGCACCGGCGAGCCTCGTGACGGCCGCGGCCGTCGCCTCCGTCACCTGCGCCATGAACTCGAAGTCGAGTGTCGCGCTCGTGTCGCTCGTCTGATGGTAGTGCGGATTCCGCAAGAACGCGGTGTCGGTGAGCATGAGTGACGGATAGCGCGCGTCCCAGAACGACGCGTTGTCGGAGAGCCGCGTGAGCGGCAGCAGCCAGCCGCGCAGCCGCGTCCGATAGGCGACGACCGGGAGCTCCGGCACGGCCGCGCGCGCGGCGGCGACGAAGCCGTCGAGCAGCGTACGGGAGCGGGTGTCGCCCACCGCGGCGAGGAAGTCGCCCGTGCGCGGCACGTCGATGCCGAGGAACGGGGGAACGATCTGCGCGCCGGGCGTCGGGTCGCGGTAGCCCACCATCTCGAGGATCAGCGCCCCGGCGAGCGCCTCGCCGCCGGCGCGGCACCGCCGCGCTAGACGGCGGCTGCCCACGCGATAGGTGGTCGTCTGCTGCTCCTCCAGGTCGAACCCGACGAACTCGAGTCCTCCCTCGGGGGGAGCCGCTCGCGTGGCGACGAGCCGCGCGCATTCGATCATCGCCGCGACGCCGCTGGCGTTGTCGTCGGCCCCGGGGGTGTCCGCCGTGGAGTCGAAGTGCGCGCCCACGAGCAGGCGGGGGCGGCGGGCGTCGCGGCCGGCGCGGGTCGCCACGACATTGTGGTGGGTGCGGCCGCGGAACGTGAACGGGGCGAGCGCGACCGTGAGGCCCAGGGCGCCCAGTTCGGCGGCGACGTAGTCGCGCGCGGCGCGGTGGCGCTCGGGCGCGGCACGCGGATGACGTACGCCTTCGAGCGTCGCGACGTGACGGCGCAGGCGGCCCGCGAGCGCCGCGCGTTGACCCGAAGTTGAGTCGCCGCGGGGCGTCGCCCCGGCCTCGGGACCCGCCGGCGGCTCAGCTTGACCCGAGGTTGATGCGCTCATGTTAACGTCTCTCCCGCATGGTAACCGTGTGCACGGTGCTGCCGCCGCTGGAGCGGCCGCGCCTCGACGCGGTGGGTGACGGCTGCTTCACCGCGCTCCACGCCAACTCGTTCCGCGACGCGCTGCGGGCGGCGCGCCGCAAACGAGTGGACGCGCTGGTCCTCTCGGTGCACAGCTGCCGCGGCGACGAGCTGCCAGCGGTGGCGCGGTTCGTACGCGAATTCCCGGCCATCCCGGCGGTGGCGCTCGTCTCGCGGCACGACCGCGAGGTCACGGAGACGCTGCTGCGCCTAGGCGCGACGGGCGTGCGCACGCGGGTGGCGCCGGCTGCGTGACCTGCTGGGCCATCCCGCGTCCCCCGTCGCGGCCCGCATTCTGGCGCGGGTCGTACCGGCGCTCGGGGACGCCGGGGGCGACATCCGCCTGTTCTTCGAAGCCCTGGCCCGGCTGGCTCCGGTGCTCTCCACCGTGCGCCGGCTCGCGCGCCACCTCCGCATCGCGCCGAGCACGCTGATGTCCCGGTTCTACCGGGCCTCCTTGCCGTCGCCCAAGAGCTATCTCGCCGGGATGCGGCTGTTGCACGCGGCCTACCTCTTCCTCAACCCGGGGCTCTCGGTCGCCGACGTGGCCTACCGCCTCGATTACTCGTCGCCGCAGAGCTTCGGTCGTCATCTCAAGGCCATGCTGGGCGTCACCGCCGGCGAGTTCCGCCGCCGGTTCCCGTTTGAAGTCTCGCTCGAGCGCTACGTCGACCTGTTGATCACCCCGTACCGGGAAACCCTGCGCGTG
>QHTX01000127.1:0-14664 GCA_003220975.1 Gemmatimonadota bacterium | reverse complement strand
CGCGCAGCCGCTCGGCGAGCTGGGCCAGCTGCTGTGACGTCGCCGTGAGGTCGCCCATGGACGTGATCTGCGCCTGCGTGGCGGCGGCGGCGCCGTCGGCGCTCTGCGACGACGTGCTCGAGATCGCGGCCACCTGCTGCAGCGACTGCGCCAGCTCGGCGAGGCGCTGCGCCTGACTGCGGGATACTTCGGCCGTGGCGTTGACCAGGTCGCCCACCAGCTCGACCCCCTGATGCAACTCCTGCAGCGCGCCGCTCGGACCTTCGCCTGACCTGCGGCCATGGTGGCCGTGACGTCCTCCATCTGCTCCCGGATCGAGCCCGTGGTGCGAGTCACGGCCTCCGCCGCCCGCGCCGACTCGTCGGCGAGCTGGCGCACCTCCTCGGCCACCACCGCGAAGCCCCGGCCATGCTCGCCCGCCCGCGCGGCCTCGATCGCCGCGTTCAACGCCAGCAGGTGGGTCTGCCGCGCGATCCGCGCGATCGTCTGGGCGAACGCCGCGATGCGCTCCGACATCCCCGACAGGCCCGCCACCGTCGCCGCCGTGGCGCGCACCTCTTCGCCCATCGTGCGGAGCGTCTGGCTGGCGCGCGCCACCCGCTCCCGTCCCCGCTCCGCCGCGGCGAGCAGGCGCGCCGCATCCACCTGCATCAGCTCGGCCCGGACGCGCAGGGACTCCGCCTGGTCCGCCGCCTTGGCGCTCTCGCCGCGCGCCCCTTCCGCCATCTCCCGCTGCTTGCCCAGGTCCCCGGCGAGCTGTTGCGCCGTGTGCGTCACGGTCTCCGACGTGGCGTGCAGCTCTTCGGCCGAGGCGGCGAGCTCTTCCGCGAAGGCCGCCCCTTCGTCCGCCTCGCGCTGCACCGTCGAGATCGTCGTCGCGATTTCCTCGAGCATCCGGTTGAAGCTCTTCTCCAGGAACCCCAGCTCATCCAGCTCCCCGGCCGGGGCGCGCACGGCGAGATAGCCCCGCTCCGCCTCCCCCATCACGCTGCGGGCGTGGCGAATCCGCGCGATCAGCGTCGCCGGAATCCGCTTCAGCGCCATCGCCACGAGGATGAACACCACCGTCTCGAGCCCGGCCCCGCTCAGGCTTGCGCCTCCCGGCTCGTACAGCACGTTGTGCGCGTAGCTTGCGCCGAGATACGCGAGCGCCGCGGTGAGGACGAGAAAGTCGCCCACGGCGCGTCCCTGGTCGAAGGCGTAGGGCAGCACCGCGAGGAAGAAGGCGGCCACGAACCCGCCGTGCCCGAACCACACCACGAGCACGGCCACCAGCAGCACGTCCAGCAGCGACAGCGCGTACACGAACCACCAGCGGTACCAACCGCGCTCGTTGATGAGACCGAGCAGCTCGTTCACGAACGCCGCGCCGCCCGCGATCAGCACCATGGTGGGCGGGCGGGTCTTCACGTATCCGAACCCCCAGCCCACGAGCCCGATGGCGAGGCCGGCCGCCGCCATCACGCGCCGCAGGCGGTGGCTGCGCGCGATGGTGTCCAGGTCCTTGAGGCGTTGCTCGAGGCCCGTGGCATCGTCTTTCCACCCCCGCACGCGCGACGCGAGCGAGGACCGGGGGGGGAGGGACTGCTGGAATGGAGTCACCGGAGCGTGATCATACACTACGGGCGCCGAGCGCGGCAATCACGCGAGCCCCAGCTCGGTCGCCGTGACGAGGGCCGTCACGGGGTGGCCGGTCCGCTCGAGCGCCTCGCGGCCCCCCTCTTCGCGATCCACCACCGCGAGCACGCCGAGCACGCGGCCGCCTGCCCCTTCCACGACCGCGATGGCGTCCCCGGCGGAGTGCCCGGTGGTGATCACGTCTTCGACGACCACGACCGCGGCCCCCGCGGTGAAGCATCCCTCGATCCGTTGGGCCGTGCCGTGAGTCTTGGCCTGCTTGCGCACGGTGAAGGCGTCGAGCGCGCGCCCCCGGGCGCGCGCGGCGGCGACGATCGCGTACGCGACGGGGTCAGCCCCGAGCGTGAGGCCGCCCACGGCTTGCGGCGCCCAACCCTGCGCGGCAAGGCGCTCGAGCCCCAGGGCCCCGATCAGCGCGGAGCCCTCTCCCGACATCGTCGTGCGCCGCGCATCGATGTAGAAGCTCGAGCGCCGCCCGGACGCGAGGGTGAAGTCGCCCCGGCTGACGGAGCGCGCGAGCAGGAGGTCGCGGAGTCGCTGCCGGAGCGGTTCGAGCTCGCTCGAATCCACCGAAGTAGTAGTCATTACTACTACCTCATCATTCGCGACGCCGGACGACGCGCTTCAGGGCCTCGATCAGGCCTCCCCTCGACGGGGCGGGTGCCGCCGCGCTCCCCGCCGTCACGGCCTCGGCGAACGCGGTGACCGTCGGCTGGCGGCGGCCGGGGTCGCGCTCCAGGCCCCGCATCACCGCCGCCTCCAGGCCCGCGGGAAACCTGCGGCCGGGGACCGCTTTGTTGAGCGGGAGGGGGGGCTCGGTGAGCAGTTGCTGGAACAGCTCCCGAGGTGTCTTGCCGGCGTACGGGTGGCGACCGGTCAGCAGCCAATAGGTAATGGTGGCGAGACTGTAGATGTCGGCCCGGCCGTCCACCAGCTCCCCCGACAGGGCCTCGGGCGCGACGTACTTGAGGGTGCCGACGAAGAAGCCCGTCCGCGTGAGGCGCTCTTCGGCCGGCAAGTCGGCGTCGCGGGCGATGCCGAAGTCGAGCAGCTTCACGCGCTGGGTGGTCGCATCGTACATGATGTTCTCGGGCTTCAAGTCCCGATGGATAATCCCCGCCTGATGGGCCGCCGCGAGCGCCGCCGCCAGCTGCCCCACGAGGTCGGCCACCAGCGCCGGAGCGAGTGGACCGGTGCGGTGTACGTACTCGGCGAGCGATTTTCCGTCGGCCCACTCGAGCGCGAGGTAATGCAGGCCTTCGGTCTCGCCGTAGTCGTAGGTGCGCACGACGCCGGGATGCTGCACCCGGGCGCCGTAGCCCGCTTCCCGCAGGAAGCGTTTGATCGCCGTGGGGTCGCTCCGCAGGCCCGAGCGCAATACCTTGAACGCACACGCCCCGCGCTCGGCGTGTTGCGCCCGATACACCTCGGCCGTGCCTCCCTCGCCGACGCGCTCGAGGAGGCGGTAGCCGGCGATCGTCCGACCGGCCAGGTTGTCGCTGGGCATGGGAACGCGCGAAACTAACGCCCCGATTTGAGGTTGAGCAAGTGAGAGCATTCGCGGGACTAGCGCTCGCCGCGGCCGGCGTGGCCGGCTGCAGCTCCTGGCAGCGGGTCGGGACCAGCCCCCGCCCCGAGCCGGCCGCCGCCGTGTCGACCCTGTTCGATGCCAGCACGGTGTATCGGGCGATGGGCTTCCTCGTCGCGGGCCCGCCGCTGCCGTTCGTCGCCACGGTCCACTACCTGGCCGACGCCACCCCCGACAGCACGCTCGCGCTGTTCGGGCTCTCGTTCGCGAACCACGCCCTCAGCTTTCAGCGCGACGGCAACGAATTCGTGGCGCAGTACCACGTCGAGGTGGCCTTCCGGACTGACACCGCCGTGGCGCGCCAGTTCGCGACCGACGAGACCGTGCGGGTCCGCACCTTTCAGGAGACGCTGCGTGCCGATGAGAGCGTCATTTACCAGCAACTCCTCGGGGTGCGGCCCGGCGTGTATCGCGTCACCGTCACAGTGCGCGACCGGAACAGTCCGGCCGTGGCTCACCAGGAGCGCACGGACACGATCCCCCGCTTCGCGGGCCAGGACGTGAGCGCCCCAATCGCCGTGTACCAGGCCACGGCTCGTGCCCGGGCTGCCGACGTGCCCAAGCTGCTCGTGAACCCGCGCGCTACGCTGCCCTACGGCGGCGACTCGCTGCGCTTCTATATCGAGGCGTACGGCCTGGCGCGCGGGACGAGGCTCGCGGCCCGGGCGCTCGATCAGGACGGCCGTGAGCCCTGGCACGACACGGTCGCCGTCGCCGGCGCCTTCGCCGGCCTGCTCCTCGTGATCGGGCCGGGCGAGCTGTCGGTGGGCGCCGGGCGCTTCGAGGTCGTCCCCGTCGGCGCGGCACCGGCGGCGGCCCGCGGGGCGCCCTTCCTGGTGAGCTTTTCCGATCAGTGGGCCATCACGAACTACGATCAGATGATCAGCCTGCTGCGCTACTTCGATCGTCCGGAGTGGGTGGACAGCCTCCGCAAGGCGTCCCCCGAGGAGCGGCCCGCGGTGTGGCGGCGCTTCTACAAGAGCACCGACCCCGTCTCGCTCACGCCGGAGAACGAGGCGCTGGACCGCTATTTCCGGCGCATTCAGGTGGCGAACCAGCGCTACCAGGAGGCGGGGGATCCGGGCTGGCTCACGGACCGCGGCGAAGTGTTCGTCACCTTGGGCGACCCCGACGACGTCTTCGACTTCAGCGCCGACGTGACGCGCACCGGCGTGCGCGGCGTGCGCTGGACGTATAACACCCTGCGCCTGACCCTATTCTTCCAGGACCAAACCGGTTTTGGCCGCTTCCGTCTGACGCCGTTGTCGCGCGCCGAGTACCAGCGGGTGCTCGCTCGGGTGCGTCGCGGGCAGTGACGCGGGCGGCCGTCCTCCTGCTGTGCCTCGCTGCCGCGCCGCGCGCCGTGGCGGCGCAGCGGCTGCCGCCCGACCCCGCGGCCGAGCGCGCCGAGGCGCTGCGGCTGGCCGGCCGGCCGTGGCACGCCGCGGAGACCCTGCTGGCGGCGGCGGCCCGCGAGGCGCACCCCAACGCCGCGTTCATCGTCGAAGGGGCGGAAGCGGAGTTGCACGCGCGTCGTTACGACCGCGCCCGCAGCCTGCTCATCGGGCAGCCCTGGCTCGAGGATTACGGTCGAGGGGAAGCACTGGCGGTGCTCGCGGAGGCCGAAGCCCGATTGGGCCAGGCGGCGTCCGCCGCAGCGCATTACGCCGCCGCCCGCGCGCGCGCGGGGGGAGGGCCGCGCGGCGCCTTGCTCGCCGTGCACGAAGCGCTCGCCTGGGAAGCGTGGGGCGCCACGGACAGCGCGGCGGCGGCCTACGCCGCGGCCCGCAAGGCGGGCCTGCCGGCGATCGACGGGTGGCTGCGGCTGCGGCAGGCGCGCGTCACGCGCGACACTGCTCAGGCCTTTCGCCTGCTCGCGGACTTGCCGTCCCCCGCGGCGCGGGACGCGGCGGCGGCTCGGGCGCAGGCGCTCCTCGCCGCGGGGGACTCCGCGGCGGCGCTCGAGGCGTTCGCGCAGGCGGGCCGCAGCCTCGATCTCGCGCGGCTCGCACTCGCCCGCGGCGACTCGGTCCGCGCCCGCGACGCCCTGTACGGGCTTATGGCCCGGGCCCCCGAGTCCGACGACGCCGCGGCGGCGGTGGGCGTGACGTTGGCCGCGCTGCCGGCGCGCACCGCGCCGGAGCGCGTGGCGCTCGCCCGCGCCCTCAAGTTCCACGGCGCCGCGGGCGACGCGCGGCTGCAGGTCGGGCGCGCGCTCCGCCAAGGGGATTCGAGCGCCGCCACGCTGCTGCTCGCGGGCGAGCTCGATGCCGCCGCCGGGCGGCTCCGCGACGCCGAGCGCGACTATCTCGCGGCGACGAAGGACTCGGCGCTCGGCCCGCTCGCCATCTATCGCCGCGCGCGCGTGCTCGTGCGGCTGGGCGACCCGGGAGCGCCGCAGGCGCTCTCGGGGTTCGCGCAGACCTACCCGGCCGACACCGCCGCGCCCACCGCGCTCTACGTGCTGGGCGATTGGCTCGCCGAGCGCGGTGAGCGGGCCGGCGCCGCGCGCTGGTTCGCCGAGCTGATCCAGCGGTATCCGGCCGATCTCCGGTCCTCGATCGCGCGCTTCCGGCTCGCGACCGAGGCGCTGCGCGACAGTCTCCGCGACAGTGCGGTGGCGTTGTTCCGCTCCGAGGTCGCGGCGAACGCGCCGCAGCGCATGGGGGCCCGCTTCTGGCTCGGCAAACTCGCGCTGCTCGGCGGTGACACCGCGGCGGCCCGGGCGACGTGGGTCGCGCTCGCGCGCGAAGACTCGATCGGCTATTACGGGTTCCGGGCGCGGCGCGAAGTGGATCTGCCGCCGCTTCGCATCGCGACCGCGGCGCTGCCGGCGCCTTCGGCCGCGGTCGCGGCGTCGCTGGGTCGGCTCGACACGCTGCTCCTCGCCGGCCTCGACAGCGCCGCCCAGGCCGAGGTGCGCGCGATCCTGGGGCGCGCTCCGCAACAGGAGCTGGACGCGCTGCTCGCGTGGAGCGCCGGGCTCGCGCTCCGCGGCTTCGGGCCCGCCGCCGTGCGGCTCGGCTGGCAGGCGGCGCTCAAGTCGCCGAACGACCCGCGCGTGCTGCGGGCCATTTTCCCGTGGCCGAACCGGCCCACCGTCGAGGCGGAGGCGGCCGAGTTCGGGGTGGACCCGCTGCTACTCGCGGCCATCGTGCGCCAGGAAAGCGTGTTCGACGCCGCGGCACTCTCGCCGGCGGGGGCGCGCGGCTTGGCGCAACTTCTGCCGGGCACCGCCGCCCTCACCGCGCGCGGACTCGACGTCACCTTCTATCCTGACTGGATCACGGTGCCCGATCTCAACCTCCACCTCGGTGCCGCGCACCTGCAGGAGCTGTTGCGCCGCTTCGGGGATCGCGTCGATGTGGCGGTGGCGGCGTACAACGCCGGGGTGTCGCCTGTCGTGCGCTGGCTCGGCCGGCCGGGCGCCGCCGACCCCGACCAGTTCATCGAGCTCATCCCCTACCAGGAGACGCGCGGATACGTGCGCGCCGTGTTGCGCAACCGCGACTTGTACCGTGCCCTGTACGTCGCGCCAAACAATTGACCGGTCGCGGGTTACCCGGCCCGTTGACAAGCTTTCCGGCGCACGTCATTTCTATCGCGGCCGACAACGGGTGTCGGTGCGGGCGCTTGCGCTCTTTGTGCGACTTCGCAGGAGGCAGACCGAATGGCTAAGGGAAAGGTGAAGTGGTTCAATGACGCCAAGGGCTACGGCTTCATTGAACAGGAGGGCGGCGAGGACGTGTTCGTCCACTTCTCCGCGATTCAAATGGACGGCTTCAAGACGCTCGCTGAGGGCCAGGTCGTGGAGTTCGAAGTGAAAGCCGGCGAGAAAGGGCTGCACGCCGCGAACGTCGTTCGCGTGTAAGCGGTCCCCGCGCCATTCTGCGTCTCCCCGCCCGGCCTCCGGGCGGGGTTTTTCATTCCGGTCCTGTTATTGTTCCGCCCATGCCTTCCCCCACGCTCTACCTCGTGGACGGGTACGCGCTGATCTACCGCGCCTTCTTCGCGATGATCGCGCGCCCGCTCACGACCCGCCGAGGCGAGAACACCTCTGCTGCATGGGGCGTCACCAACTTCCTGCTCCGCCTGCTCGAGCGGCGCCGGCCCGATTACCTCGGCTGGGTGCACGACATGGGCGTCTCGTTCCGCCATGAGACCTACGCCGAGTACAAGGCGACGCGGGAGAAGCTGACACAGGAGCTGCAGCAGGACTTCGACCGCTCCGTCGAGCGCATCGAGCAGATCCTCGAGGCGTTCGGGGTGCCGGTCGTGGGCGTCGACGGTTACGAGGCGGACGACGTCATCGGGACGCTCGCCACCGCCGGCGTGGCCCAGGGGCTCGAGGTGGTGATCGTGTCGGGGGACAAGGACTTCTACCAGCTGATCGGCCCGGGGGTCGCGCTGTTGAACCCCGGCCGCGGCGGCCCGGCGGCCGTGGAGGAGCACTGGGTGGACCAGTCCAACGCGAGCAACCGCCTCGGCGTCCCCCCCGAGCGGGTCGTGGACTACCTCGCGCTCGTAGGAGACAGCTCGGACAACGTGCCCGGCGTGAGGGGCGTGGGGGAGAAGACCGCGCTCGAGCTGCTCTCCACCTTTGGCGACCTGGACGCGATCCTGGCGAACGCCGAGCGTATCGCCGGGAAGCGGGCGCGAGAGGCGGTGCTGCAACACGCGGCCCTGGCGCGGCTGTCGCGGGAGCTCGTGACGATCCGGCGAGACGTGCCGGTCGCGCTTGACCTAGAGGCGCTGCGGGTCCGCCCGCCCGACGTCCCCCGGCTCACCGAGCTGTTCACCGAGCTCGAGTTCCGCTCGCTGATCCCGAAGCTGGCGTCGCTCCAGGTCGCGGGTGCCGGGGCCCCCGCTCCGGCAGCCCCGCGGGCGCCCGTCGTCGCGGCGGTCCCCGCCCCGGCGACCGCCGCCCCGGGCGCGCTCGCGGCCGTGACCGCCGAGCCGACGATCGTGGACGACCCCGCCGCGCTCGCCGCGGTCGTGGCGGAGTGCCGCCGGGCGCCGCTCGTGGCGCTCGACACCGAAACGACGTCGCTCGATCCGATGCGCGCGGCGCTCGTCGGCATGTCGCTCGCCGGCGCGCCCGGGCGCTCCTGGTACCTCCCGTTCGCGCACGTCGCGCCCGACGGCGAGCTCGCGGGCGGCGTCCCACCCAGGAACCTCCCCCCCCTCGCCAGCGACGCGCTGCGACCGCTGCGCGCGCTGCTCGCGGACCCGGCGGTGCCGAAGGCGGGGCACAACGTCAAGTACGACTGGCTCGTGCTGCGCCGGGCGGGCGTGGACCTGGCGGGCGTCGCGTACGACTCGATGCTCGCGAGCTTCGTGCTCGACCCGGGACGTCGCTCGCACGCCATCGACGAGCTCGCCAGCGAGCGGCTCTCCCTGCGGATGCGCACCTATCAGGAGCTCGTCGGACGGGGTAGGGCGGAGCGGTCGTTCGCGGCCGTGCCGCTGGCGGACGCCGCCCGCTACTGCGCCGCCGACAGTGAAACGGTGCTGCGGCTGCGCGACGCCTTCCGGCCCGAGCTCGAGGACCACCAGCTCGTGCGGCTGCTCGAGACCATCGAGGTGCCGCTCATCCCCGTGCTCGTCGAGATGGAGTGGCACGGGGTGCTGGTAGATCTCGAGCGCCTCGGCGAGATCGCGCGGGCGTTCACGCACGAGCTGGCGGAGCTCGAGCAGACGATCTACCGCGTCGCGGGCGCCGAGTTCAACATCAACTCCACCCCCCAGCTCCGGCACGTCCTGTTCGAGAAGCACCAGCTCCCGGTCCTCAAGCGGACGAAGACCGGCGCGTCGACCGATTACGACGTCCTCGAGCAGCTGGCAGCGATGGGCCACGAGGTTCCCCGACTCCTGATCGAGTACCGCGAGCTCTCCAAGCTCAAGTCGACCTACGTCGACGCGCTGCCCGGGTTCATCAATCCGGCAACGGGCCGCATCCATACGAGTTTCAACCAGACCGGCGCCGCCACCGGCCGGTTGTCCTCCTCGGAGCCGAACCTCCAGAACATCCCCGTGCGCACGCCGCGCGGCGAAACGATCCGGCGGGCGTTCGTCGCCCCCCCCGGCGCCGTGCTCGTCACCGCGGACTACTCCCAGATCGAGCTGCGGCTGCTCGCGCACCTCTCGGGGGACCCCGCGTTCGTCCAGGCGTTCGAGCAGGGCGGGGACATCCACCGCCAGACAGCGGCGATCATCTTCGGCGTGCCGCAAGATCAGGTCACGGCGGAGATGCGGGCCCGCGCCAAGACCATCAACTTCGGCACCATCTACGGACAGGGGTCCTTCGCCCTGTCGCGCCAGCTCGGGATCACGCAGGACGAGGCGAAGGAGTTCATCAGGGAATACTTCGCGCGCTTCGCCGGCGTGCGGGCGTGGCTCGATCGGACGGTGGCCGAGGCGCGGCAGCGGGGGTATGTCGAGACCCTGTTCGGCCGGCGGCGCTATATCCCCGAACTCAAAGATCGGAACTTCAACATCCGGGCGTTCGGGGAGCGCACGGCGACCAACTCGCCGCTGCAGGGGTCGGCAGCGGACCTGATCAAGATCGCCATGATTGGTATCGCCGGCGCGCTCACCGCGGGCGGGCTCGCATCGCGCATGATCCTGCAAGTCCATGACGAGCTTGTACTTGAGGTCCCCGAACCGGAGCAGGAACCCGCGACTGAGCTGGTAAAACGCCATATGGAAACGGCCGCCAGTCTGCGCGTGCCGCTCGCTGTAAGTATCGGCGTGGGAAGGAATTGGGTGGACGCCAAGGGATAAGCACGGCTCTTGCAGGATTGGGGGGCGGTGCCCACTATAGGGGCGCCGGGCCTGTGGCAGTGACGCAGGGTCGGCGCCCTTTGGCGCCCGGAGGGTAGGCAGGTGACGTCCCGACGCGGCTTTACGCTGATCGAGTTGCTCATCGTGGTGGTGATCATCGGGATCCTGGCGGCGATCGCCATCCCGAAGTTCGCCAACACGAAAGACCGTGCTGTGATCTCCCAGATGAAGAGCGACCTCCGCAACCTCGCCACAGCGGAGGAGGCGTTCTTTTACGATAGCTCGACCTACACGGTGGACTTCACCAAGATGAACAACTACGCGGCGAGCGTCGGCGTCATCGTGGTGGTCGACGAGGCGACGCCGAAGGGTTGGGCGGCGTCGGCGTCGAGCGCCAACACCTATCACACGTGCGCGGTGTTCTCCGGCCAGGCTACGGCCCCGTCTCCTGCGACGACCGAGGGACGCATCGCCTGCCAGTAGAGCCGCCCTACCGGGAGTTCGCACGCCGCCGCGAGGGGATGTGCTTCGCCCTCGACGGCGGCGTTTGGCTTCACCGCCACAGGCTCCGGGGGGAGCCGATGGTGCACCTCGTGAGCGCGGACAAGGAGCGTCTCCTGGCCCTGGGGCGCAGGCTGGACCTGCACGAAGCGTGGCTGCAGTACAAGCCGTTGAAGGACCCGAGGACGGGGATCCGGGTGCCCGCCTGGCATTGGGATGTGTGGGGATCCCGCCTCGAGCGGCTGGAGCCTGCTCCCTAGTCGCTGTTCCCCGGCTCCAGCTTGGGCGCCCGCACCCCCGGCCACCAATTCCACCGGCCGGCGATGTGCATGATCGCCGGCACGAGCACCATCCGGATCAGCGTCGCGTCGAGCAGCACGGCGGCCGCCAGGCCGAAGCCGATCAGTTGCACGGCGAGCACGCGCGCGAACGCGAACGTGCCGAACACCAGGATCATGATGAGCGCCGCGCTCGTGATGGTGGACGCGGTCGCGGACAGGCCCTCCATGGTGGCGTGGTCGTTCCGGCCCGTCTTGTCGAACACCTCTTTCACGCGGGTGAGCAGGAACACCTCGTAATCCATCGACAGGCCGAACACGATCGCGAACACGAGCACGGGCACGACGGCCCAGATCGCCTGCGTTGGGCCCTCGAGGCCGAACACGCCGGCGCCGTAGCCGTGCTGGAACACCAGGACCGTGAGCCCGAAGGCCGCGCCCACCGACAGGATGTTCAGGAGCACCGCTTTGACCGGGACGAGCAGCGAGCGGAAGGCGGCGAAGAGCATGATCGCCGTGATGCCCAGCACGAGGGCGACCGTGCCCGGGAACCGCGTCATCAGGTCGTGCTGCGTGTCCACGTTCGACGCGGCGAAGCCGGTCGCGAGGATTTCCGCTCCGGCGAGGCCCCGCACGCCGTGCTTCACCACCGCCCGCACCCGCTGCGCCAGCTCCATCAGACCGGTGAGCGAGACCGTGTCGGCGGGGACCACGTCGAGCAGCGTGACGCGCTCGTCCGCGCTCAGGTACGCGTCGAAGAACTTGGCGTTCTTGGCGCGCACATCGCCGGCGTCGCTGTAGTAGATGGCGAGCTGGAGCGTGGACATGTTGGGCTTGATGCTCGCGATGCCGCGCACCTCGCGCACCCGCGGGTCCTTGCGGATCGAGTCGGTGAGGGCCTTGAGCCCCGGGAGGCGGCGGCCGGAGAGCGCCGATTCGCCTTCGGGGAGCTGCACCACGACGCGCACCGGCTGGATGACGCCGCTCGCGCCCATCTCGCGCAGCGCCTGCAGGCCCTGCCCGGACTCGGACTCGGGCGGGAACCAGTTCGTGGCCGGCAGGCCGAGCCGGATCTGCGTCGCCGGGAAGGTGAGGAGCGCAATCGCGGCGCCCCCGATCGCCACGGCGCGCCACGGCCGGTGGCCGAGCCAGCGCGCCCAGCGCTCCCACCCCGTGGGCGCGTGGAACCGCGCGAGCGGGCGCGCGAGCCATTTCGGGCGGTCGATGTTGCGGCCCAGGATCGCGAGCGCGGCGGGGAGGAACGTGGTCGCGAGCAGCACGGCGACCGCCACCACCAGCAGCCCGCCCACGCCCACCGACCGCGTATCCGAGAGCGGCGTAGTCACGAGCGCCGCGAAGCCCACCACGACGGTGAGCCCCGACGTCACGACCGCCGAGCCGGCGGTCTCGACGGTCCGGAGCGCCGCGTCCGCCGGCGCGAGGCCGCGGTTCAGCTCTTCGCGGAAGCGCGTCACGATGAGGAGGGAGTAATCGATCCCGACGCCCAGTCCGACCATCGTGGTGATGTTCAGCACGAACACCGACATCGGGAGGTAGTGCGCGGCGATCGTCACGAGGCCGAGCGCGATCGTGATCGCCAGGACGCCCACGATCACGGGAAGCGTCGCGGCCACGAGCGCGCCGAACGCCACGATCAGTACCGCGAGCGTGAGGGGCAGGGCCCGCTGCTCGCTGCGCTCCGTGTCCTCGGCGCTGATCGTCCGCACGTCGTGGTCCAGCGCGGGGAAGCCGGTGACCTTCACGTCGAACCCGTCCGACTCCGGCATCCCGACGAGCGCGTCGCGGATCGCGGTGCGCAGGTCGGGGACGAAGCTGGCGCTGAGATCACGGGTGGATTCGGGCGTGAGGGCGGCGATCAGGAAGGTGGTGCGGCGGTCCCGGCTGACGTAGGTCGACTCGCCGATGGAGCGGAGCGAGATGACCTGGCTCACGTATGGTCGGCGCTCGGCGGCGGCCTTGAGCGTGTCGAGCACGGTCTCGAACCGCTGGTTGGTCCAGCGCACGGGACCGTGGACCACGATCGCGACGTAGTCGGCGAACGGGGTCGGAAACGCCTCTTTCAGGAGCTCGGTCGCGCGGTTCGACTCGGTCGACTCGCGGCCCCCGCCGCGCAGGGCGAGAACCTGCTGGACGCGGCACGCCCGCGGCGCGAACAGCAGCGCCAGGGCCGCCCACGCGGCGACGACCCATCCCCGCCGGCGGATGAGAGAAGCCGCGGGCAACGCGAACACTTAGTTGCCAAGCATAAGCAGGCCACAATCATAGAGACGGCAGCGGGTCAAAGCTAGCGGCGTCGCGCCCCGCCCTCCGATAGATTCCGCGCATGATCGAGCGCCGCACGTCCGCCCTCATCGCCGCCGTCCTGGTCTTGCTCGCCTCGGCGGTGCTGTGGAACCTGTTCGTGCGCCCCGCCCCCCGCGCGCGGTCACCGGCGACGCCGGAGTCGCAGGTCGAGAGCGTCGCGGCGAGCCCCGCCCCCGGCGCGGCGGACACGGCGGTGCGGCCGGCGCCAACCCGGCAGGCGGGCCCCCCTCCCCTCCCCCTCGCCCCCCCGCCGCTGGACGGCGGGTCGAACGGCACGAGCTACATGGTGCTGCTCGCCCGCTCGGAGACGCGCCGCCGCATCCGGGCCAGCGCCGGACTCACCTACTTGACCGACATCGTCGCCGAGAGCCAGGACTCGATGCTGCACCGCTGGGACAACCGCATCCAGAATCCGGTGCGCGTCTACGTCGCCCCCGGACGCGTGGCGAACTACCGGCCGGGCTTCGTGGACGCCATCCATCGGGCGTTCGGGCGGTGGGAGGACGCCGGCGTCCCCGTGCGGTTCAACCTGGACGCCGATTCGGCGGCCGCCGAGGTACGCTTTCAATGGCGCATCCAGTTCGAGGGGGAGCGCACCGGCGAAACCGAGCTGCAGTGGGACCAGGACGGCCGGCTGACGTCGGGCCTCGTGACGCTCGCGACGTTCGACCCGAAGGGGCAGCCGCTCGGCGAGGACGACGTGCGGGTCGTGGCGATGCACGAGATCGGACACCTGATCGGTCTCGACCACTCGCCGGACTCGACCGACCTCATGTTCGCGACCACGAAAGTGCGCGATCTCTCGCAGCGGGACATCCAGACGGCCATGCTCCTGTACCAACTCGCGCCCGGCTCCCTCCGCTGAGAGTATATTGAAGGGGAGCAGGCGGTGGGTCCTATGGCGCAGCGCGGCATCATCTCCTTCCTGACGCACGACGTCCCCGACGGCGGGGCGGCGAGCCTCGCCCAGGTGCTCGACGCCCGGGTGCGCGAGGGAGAATTGGTCGAGCGGCAGACCGAAGGTGCGGTGCGCTGCTTCGCGTGCGGGCACCGTTGTCTCGTCAAGCCCGGCCGCCGCGGCATCTGCAAGGTGCGCTTCAACAAGGAGGGCACGCTGTACGTCCCGGCCGGCTACGTCGCGGCCCTCCAGTCCGACCCCACCGAGAAGAAGCCGTTGCGATTTCCACTGCGGCTACTGCCAGAACTGGCTGACGTCGCAGGCGCTGCGCGACCAGACCGCTGGGGTGATGCCGACCGATGTCACGCCGGACGCGCTGGTCGCGCTGGCGCAGCGCCAAGGCGCCCGCATGGTCGGCTCGTCCTACAACGAGCCGCTCATCACGGCGGAGTGGGCGGTCGACGTCTTCCGGGCGGCGCGGGCGCAGGGCCTCAAGACCGCCTTCATCTCGAACGGCAACGCGACGCCCCAGGTGCTCGACTACATCCGGCCGTGGACGGATTGTTATAAGATCGACTTCAAGGCGATGGACGATCGGCGTTATCGCGAGCTGGGCGGCGTGCTGCAGCATGTGCTCGACGCGATCCGGATGG
>QHTX01000196.1:6461-7601 GCA_003220975.1 Gemmatimonadota bacterium | reverse complement strand
CTGCCGCTCGTGAAACGCAAGGGGCTCCTGCGGAAGGTGCTGCCGGAGGCGGGACCGCTCCGTTACTCGGAGCATTTCGAGAAGGACGGCGAGGCGCTGTACGATCGGGCCGTGGGGATGGGCCTCGAGGGGATCGTCGCCAAGAAAGCCGACGCGCCGTACAAGAGCGGCCGCTCGGACCTGTGGCAGAAGATCCGCGCCGACAAGACCGGGGATTTCGTCGTCGTGGGCTACACCGCCCCCAAGGGCACCCGTGGCGGATTCGGCGCGCTCCACCTGGGTGGCTACGACGACGGGAGGCTCGTCTATGCCGGTCGCGCGGGCAGCGGATTCACCGGCCAGATGCTGAAAGACGTGGGGGACCAGCTCCTGGCGCTCGAAACCGCTCGTCCGCCGTTCGAGGGTCCGGTCCCCGCGGAGAAGGAGAGCCATTGGGTAAAGCCGGAGCTCGTGGCCGAGGTCCGTTACAAGGAGGTCACGGGGGATGGCCTGCTGCGGCAACCTGTCTTTCTCCGGTTCCGGGAAGACAAGAAGCCGGAAGAATGCGTGATACCGGCACAGGGGACGAGAGACGATGGAGGGGCGGAGGAGCCCGTACCCGAAGCAGCTCGTTCCTCGTCCGCGATCGCGCGTCCCGCCGTGCAGTTCACGAACCTCGGCAAGGTCTTCTGGCCGGAGGAGCGGTACACTAAGGGCGACTTGATCGAGTATTACCGGGCCGTGTCGCCCTGGATGCTGCGTTATCTCGCGGGCCGACCGCTTGTGCTCACCCGTTTCCCCGACGGCATCAACGGAAAGTCATTCTTCCAGAAGGACGCGCCGGCGTACGCCCAGGCGTTCGTGCGCACCGTGACCATCTGGAGCGAGGACTCGCAGCGCGAGCTGGACTACTTCGTGTGCGACGACGAGGCCTCGCTCCTGTACATCGCCAACATGGCGGCGATTCTCCTGCACATCTGGTCTTCCCGCGTCGGGACGCTTGAGACGCCCGATTGGTGCATCCTCGACCTCGACCCGAAGGAAGCCCCGTTCACCGACGTCGTCACCGTCGCGCAGGCCGTGCAGGCGTTGTGCGACGATATCGGCCTGCCCACGGGCATCAAGACGAGCGGCTCGACCGGCCTGCACGTGCTGATCCCG
>QHTX01000196.1:0-6454 GCA_003220975.1 Gemmatimonadota bacterium | reverse complement strand
CCCGCTGGGCCTCCAGGTGACCTACGAGCAGTCTCGCACCCTCGGCGGGCTGCTCGCGCGCGTCATCGCCGCTCAGCTTCCCGAGATCGCGACGGTCACGCGCCAGGTCCAGAAGCGCGGCGGCAAGGTCTATCTCGACTACGTGCAAAACGGGCACGGACGCCTGCTCGTCGCGCCGTTCAGTGCGCGCCCACTCCCCGGCGCCCCCGTCTCGACGCCGCTCGCGTGGCGGGAGGTCGCGCCGAAGCTCGACATCCGCGCGTTCACGATCCGCAGCGTGCCGGCGCGCATGATGAAGCTCAAGGACGACCCGCTGTGGCCGGTGCTCGACCACCAGCCCGACCTGATGGCCGCGCTGGCCCGGCTGCACGACCGTCTCGACCAATAGCATGCCGCCTGCGACCGAGCTGCGCGTCAGGGTCGGCGAGATCACCGGTGGCGTTTCCGCGCTCCTGGTACGTCCGGCCGACGCCCGTTTCCTGTATGTGCTCGCCCACGGTGCCGGGGCGGGAATGCGGCACCCGTTTCTGGAGGCGATCTCGCAGCGGCTCGCGGAGCAGGGAATCGCCACCCTGCGGTATCAGTTCCCCTACATGGAGCAGCGGGCGCGACGCCCCGATCCGCCCGCCGTGGCGGCGGCCGCGGTTCGAGCCGCGGTGATGGAAGCGGCACGCGCGGCGCCGGGGCTGCCGCTCGTCGCCGGCGGGAAGTCGTTCGGCGGGCGGATGACCTCGACGGCGCAGGCCGGCGAGCCGCTCCCGGGCGTGCGGGGGCTCGTGTTTCTCGGCTTCCCGTTGCACCCACCCGGCCGCCCCGGGAACGAGCGGGCGGAGCACCTGGCGCAGGTTCAGGTCCCGATGCTCTTTCTCCAGGGGACGCGGGACGACTTCGCCGACCTCAAGCTGTTGCGGCCACTGGTCAAGCGGCTCGGCGCGCGGGCCACGCTGCACCTCGTGGACGGCGGGGATCACTCGTTTAAGGTGCTCAAGAAGTCCGGCCGCACCGAAGCCGACGTGATGACGGAGCTGGTGAGAGCTATTGTTGAATGGACGGACGGGATCGTGTGACGAGCCGCTGGGGGGCTCCCTTCGCGACAAAAAGACGCAGTCGCTTCGGGAGCCCCCCAGCGGCTCTTGACGCTGCAAGGTCGCCGGGCCCCCCGCGCAGCGACTGCGTATTTTTGTCGCGGAGCGGGGGGTCCGGCGACCGCAGCCCGGGGGCCTAATGAGCAGCTATTGGATCGTGAAAACCGAGCCGTCCACGTACAGCTACGACGAGCTGGAGCGTCAGAAGACCGCCGTCTGGGACGGGGTCAAGAACAACCTCGCCTTGAAGCATCTGCGGCAAATGATGCCGGGCGACCGGGTGCTGGTTTATCACACGGGAGACGAGAAGGCCGTGGTGGGCGTGGCCCAGGTCATGTCGCAGGCCTATCCCGACCCGAAACAGAAAGACCCGAAGCTCGCGGTGGTGGACCTGAAGGCCGCGGGGAGGCTGCCGCAGCCCGTGCCGCTGGGCGAGATTAAGAAGGATCGGGCGTTCGCCGATCTGGGGCTCGTCCGGATGGGTCGCCTCTCGGTGATGCCGGCATCGGCGGAACAGTTCCAACGCCTGCTCAAGCTGGGCGGCCTGAAGTGACTGACGACTGAAGACTGAGGACTCAATGGGCAAAGGCGACCGTCGCACCAAGCGCGGCAAGATCTTTCGCGGCACGTACGGCAACACGCGTCCCAAGAAGAAGAAGAAGCGCAAGGCGGCGGACGCCGCCAAGCGGGCGAAGGGAGAAGCGTCGTGAGAGCGTTGCTCTGCGCGGCGCTGGTCCTGGTCGCGGGGGGGGCGATACCGGGCCACGCCCAGCAAGGCGACCGCTGGCAGGTCACGCTCCACGACGGGAGGCTCATGTGGGACCTGCGCCTCGTGCGGCTCACGGGCGACACGCTGGTGCTGCGGCAGGGAACAGGTGACTCGACCTACCGCTTCCCGATCGGTCGGGTGGACGAGCTGCGCCTCGTGCACAAGGCCGAGCGGCGCCTGAGAGGGGAGCCGCGCGGCTACGGCAGCGTGCTGGCAGGCACGGACGATGAGATGTACCGCCTCACGCTGTACAGCGTGAGCGAGCGTCGCCAGATCATCGAGCGGGTGTTCAAGGATCATCCGCCGGACGACGCGAGCAGTGACCTGTGGCAAATCACGCTGCGTGACGGCACGATCGTGTGGAATCTGCACCTCGTCGGGCTCGTACGGGACACGATCGTCTTCCAGCAAGACGACAAGACGGTGCGCTATCCCCTCGCACGCGTGGACGAAATGCGGCTGGTACGGGCAGGGGAGCACGAGATCGGCCCGGTCGCCGCCGGAGGCCGCTACGACGGCGCCGCGAACGGGGCGACCGACGTCGTGTACCAGCTCACCCTGCTCGATCTCCCGCAGCGCCGGCAGGTGATCGAGCAGATCTTGAGCGCCCGGCGCGCGTCGCCGCCCTGATCTCCCCCCGGCCACCTCACCGCCGCCTCCTCCTGGTCGACGCCGACGCGTTCTACGTCGCCGTCGCGCGCCTCGTAGATCCCGAGGGGGCGGGCAAGGCCCGGTTGCTCATCGTCGGCGGCTCCCCGGAGCGGCGCGGCGTCGTCACATCGGCCTCATACGACGCGCGGGCCTACGGCGTCCATTCCGCGATGCCCATGGCCCGCGCCGTCCGCCTCTGCCCCGGCGCCACCGTCGTCCCGGTGCCGTGGGAGGCGTGCGCGGGGAAGAGTCGCGAGATTCGCGATGTGCTGGGCCGCTTCACGCCCGCAATGGAGCAGGCTTCGAGCGACGAGTTCTATCTCGACCTCACGGGGACCGAGAAGTTGTACGGGGGCGAGCCGCTCGCGGCGACCGCGGGTCGCATCCGCGCCGCCGTGAGCGAGGCGACGTCGCTCTCGGTCTCGATCGGCGGCGGTACCTCCAAGCTGGTCGCGAAGCTCGCGGCCGGGCGCGCGAAGCCTCGACCGGGCGCCGCCGCGTCCTCCGACGGGGTGTGCATCGTCGCCCCCGGCGCCGAAGCGGAGTTCCTGCTGCAGTTCGCGCTCGCGGACCTTCCGGGCGTCGGTCCCAAGGCTCAGGCGCGGCTCGCGCGGCTCGGGTGGCGCACGGTGCGCGACGTCGCCCCGCTCGAGCGCTCCGCCCTCGTGGCGCGGCTGGGCGAACGGGAAGGGACATGGCTCTACGATCGGGTGCGCGGCGTCGATCGCTCGTCGGTCGAGCCGGAGCGCGAAGCGAAGTCGCTCAGTCGGGATGAGACGTTCGCGGCAGATGTGGACGATGACGCGGCACTGGGAGCAAAGCTCCGCGCCCTCGCCGACCGCGCCAGTGCGGACCTGCGCGACTTGGGCCTCGCCGCCCGCACGGTGGCGGTCAAGCTCCGCGACGCGGACTTCACGACGCGGCAGGCGAGCCGCACCCTGCCCGAGGCGGTGCGCTCGGACCGGGCGGTCTCCGTCGTCGCGCGCCAGCTGCTGCGGCGGCTGCGCGCCACGCGGCGGATGCCCGCGCGCCTGCTCGGCGTGGCTCTGTCCCACCTGGTCCGGGGCGGCCCGGACGCGCAACTACCCCTGCTCGACGTGCCACCAGAAAGCAGCGTGGAGACCGAGCGCGACCGCGCCATCGCCCGGGCGATCGACGCCGCACGGCAACGCTTCGGCCCGGACGCGCTCGGCCGGGGCAATCCATGAAAGTCCCGCCAGTCACATCGCGCCGAGCGCCGCCGCCGCCTTGTTCACATCGCGCGGCTTCACCCACAGGATCGCGCCGTAGCGTCCCATCCCCGCACATACCGCCGACACCGCAGTCACGTTGATCTTCGCCGCGCCGAGCTTGGCCATCGTGTCGGCGAGCGCGCCGACACGATCGTCGCCGTCGATCAGGAACGCCGTCTTGGGCTTCGAGAGCTTGATCTTCGCGCCTTGCGCGGCGGCGGCGAGTGCGGTCCCGTCCGCCGCCACGAAGTCCACCTGGGCCTTGCGGGCGCTCGGGAACGCGTGGAACGCGAGCAGGTTCACGCCGGCGCTCCGCATGGTCTCGAGCAGGCGTGCGCCTTCGCCAGGCTTGTCGGATATGGTCGTGTAGTAGTAGCTGACCCTGCGGATCGTGTCGGCCATGGTGGTCTCCGGGTGTGAGCACTCGCATGACTATGGCCCGCCATTCGCGCGCCCGCCAGGCCGCGTCACCTCACATAGAACGCCGTGCGGTTGAGGCGCCCGCCGCGCTCGAACCATACCGTGGCGGCACCCGCGCCGGCCGCGGCTGTGAAGGCCCGGCGCAGATCTTCGGCGCTCGACACGCGCGCCCGGTTGATCTGCAGGATCACGTCCCCGGACGCGAGCCCGGTGGCCTGCTGCATCTCGTCCGGGATGTCGTAGATCAGCGCGCCGTGGTCGCTCTGAATGCCCCGCTCGGCCCGCACGGCGGCCGTCACCGTCACGACCTTCATGCCGCCGAGCACGGACACCTTCTCGGCGAGCATGGTGGGGAGGTCCGTGACCGCGAGCCGGGCGGTGCGGCTCTCGCCTCCGTGGCGGTAGCTCACGGTGAGGGTGTCTCCCGGCCCGATGTCGAGCAGCACCGCCTCCCAGTCTAGGAACGTCCGCAGGCGCCGCCCGTGGGCGCTCACCAGCACGTCGCCCGCCGCGACGCCGGCCCGGGCGGCCGGGCCACCCGGCGCCACCTGGCTCACGCGCAGGCCGCCCGCCCGCTTCCAGCCCCGCAGGTCCTCCGCGCCCGCCACGTCGAGTCCCACCCAGGCGCGTCGTACCTTGCCGAAGCGTCGCAGCTCGTCCGCCACACGCAGAGCGCGCTCGATCGGAATCGCGAACCCGATCCCTACCGAGCCGCCCGAGCTCGTGAAGATCGAGCTGTTGACTCCGACGACCTCGCCCAGCGCATTCGCGAGCGGGCCGCCCGAGTTGCCGGGGTTGATCGCCGCGTCGGTCTGGATCATGCCGACGTAGATCCCCGACTGTCCCTCGGACGGGAGCAGGTTCCGGCCCACGGCGCTCACCACACCGGCGGTGACCGTCGGCTCGGCGTTGCCCAGGAGGTAGGCGAACGGGTTGCCGACCGCGACCACCCATTCGCCGATCAGCAGGTCGGTGCTCTTGCCGAGCGGCGCCGTCGGCAGGCCCGCGGCGTCGAGCTTGAGCACGGCGATGTCGGTGAGCGGGTCCTCGCCCAGGATCTTCGCGGCAAAGTCGCGCCCGTCACGCATCGTGACGACGATCTGCTCGGCACCCTGCGTGACGTGCTGATTGGTGATCACCACGCCGTCGGGCGAGATGATGAACCCCGATCCGTATCCTTCCACCACCTGCTCCGCGCCGCGCGGCAGGAAGAACAGATCAAACGGGTCCTGCGCCACGCGCCGCTCGCGCCGCAGCACGTTCACACTCACCACGGCGGGCGCGAGCCGGGCGGCCGCGGTGACGATGGCAGTCTGGCGCGAGCGGCCAGGATCCTTAGGATCTCTTGGGTTTTGGGCACTAACCTGTGGCGTCGTCGCAACATTACCGACCGCCATCCCGGCGAGCAGGATAAGAGTTCTCATATGCAGAAATCATAACCCACCGTTAAGGAGTTCGTCCGATGCATCGCCCGGCTCTCCGTCAAGCCAGTCTCTGCAGCATGCTCGTATCGGTGACGCTCGCTCTGTCCGCGACCGCGCAGGCTCGTGGCCGGGCGAAACAGCGACCCGTCGCCCCGCCCGCGTCCGCGGCCGTGACCGTGGGACCCGACTCGCTCAACAACGTGAAGTTCCGCAATCTGGGACCGTCGGTGGGTGGTGGTCGCGTCGCAGCGGTGGTCGGAGTGCCCGGTGACCGGAACACGTATTACGTCGGGGCCGCCGCCGGCGGCGTGTGGAAGACGACGGACGGCGGCGACTCGTGGGAGGCGGTGTTCAAAGACCAGCCGACGGCGTCGATCGGTGCGCTCGCCCTGGCTCCTTCGAACCCGAACGTCGTGTGGGTGGGGACGGGCGAAGGCTATCCGCGCAACGATGTGGTGGATGTCCGCGGCGTCTTCATGTCGCCCGACGCGGGCAAGAGCTGGCAGTTCATGGGTCTCGGCGACGTGGGGCAGATCAGCCGCATCGTGATCGATCCGGCCGATCCCGACGTGGTGTTCGTGGCGGCGCTGGGCCACGTGTGGGCGCCCAATGCGGAGCGCGGCGTGTTTCGCACGGCGGACGGCGGCAAGACGTGGCACAAGGTGCTGTTCGTCAACGACACGACCGGCGTCTCCGATCTCGTCATGGTGCCGGGTAATCCGCGCCTGCTGTTCGCCGCCATGTGGCAATTCGTGCGCCATCCGTGGGAGCTGGTGTCGGGCGGAGCGGCGAGCGGCATCTATCGCTCCAAGGACGGCGGCCTGACGTGGGAGCGGCTCAAGGACGGCCTGCCCACCGGGCTGCTCGGTCGCA
>QHTX01000195.1:6003-12407 GCA_003220975.1 Gemmatimonadota bacterium | reverse complement strand
CCGCGCACATCGGAGACGATGGGCAGCTCCGCCTCCCAGCGCTTCATTTCGGCGAGCATCGTCTCGCCCAGCCGCCGGGCGTGCTCCACCAGGTTCTCCTCGACGATCGTCTCCACCGTGATGCGTGCCGCGGCCGCCGCGAGCGGGTTGCCGCCATAGCTCGACGAGCTGCCGCTCGGGTTGGCCCAGGGCTTGGAGAACGCGATCTCCTCGCGGGCGATCACGCCGCTCAGCGGGAAGCCGCCGCCGAAGCCCTTCCCCACCGTGAGAATGTCCGGCAGCACGCCCTCGTGCTCGATCGCGAACATCCTCCCCGTGCGCCCGAAGCCAGTGATCATCTCGTCGCAGATGAGGAGCGCGCCCAGCTCGTCGGCCAGCTCGCGCAGCTGCTTCAGGTAGCCGGGGGGCGGGACCACGTTGCCGGCGGTGCCCTGGATCGGCTCCACCAGGATCGCGGCCACGTCCTTCGTGGTCTCGACCTCGACCTTCTTCCGCAGGAACTCGACGCAGTGCCACTCGCACGACGGGAACGTCTTGTCGAACGCGCAGCGCGCGCACCCGGCGTAGGGCGAGAGGTAAGCGCCGGGCATCAGCGGCCCGAGCGCATGCTTGAAGCTCGAGCCGAGCACCGGCAGCACGCCGCCGGTCTTGCCGTGGAAACCGCCCCAGAAGCCGATCACCTCGGTGTGCCCGGTGCGGGACTTGGCGAGCCGCACGGCCGCCTCGACCGCCTCCGCCCCGCTCGAGTAGAACTGCGAGCGGTTCAGATCGCCGGGCGTGAGCTCGGCGAGCAGTTTGACGAGCGCCGCCCGGTGCTCCGACGTGAAGCTGCCGACGTGGATGCGGGCGATCTGGCGCTGCAGCGCCGCCACGTACTTGGGGTGCGCGTACCCCAGGCTCGCCACGCCGACCCCCGCGAGCAAGTCGATGTAGCTGTTCCCGTCGACGTCGTACAGCACGGCCCCTTCGCCGCGGTCGATCGTGAGCTGGCTGAACAGCGCCACGCTCTGGGTGCCCGGAGCGAGGTAGCGGGCCTCGGCGTCGAACAGCGCCTTCGACTTGGGCCCGGGGATCTGCACCTTGCGCAAGGTATGGGTCACGAATATTTCCGATGTGCGAAGCGATGAGTGATATAGTCGGCAATAGCGCGCGCGGCATCCTCACGGAAGGGCGCGAAGCTTGGCCAGTCGTTGATGTCGATCAGCACCGGACGGTCGGGCTCCGGGAACGCGACGTCGCCCCCGAATACCTCGAGCCCGAGGATCGCCGCCGCCTCGAACGCGAGCGCCTTCAGCCGGTTCTCGTCGATCGCCGGGCGCGCCCCCGCGAACCCCGCGTCCGCCCCGTACCAGTTGAAGAACCGGCCGTCGGTCACCCCGTAGAACTTGACGACCGGTCCGGGGATATGCTCCTGCAGGGCCACCCACGGAATGCCCCGCGCCCGGAACGCCTGGAGCGTGTCCGCCACCTGGTCCAGCGGCGACGCTAGCACGTCCTCCGGCCGCTCGGCGTGCACGTCGCCGCGCTTGATCCACACCCGCTGGCCATCGGGACTCAGTGCCTGGAGCTGGGAGCGGGGCGGCAGTGGGGCGGAGCTGGCGAGTATCAGCGTGCGGGGGAACGCGAGCATGCTGTCGCCGATCCGCTTCACGAGCCGGTAGCGGTGGCAGTTGAGCGCGCTCGACGGGCGATTCACGACCACCACGCCGTCCGACTCGAGCGGCATGAGTTGCTCCGCGGCGAGCGAGCCCTGGCACATGTTGAGGTACAGCTCGGCGGCCGGCAGGCGCCCCTGCTCCACCGCGAGCTCGGTCGTCTTCGTGGTGCGCCACCCCCGCGCGGCCAACTGTGCGACGGTCGCGTCCAGGATCGCGGTGTCGTTCACACCGTGCTGGAGCGGCGAGTACGACGGGCTGCGGTAGATCGCGACCAGTTGGGGCAAGGGTTACCTTTCGCGCGCGGCAAGCCACGCGTTGGCAGTCTGGAGATCTGATGGCCGATCGATATCGATGATGCGCGCCACTTCCACCGCCGCCACCCGCCGCCCTTCGTCCACCAGGGCCTTGAGGAATCCGCGCATCCTCTGCACGCCCCGGCCGAGGGCTTCCGCGGCCGCGCGCCGGGCTCCGGCGCTGAAGCCGTATACGCCGCCCGTGACGCAGCGCGGCTCGGTCGGCGCGCCGCCGACGGCCCGGACGGCGTCGCCCTGCCGGCTGACGTACACCGGAGACTCATCGTCCACGTACGGCGTCACAACCAGCACCGCGTCCACTCCGTTCTCGAGCTGTGCGCCGGTCGCCCGATAAACGCTCCGCCAATCTTCCGGCCGCATCACCGTATCCACCATACTGCAGAACACCGGGCCGGCGGCGACCGCCGCGAGGCCCTCCACCAGCGTGTGCAGGGAGGACGGGGTCCGGCACTCCACCATTGTAAGGGGGAGTCCGAACCGGCGCCCGTCAAGCAACCGCCGGACGGCCGGGAAGTCGGCCCGCACCGCGCAGGTGAGACTGGAGCATCCGAGCGCGGCCAACGTCTCGAGCAGGCCCACGATCTGCGGCTTGCCCGCGACCTCGACCAGCGGCTTGGGCACCGCGATCCCGCCGGCCGCGAGGCGCGAGCCCTCCCCGCCCGCGAGAATCAGACCGTGCACGTCAGGCCAGCACCCTTTCGAGATCCGCGAGGCGGCTGATACGCGCCGTGGCGACCAGCCCGGCGGGCGCCGCGCGCTCGGGCGGCGCGATCCAGCAGGTGCGCATGCCGAGTGCGGCGGCCCCACCGATGTCGGCCTCGACGTTATCGCCCACCATCCACGTGCGGTTCGCCGGCACCGCGAGCGTCGTCAACGCGTGCTCGAAAATGCGCCGGTCCGGCTTGGCCCAGCCGACCACCCCCGAGTCGCTGACGGCCGCAAACAATCTCGCCAGTCCGAGCTCGTCCAAACAAGGCTTGAGATTGCCCGTGAAATTGGAGACGAGCCCGAGGCGGTGGCGCCGCGCCAGCCGCTCGAGCACGGGAAGGTTGCGCCGCACCGTCGCCACGGCGTCGCCGTGAAACCGCTCGGCCACCGCGCGCGGGTCGATCCCGTCGCCGTCGGGGAGCAGCGCCAGCAGCAGCCGAGCCTGCGCGTCGACCGTGGCGCGGAAGCCCAGCGCCGTTACGCCGGGGAGGCGGCCGACCGCCTCGTCCGACGCGCGGAACAGCGGGTCGAAGGCGGCGAACTCGAGCGCGCCGCCGGCGTCCCGGTATGCCGCGTAATAGCGCGGGCTCCAGTGCACGCCGTCGGCGTCGAGCGTGCCGCCGAAGTCGAACAGCACGCCTTCGGCGGGCCTAGTGCGCTCCCATCTTCATGTGCATGGGCATGGGCATCGACTGACCGGCCATGGGCATCCCGTGTCCACCTTCGAGCCGCATGTAGTGCCGGTAGTCCTTCTGATAAAGGGAGTCGCGCGGATCGGCGGCGGGCCACTCTCTGCCTCGGTCGGGCACGAACAGACCGCCCACCACACCCATGCCCCCGTCGGGAATCGGCTGCCCCGTGGGGTTGTCGTAGTACACCGTCACCCGATACCGGTGACTCGGCACGACGTGCACGCCGATCCCGCTCCAGCCGTAGAGCCGGCTCACCGGGACGGACGCGATATGTCCCGCGGAGTCGGCCGCAGGCGCGGCGCGATAGATGACCTGGCTGGTGGTCGCGTCGGTGAACTCGATCAGCTGACCGTGGTCGTGCATGTGGCCGCCCAGCCCGACGATCTTCCCCGGCACCGCCGGACTACCCTCGTACGACCGTGAGGAGCGTCCCGGCGGCAGCGCGAACGACTTGTCGCCCACCGGAAAGGCGACGTCCATCTGCCACGGCGACGCGGCGAAGAGCGGCCACGGCCGTCCGGCGGGCGTGAAATCCATGACGAGACGCACACGCGCCTGGCGATACGCAACCGGTGTCAGGTTCTCGACCATCGCGCTCGCGACGACGTGTTCGCCGCGCTTGAGCGGCAGGCCGAACAAGAGCCACGGCAGCCGGATGGCGCCAGTCTCGTGCCCGGCGGCGAGCAGGCGGCGCGAGATCGGCAGGAACAGCTCGCGATGATCCGGGTCGATGAGGTTGAAATGGTGGATCAGCTCGTCGGGCAGGACGCGGCCGGCGCTGTCCACGACTTCCGCGCGGAACCCGTAGATGTAGCCGGTCACCGGGATCTCGAGCGTGGCGACGGGCGGTTGCGCGATGCCGTGATGCGGCGTGTTGGCCGGCAGGTCCATGGGCGCCAGATCGATGACCAGGCGTCGCGCGCCGGGTCGGTGAAGATCCGGGCGGCGGGATCGCCGTGACCGGGAACGTGTGCGACACTGACGACGAGGACACCGATGAGGCCGAGGGGCCAAATGGAATGGGGGCTCACAGCGGCGAATTGTAACGGGGTCCGCATGACGCCGACAAGGCGGCCCCGGCACGCGGGAACGCGCGGACCTTGCCGTCAGGTCGTGAGGATGAACCAGTCCATGCTGACGCCGACAACCCAGTGCAGCAGTGCGACGTACCAGATGGAGCCGATGCGCAAGTCGATCGCGCCGAATACGATCCCCGCTGGCGCGGCGGCCAGCGTTTCGTTGATGGCGCGGCCGAAGTGCGCCGTCACCGACAGCGCGGTCTGCACCACGTTGGACGACGCGGCGCCGAGCGGCGCACGCAGGCCGAACAGCAGCACGCCGCGGAACAGCACCTCCCAGGAGCCGAAATAAAGGAACTGCAGCGCCGCGTACCGGATGAACGCGCGCGGCTCCGCCGCCAGCGTGGGGTCGAGGGGATACACCGCACGGATGGCGGGGGCCAGGGCGGCGATGCGACCGGCCAGGATCGCGAGCGGCAGTCCGACGGCGAGCCAGACCAGTCCCGCTCGCCAGCGCCCGAGCCCGAGCCCCAAGTCGCGCGGCGTGAGTCCCGCGAGACGCCAGGCGGCGAGCACCGGGATCACGGCCAGGAGCAGCGCGGAAGCCGCGAAGTGGAGCGGCGGGGCCAGCGGCGCTCCCGTAAGCGCGAACCAGCCGCGCGGGCGCGAGTACACGCCCACGGCGTCGGCGCGCGCCAAGTAATAGAAGCAGACGAGCGCGAGCGTCGCGACGCCGAGCAACACCGTGGGGCGCCCGGGCGCCCAGGTCAGGCGGCGAGCTGCCACCGGCGCTCCCCCCGCAACCAGGCAATCGTCTCGGCCACCCCCACGCGGGCCGATCGCGGCTCATATCCCAGGTCGCGGCGCGCGGACGCGATATCGCCCGGCCGGTCCTCGAGAAACACGCGGATCCAGCCCGGGGTGATGGGGGTGGCGCCGCCGAGCCGTCCCCACAGGAGGCCGAGGTAGCCCGCGGCCAGCGCCGCGCGCCGTGGCAGCGCCACGACGCGCTGTCGCGTCCCCGACAGCTCGCCGACGAGGTCGAGAAAGGCGCGGAACGAGAAGTTCTCGCCGCCCAGGACGTAATGAGCGCCGGGTCGGCCTGCGTGGGCTGCGCGACGGATGCCGTCCGCCACGTCGGCGGCGTGCACGTAGCTGCCCAGCACGTCGCCGTCCTGGAGGCGCACCCGGAAACGGCCGCGGAGGTAAAGGTCGATCACCCGGGTCAGGGCGTTGGCGTCGTTACAGGGGCCCGGGCCGTAGACCCGCGCGGGGTGCACGATCACCGCGTGTCGGCCGGAGAGGGCGTACGCCTCCACCAGGCGCTCCCCGGCACGTTTGGTCGCTTCGTACGGCGTCGGACGGGCCGCGAAGCCGCGCACGGGCGCGGGCCGGGACGGCGGCAGGGTCAGGATGGTGGACACATGCACCAGCCTCTCGACGCCCGAGCCCGCGGCGGCCTCGAGCAGGTCTTCCACCGCCTGCACGTTGACGGTCGCGAACTCCGTCGGATCGCGTGACCACGCCCGGGCGCACGCGGCGAGATGCAGCACGGTGTCCGCTCCTCGAACGGCGGCGACGAGCGCCGCTCGATCGCGCACGTCGCCCTGCACCACCTCCACTTGCCCCCGGACCTCGGACGGCAGCAGCTCCGGCCGGCGCACGAGGACCCGGGTGGGCACGCCGTCAGCGACCAGGTGGCGTACGACGTACCCCCCGATGAAGCCCGTGGCGCCAGTGACGAGGGTGACGGCGCTCATCGGTCCTCCACGAACGCGAAACGGGGCAGCACCGGGGCCGGGACCGACGGCCGTCGCTCGAGCCAGCGGACGAGCGGCGGCGCGACCGCCGTCTGGAGCAGCAGCCCCCACGCCAGTCCCGCCAGCGCGTCGATCGGGAAGTGATTCTGCGTGTACACGGTGGACACGAGCACGCCGACCGCTTCGGCCCAGAGCAGCGCGCCGATCCAGCGCGGGGTCCAGCGGGCGGCGGCGAAGGCGATCGTTATCGCGC
>QHTX01000195.1:0-5943 GCA_003220975.1 Gemmatimonadota bacterium | reverse complement strand
GCGCACCAGCCGGTAGAACAATCCGTCGGTGAGCGGGCCGGAATAGCGCGGCAGGGTGAGCCCGGGGCCGTACACCGGGTACACGATGAAGATCACAAAGCACGTCAGGTATGTGAGCATCATGCGGAACACCACGTCCCGCAGGGCAGCCGTCCGCCCGAGCGCGGCGAACGCGAGCGGCGGAATGCCGATCAGCAGGTAGTAGGCCCAGTAAGCGAAATGCATCGGCTCGCTCAGCCAGCGGTAGGGCATGCGCCACATCCAGACCAGATCGACGTGCGTCCCACGCACGCCGAACAACGCGAGGTCGAGCGCCGCGATCTGATGGTCGAACGTGGGCGGGATGTGCAGCTGATGCAGCAGGTCCAGCTCGGGCCAGAAGGCGCCGAGCCAGATCAGGGGATACAGCTCGCGGAGCAGGCGCACCGGCGGCGACAGGTCCGGCGCCCGCCGCATCAGGGCCGGGAGCATCGCGGCGACGACGTGCGCGAACGCGAGCCAGGGCGCGTACGGAGCACGCGCGGCGGAGGCGATCCAGAATCCGGCGAAGATCGCGTTGTACAGCGCGACGATGCGATCCACCGGCAGGACCCGGAGGGGATGCTTCAGATCCATCGGGCCTCCCGGTACCAGGCGGCGGTCTCGGCGACGCCGCGGGCGACGGGGTATTGCGGACAGAACCCCAGCTCGGCGCGCGCCCGGGAGGGATCGCACACCCAGCGCTCCTGCACCAGCTCGCGGACGCGCTCGCGGTTGAGGATGGCAGCCGCGCCGCGCAGCCGCGCGCCGCCCTCTGCGGCAACGGCGATGACCCACGCCACGGCCGGGGGCACACTCACGAGCAGCGGCGCTCGCCCCAGCGCCTGCCCCACCGCGCGCGCGAAGCCGCGCCACGTGACTCGTTCCGGGTGGGCGATGCAGTAGGTGCGGTTCACGGCCCGATCGCTGTCGGCGGCGGCGAGCAATCCGTGCACCACGTCGCCCACGTGAATGAGGCTCACTTCCCGGTCCCATGAGCCCACCGAGAGCGCGATGCCGCGCCGCACCAGCCGGAACAGCGTGAGCACGCCACGCTCGCGCGGTCCGTAGACCGACGGCGGCCGGATGATCGTCGCGGGGACACGATCGGCGAACGCGTGGGCCACCGCTTCGGCGAGCAGCTTCGAGTGCCCGTAGTGGGAGATCGGGTACGGGACGGTGTCGGGCGAGAGCCGGTCGCCATTGCGACACGGCCCCAGGGCGGCGAGCGAGGACATCAGGACGACCCGCGGCGCGCCCCCCCTGTGCGCGGCCGCGGCGCGGAACACGCGCTCCGTCCCTTCCGTGTTGACGGCGTAGAAGTCCTGCGGCGCGCGGGCCTCGGTGAGCCCCGCGAGGTGGAACACGACGTTCGCGCCCGCGAGCGCGGCGGCGAGCTGCGCCACGTCTTCGAGCCCCGAGTCCCGATAGCACACGTCGAGCCCGTCGAGCCAGCGGCGAGACGCGCCGGGACGCTCGACGCACACGACCTCGTCGCCGCGCTGCACCAGCGCCTCGATCAGATGACTGCCGATGAACCCGGCTCCGCCCGTGACGACCGCGCGCATAAGGACCTCCGTGACCGTTGCGCTCGGTGCCTAACCTCGCGCGCGCAGGTCAAGGCGCGGTCAAGGCAGGGTGGTGGCGGCTGCCCGCGCGGCGTCCAGCCGCACGACCGCCGCCACGACGGCCTCGGGCCGCTCCTCTTGGACGAAGGCCCCGACACCGGGTACGGTGTCCACCGTGAACGCCGGCAGCGACTCGGCCAGCTCGATGACCTCGCCGGGCCGTGGGCCGCCGTCGTGCGGCGCGCCGCCCAGCAGCAGCAGGACCGGACAGGCGATTTCGCTCAAGTGCGGGCGCAGGCGCTCATGCTCGCGCGCCCGGGCCATCGCGATGACCGCCTTCAGCGTGCCGTCCAGGTCGCGGGCGGCCCCCACGGTGTAGCCGTCCACGACCGAGTCACTCACCCACGACGCGTCCCCGGAGACGGCGACGAGGTTCTTGCGGATCGCCTTCCGGACGAGCCGCACGCCCCCGAACAGCTTGATCCAGGGTGCGAGCTCCATCGCACGCCGCATCCCGGATGTGGCCAGGACCTCCACGGGTCCGCCTTCGATGGAGACGATCCCCCGCACGAGGTCGGGTCGCCGGTAGGCGAGGCGATACGCCATGGATGCGCTCGTTGAGTGTGCGACCACCATCGCCCGCGTGACCCCCAGCCGGTCGATCGTCGCGGCGAGCCGGTCGGCTTGCGCGGTGAGCGAGTAGTCGGCGCGCTCGGGCCGCCCCGACCCGCCGACGCCGAGCGGCTCGATCACGATCGCGCGGTAGCCGGCCGCGGTGAGGCGTGGAATCACGTTGCGATAGGTGAAGGCCGACCCGAACAGCCCGGGAACGAGCACGACGGGCTTGCCCGCCGCCGCGCCCGCCACCGTGACCTGGAGCGACTCGGCGGGCGACAACACCACCGGAAAAGCCTGCGTGCTGTCAGCCAGCGTCAGGAAAGCGAGCAACCACATGGATCCTCCTCGACGGGATGATCGGGCTCCCGGGTCAAGGCTCGGTCAAGCCCGCCCGCTGCAGGCGTCGCCAGCCGAGGCCGGCGAGCACGATACCGACGCTCGCGAGCACCAGCAGCGGCAGCGGAATGCGCAGCAGTGCGCCCGACGAGGCGACCAGCAGGAGCCGCGGGTAGCGGCCCAGGGCGACGGCGCCGAGATACCGCGGCAGCGGATACTTGCCGAGCGGCGCCAGCACGCGCACGGCGGAGTCGGGGATCGGCGAGAAGATGACGAGCACGGTCGTCCAGAACGGCGCGCGCAGGAATGCCGCGACGCTCCACCGTGCCGCCTTCCCGGCCCGCAGCGCGGCGAGTTTCGGCAGCTCCGCCGCCCAATCCACCAGGCGGTAGTTCACCGCCTCGGCGAGCGAGGCGCCGGCCGTGCCGACGAGCGCGAGCAGCCAGGGCGGATAGAAGCGCGCGTAGTAGAGCAGCGTCGCTTCGAACGCCGTCGGCAGAAATGGCGACAGGGGCCCGTGCACAAACACGGCGAGCGCGAAAAACGCCACCAGCTTCACGAGAGGTAGACCGCGTAGCGCCACGCCACCACGGCGAACACCGCGCACTCGAGAATCCAGGCCCACGGCTGGCGGTAGTAGCCCGCGTACATGGCCCGGCCCCAGTAGCCCGTATTCTTCCAGAGATTGAGCGTGAAGCGCCGGCGGTTGAACGGCAGCAGCAGCGGGATTCCCGTATCCGTGGGAAGGTCGGCCGCGACGTGAGCGACGATGCTCGCGAACGCGAGGCAGCCGAGCCAGGGCCCGAACAGCAGGGCGGCGGCCGCGCCCACGGCGACGCAGAACGCCAGGCTGTGGCTCCATGTCCCGTGGAATTCCGGGCGCGCCCAGCCAGCACGGATGACGAGCGAGTCAGCGTTGGGAAGAAACTGCGCCGCGGTGACGACCGCGAACGTCTCGGGCCGCGGATCGAGCGACGCGATCGCAAGCGCGATACCGAGGTGGCCGAACTGCATCGTGTCTCCCGGTCGAAGAGTCGGGGACACGATGCGTGCATCGCTTCAAGCCGACTTCAAGCCACGGACTCGTCTCGGTATCGGCGAGCCTGCCCGGGGGTGATCATCTCCTGCAGCACGATGTCGCGCTCGATCGGGGCCGCGAACACGTAGCCCCGGGCATCGGCGGCGAGCCAGCGTTCCCACTCGAGCACGTCGAGGGCTTGAGCGACGGCGGCGTGGTCGAGCCCGGTGGCACGCGCCAGTCGCCCCGCGTCTACGCGCCCGCCCAGCGCGGCCGCGGCGCCGAGCACCCGCTGCGCGATGGCGGGCAGATTGCGAAACCGCAGACACACCGCCCCGACCACGGCAGGGGGCAGGTCCCCGGGGAGCGAATCGATCAGGGTGCGCGCGGCGGACGGCCAGGCGGTCGCATCGGGCGAGAGCCGGTACCCCGCGGCCAGGGCTTCGAGCATGGCGACGGCGAGGAGGGGAATGCCCGCCGTGTCGCGCTCCACGCGCCGCACGAGCCGATCCAACTCCTCCGCTCCGTACGCCGGCACGGCCCACGCGGCCAGCCGCCGGAGCGCGGCAGCGTCCAGGCGCCCCAGGCGGACCACCGAGCCCTCGAGATCGCGCCCCAGCCGGGCCCGCAAGACGTCGAACCGCTCCCCTCCCTCCGGAGCCCCCCGCGCCACACCCAGGACCAAGAGCACCCGCCGGCGCGCGCTGTCACGCGCCAGGGCGGGCAAGGCGGCGAGCGTGGCGTTGTCCAGCCACTGCGCGTCGTCGAGCGCGAGCAACAGGGGACGCTCCTCCGCCGCCGCCACCGCGGCGGCGACGAGGGCGTCGCCCAGGGGCACGGGAGGCTCGGCGGTGCGGAAGCGGGCGCCCAGCGCGGGATCGAGCGCACCCAGGCTCGCGAGCGCGGCGGGCGCCGCGCTCGCGAGCCCCGGTGCATCCGTGAGTCCACCCGCGAGGAGCCCCGCGACGGCGCTCCACTCCCGCTCTCGATCCGCCGGCACGGCGCGCGCGGCGGCGACCGTCGCGTCGTCCAGGCGGGCCCGGCCGGCGAGCTCCTCCAGTACCCGGGTCTTCCCTTCCCCCGGTTCTCCTTCGACGAGCACCACCTGTCCCCGTCCGGCCTTCGCGCGCTCCCACGCCGCCGCGACGTCCGCGAGCTCGGCCGAGCGACCGAGTAGCGGCGGGCGCGGCCGGGCCGCGAGCGGCGCCGCCAGGACGCGCCGCCCCACACGCGCGTCGCGGATCCGCTCGACCAGGCGCATCGTCTCCGGGCTCGGGGCCGCGTCGAGGGCGTCGCGCAACGCGCGCGCGAGCGCGTCAGCCGCACGCAAGGCGGCGGCGCGGTCGCCCGCGAGCGCGAGGGCGCGCATCGCGGCGCGCGCCGCCAGCTCGGACGTGGGATCGAAGGCTGCCGCCCGGAGCGCCGCGCGCGCCGCGCCGGCCGCATCGCCCCGGTCCAGTGCCGCCTCCGCGGACTTCACGAGCGCGTCGAGCGCCAGCGCGCGCCATAGCGCCCGCTCGGTCCCGAGCCAGCTCTCGAATTCGTTCGCCCCAGGGAGTGAGAGCCCTTCGAGAAACTCCCCCTCCACGAACGCCGCTGCGGCGTCCCACTCCCCCCGCGCCGCGAGCTCCGCGAACCGGTCGCAATCGAGCGTGACGCCGTCCGCCGCGAGGCGCACCTGATCCACGTCGGCCTGCACGCCGGCATCGCCCAGCACCCGCCGCAACACGCGCAGCGCCTCGCTCAGAGAGTGCCGGGCCTGCTTCTCGTCGCGGTCGCTCCACAGCAACCCGACGAGGTGCTCCCGGGTGCGGCTCTTGCGCGGGCTGCGCGCGAGGTAGACGAGCAGCGCCAGGTGCTTGCGCCACAGGAGCTCAGGAGGGGGGGGCGCCTCGGCGCCGCCCACCGTCACGCGCGCGGGGCCGAGCACTCGGAGCGACAGCTTTGGGGCGTCGGGCATCGCGCCCCGATTATCGGGCCCGGTGCGGCGCCCAGCAAGCGCGGCTACATTCCCTTCCCGCATGCAGCCCCCCGCTCTCGCAGACGTCCAGCGCGCCGTCGGCGACCGGTACGAAGTGTTGAGCCTCGCCGGCGTCGGCGGCATGGGCGCCGTCTTCCGCGCCCGCCATCGCACGCTCGGTCACATCGTGGCTGTGAAGGTGCTCCCCCCCGAGGTGGCCGCCAGCGGGATGCGGCACGAGCGCTTCCGCCGCGAGGCCACGCTCGGCGCCTCGCTCGACCACCCCCACATCGTCCGCGTGTACGATTTCGACACCCGCCACGGGATCACCTTCCTCATCATGACGTTCGTGCGCGGCGTGACCCTGGAGGAGCGGCTGCGGAGCGACGCGCGTCTCACCACCGACGCGGTCCTCCGCATTGTCA
>QHTX01000194.1 GCA_003220975.1 Gemmatimonadota bacterium | reverse complement strand
AACGGCACCCACCCCGATTATCACCAGGTGGGCGATTCGCCCGACAAAATCGACGCGGAGAAGGAATCCCGCATCATCAAGCTGGTGTTCTACCTCGGCCTCGACATCGCCAACGCGGCGGAGCGGCCGAAGTGGAATCCCGACAGCTACAAGCGGA
Organism: Gemmatimonadota bacterium; assembly: GCA_003220975.1. Classification (GTDB taxonomy): domain Bacteria; phylum Gemmatimonadota; class Gemmatimonadetes; order Gemmatimonadales; family GWC2-71-9; genus AG41. The sequence goes on along the minus strand of QHTX01000194.1, from coordinate 6,073 downwards.
TCGTAGGGAACGGCTCTTAGGGCGTCGCTTTCAGCAGCTCCGCGTTCGTCCTGGCGCGGCGCAGCTGGGTGAGCAGTACTTCCATCCCCTTCTCCGGCGGCAGCCCGACGAGGCCACGCCGGAGGTTCTGCTTCGCGGCCACGGTCGCGGGCTCGGCGAGCAGCTCTTCCCGTCGCGTCCCGCTCGCCGCGATGTCCACCGCCGGGTAGATCCGCCGATCGGCGAGGGCGCGCACCAGTCGCAGCTCCGCGTTGCCCGTCCCCTTGAACTCTTCGAATATCACGTCGTCCATGCGGCTCTCCGTCTCGACGAGCGCGGTGGCGATCACGCTGAGCGACCCCCCCGTCGGCACGGCGCGCGCCGCGCCGAAGAGCGCTTTGGGCTTGGCGAGGGCGTTGGCGTCGAGCCCTCCCGACATCGTCCGGCCGCTCGCGCGCCCTGTCGTGTTGTGCGAGCGCGCGAGCCGCGTGAGCGAGTCGAGCACGATCACGGCGTCCTTGCCGAGCTCGACCTGGCGTCGTGCGTGCTCGAACACCATGTCGGCCACCGCGACGTGCCGCTCATGCGGCAGGTCGAAGCTCGATGCGATCACCTCGCCGCGGCCCCAGTCGATCATCTCGCTCACCTCTTCGGGCCGCTCGTCGACGAGCAGGATGAGGAGGATCGCCGTGGGATGGTTGAGGGCGATCCCTTCGGCGATCGCCTGCAGCATCACCGTCTTCCCGGCCTTGGGCGGGGAGACGATCAGCGCGCGCTGGCCGAAGCCGAAGGGGCACACGAGATCGACGACGCGCTGGATCTCGGCGGTGCGCGGGCTCGAGGCCTGCGCGGTCTCGAGCAGCAACGGCCGCGACGGATGCACGGCGCCGAGCTTGGCGAACTCGGGGCGCTCCGCGAGCCCCTCCGGGGGGGCGCCGTTCACGCGCGTCACGCGGCCGTTCTCGAGCGTCACGAGGTCGCCGCGACGCAGCCCCGGCAACCGGACGGCGGGGTCAGCCCGCGCGGGGAGGTAGCTGTTCGCCGCGAGGCGCAGCGAGCCGCCCTTCGGGGCGGGGTCGAACCAGCCGGTGATGGGGGTCAGGAGAGCTCCTCTGCAGTGTAATGCGTCGTCCGTCATCCGTCATCCGTGCACCGTCATGCACTGCCGTTACGGACGACGGACGACGTCTAACGGATGACTATATTTTAGCCCCACATGCGCCAGGACCACATCCGCAACTTCTGCATCGTGGCCCACATCGACCACGGGAAGTCCACCCTCGCCGACCGGCTCATCGAGCTCACGGGCACGCTCGACAAACGGCTGATGCGCGAGCAGGTGCTCGACACCATGGACCTGGAGCGCGAGCGCGGCATCACCATCAAGCTCAACGCCGTTCGCATGAACTACCACGCGCGGGACGGCGGGCTGTACGAGCTGAATCTCATCGACACGCCGGGCCACGTGGACTTCACCTACGAGGTGTCGCGCTCGCTGGCGGCGTGCGAAGGGGCGATCCTCGTCGTGGACGCGTCGCAGGGGATCCAGGCGCAGACCATCTCCAACCTGTTCCTCGCCCTCGACGCGGGGCTCGAGATCCTCCCCGTGCTGAACAAGATCGACCTGCCCAGCGCCGAGCCCGACCGCCGGGCCCAGGAGATCCACGATCTCATCGGCGCCAAGCCGGACGAGATCCTCCGCATTTCCGCGAAGGAGGGGACGAACGTCCCCGAGCTGCTCGAAGCCGTCGTGCGGCGCGTCCCGCCGCCGCGCGGGGGCCACGACGCGCCGCTTCGCGCCCTGATCTTCGATTCCTACTACGATCGCTATCGCGGCGCGATCCCCAGCATCCGCGTGGTGGACGGCATGATCCGCCCCGGCATGAAGATCGCGTTCGCGGCGCACAAGGACGACCTGTACGAGGTGGATGAAGTCGGCTACCTGCAGCTCGGCCACAAGCCGACCGAGCAGCTCGAAGCGGGCGAGGTCGGCTATTTCGTCGCGAACGTCCGCGGGGTGCGCGAGACGCGGCCTGGCGACACCGTGCTCGACGCCGAGCACCGCGACGTCGCGCTGCTCCCCGGGTATCGCGACATCAAGTCGATGGTGTTCGCCGGGCTGTACCCGACGGAGCCGAACCAGTTCGAAGAGCTGCGCGACGCGCTCGCGAAGCTGCAGCTGAACGACGCGTCGCTGCACTACGAGCCCGAATCGTCGGTGGCCCTCGGCTTCGGCTTCCGCTGCGGGTTCCTGGGCCTGCTCCACATGGAGATCGTGCGGGAGCGACTCGAGCGCGAGTTCAACCTCGATCTGATCAGCACCGTGCCGAACGTGGAGTACCACGTCCACAAGACCGACGGCGCGGTCGAACTGGTGGAAAACCCCAGCCTCATGCCGCACGGCTCGACCGTGGACCACGTCGAGGAGCCCTACGTCAAGGCGCGGGTCGTGGCGCCGGCCGAATACATCGGGGCGATCATGAAGCTCGGCCAGGAGCGCCGCGGGGTCTACCAGGCGATGCACTACGTGGACCCGACGCGCGTGGACTTCGGCTGGGAGTTTCCGCTCGCCGAGATCATCCTCGACTTCTACGACAAGCTGAAGACCATCTCGCGCGGCTACGCCTCGCTCGATTACGAGTTTCTCGAATACCGGCCGTCGGACCTGGTGAAGCTCGACCTGCTCCTCAACGGTGACGCGGTGGACGCCTTCTCCGTCATCATCCACCGCGACAAGGCGCACGAGTGGGGCAAGAAGCTCGCCGAAAAGCTGAAGCAGCTGATCCCGCGGCAGCTGTTCGAGGTCGTGATCCAGGCGGCGATCGGGACCAAGGTGATCGCGCGCGAGTCGATCCGGCCGCTGCGCAAGAACGTGACCGCCAAGTGCTACGGCGGCGACGTCACGCGCAAGCGCAAGCTGCTCGAAAAGCAGAAGGAAGGAAAGAAGCGGATGAAGCAGGTGGGCACCGTGGAGATCCCGCAGGAAGCGTTCCTCGCGGTGCTCCAGGTTGACTAGTCTCGTCATCCAGACCGCATTCCTGGGCGACGTCGTGCTCACGACACCGCTGCTCGAGACGCTCGCCCGGCGTCACGGCCCGGTGGACGTCGTCACGACGCCCGCGGCCGCTCCCCTCCTCGAGACGCACCCGGCGGTGCGACGGGTGATTCCCTACGACAAGCGCGGCGCGGATCGGGGGTTCGCCGGGCTACTCGCGCTCGCCCGGCGGCTCCGGGCGGAGCGCTACGACGCGGCGTATCTTCCGCACCGGTCGCTCCGCACGGCGGCGCTGGCGTGGCTCGCGCGGATTCCCCAGCGGGTCGGCTTCCGGGACGGGTGGCCGCTGCTCTACACCGAGGCTCGAGCGCGGCCGCAGACGGGCCATGAGATCGATCGCCTGCTCGCGCTCGCTGGCCCCGCCGTGACGGGCGGGGCCATGGGGCCGCCCCGGCCGACCCTCGTGACCACCCCCGAGGATCGCGCCGCGACCGCGCGATTCCTCCGGGAGCACGGGGTCCGGGAGGGGGGAGGGGAGCCGTTCGTGGCGCTCGCGCCGGGATCGATCTGGGGCACGAAGCGGTGGCCCTACTATAAGGAACTGGCGCAGCGGTTGGCCGAGCGCACGGCGATCGTCGTGGTCGGGGGACCGGAAGACGCGGCGCTTGCGGACGAGGTGGTGCGGCCGGTGGAGGGCGGCGGAAGGCGGTGCACGGTGGTGAATGCGTGCGGCAAGCTTACGCTCCGGCAATCGGCCGAAGTCATTCGGCGGGCGGCCGTGCTGGTGACCAACGACAGCGCGCCGCTGCACTTCGCACAGGCGGCCGAGACGGCGACGGTGGCGATCTTCGGGTCCACGGTGCCGGCGTTCGGCTTCGGGCCACGCGGCGCGCGGGACCAGGTCGTCCAACTCTCCGGGTTGCCGTGTCGCCCGTGCTCGGCGCACGGCCCGCCGAGCTGCCCGCTGGGGCACCACCGCTGCATGAAGTCGCTCACGGTCGAGGACGTGCTCCACGCCATCGAGGAGACGGGTGCGCTACGTCGTCGGGATTGACATCGGCGGGACGAACATCGTCGCCGGCACCGTAGCCGAGGACGGCTCCGAGGTGCTCGGCCTCGTCTCCGAGCCCACGCTCGCGGAGCAGGGCGCCGAGGGCGTGCTGAGCCGCATCATGAAGCTGGCGCGCGCTTCGATGGCCGCGGCGCGCGGCAAGGAGATCGCGGGGCTCGGGATCGGATCGCCCGGGCCGCTCGACACGACGACGGGCGTCGTGCTGCTCACCCCCAACCTCGGCTGGGTCAACTTTCCGCTGCGCGACCGGGTGGCCGGCGTGCTGGGGATGCCCGCCACGCTCGACAACGACGCCAATTGCGCGATCTTCGGCGAGTGGTGGCGCGGCGCAGCCCGGGGCGCGAGCCACGTCGTCGGGCTCACGATCGGCACGGGGATCGGCGGCGGGATCGTGCTCGCCGGGCGGGTGTATCGCGGCAAATCGGACATCGCCGGCGAGATCGGGCACATGACCATCGATCTGAACGGGCGGCGCTGCAAGTGCGGCAACTATGGCTGCCTCGAGGCATACGCGTCGGGGCCCGCGATCGCGGCGCGCGCCATCGAAGGGATCGAGGCCGGCGCGGACTCGTCCCTGCCCCGCTACGTGAACGGCGACCTCGCGAGGATCACCGCGCAGATCGTGTACGAGGCGGCGCACGACGGCGACGAGTACGCGCTCGAGGTGGTGCACGACACGGCGAAGTTCCTCGGGGCCGGCGTGGCGAACGTCGTCAACATCTTCAACCCGGAGGTCGTGGTCATCTGCGGCGGGGTGACGCTCGCCGGCGACAAGCTGTTCCTGCCGCTCCGAAGCGAGGTGAAGCGCCGCGCCTTCAAGCCCGCCGTCGAGGCCTGCCGCATCGTGCCGGGCGAACTCACCGGGACGGCGGGCGTGTACGGAGCCGCCGCCGTCTTCATGCAGCGCACCTGGGGGGCGGTGTGAAGCGGCTCGGCGTCGTGGGCTCGCTGGTGTGGGACACCATCTACGGTCGGGATCCCGCCCAGCCGGCGGTCGAAGAGTGGGGCGGGATCTCCTATTCGCTCGCCGCGCTCGACGCCACCCTCGCCGACGATTGGGTGATTGTTCCCATGGTGAAAGTCGGCCGGGACCTGGCGCCGCGCGCCAACCAGTTCCTGCGCACGCTGCGCCACCTCACGCCCGGCGCCCGCTTCATCGAAGTCCCCGAGCCCAACAACCGCGTCACGCTCCGCTACTACCAGCTCGAGCGCCGCTGCGAGCAGATGGTGGGCGGCGTGCCTCCCTGGACCTGGCCGGAGCTCGGGTCCCTCGTCGCGGACATGGACGCGCTGTACGTCAACTTCATCTCGGGCTACGAGATGGACCTCGCGACCGCGCAGCTGCTGCGCCGGGGCTTCCCCCGCTTCCTCTACGCCGACCTGCACAGCCTGTTTCTCGGCAAGGAGCCCGACGGCACGCGCGTGCCGCAGCCGCTCCCCAATGCGCCGGCGTGGTTCGGCTGCTTCGATATCGTGCAGCTCAACGAGGAAGAGATGCGGCAGCTCGGCGACGATCCGCTGGCCGCCGCGGCGGGCGCCCTCGGCCGGGGATGCCGCACGCTCGTCGTCACACTGGGCGCGCGAGGCGCGACCTACTTCACCGGGCGGCCGGTGCGCACCGCGCTGCTCCCGGCCGAGGGAACGCCGGTCCTCGAGGGGGACCCGACGGGCTGCGGCGACGTGTTCGGCGCCGCGGTGGTGGCGTCGCTCATCGCCGGGGCGAACCTGGACGACGCGCTACGGCTCGGCACCCGGATGGGCGCCCGCAACGTGACGCACCGCGGCGCGACGGGGCTCAGGGACCACCTGCTCGGCAGGCTCTCCACCGTATGACCCGCCTGGTCGACGTGCCGGCGCAGTTCGACGACCGCTCCTTCGATCAGTTCGCGGGCGCGTTCGCCGAGGCGGCCAAGGACGGCGGGCGGCTGCTGTTCGACGCCCACGCTGCCGAATGGGCATCGCCCTACGGACTGGTGGGGCTGCTCGTGGCGGGCCAAGCGGGACGCGGTGGCGGGGGGGGTGGGGGT
>QHTX01000193.1:19757-21123 GCA_003220975.1 Gemmatimonadota bacterium | reverse complement strand
CGCCGTACACGAACACCGCGGGGATGTTCATGCGGGCGATGGCGATGAGCGCACCCGGCATGTTCTTGTCACACCCGCCCACGGCGAGCACCCCGTCCAGGCACTGGGCGTTGCACACCGTCTCGATTGAGTCCGCGATCACCTCGCGCGACACGAGCGAGTACTTCATCCCCTCCGTCCCCATCGAGATGCCGTCGCTTACGGTGATCGTGCCGAAGGTCTGGGCCATGGCGCCGGCGGCGCGCGCGGCCGCTTCGGCGCGCAGCGCGAGATCGTTGAGCTTCGCGTTGCACGGCGTGATTGTGCTGTGGGCGTTGGCGATCCCGATGATCGGCTTCGCGAAGTCCTGGTCGGTGAACCCCACGGCGCGGAGCATGGCGCGGTTCGGCGTCCGCTCCACCCCGGCGGTAATCGTCCGGCTCCTGAGCGTGCTCATGCGTTCATCACCCTCTCCACCTCCTCCAGGCGCGCGTCGATCTCGATCGGCCGGTTGGCGCGCGCCGGCGGCGGCTCCCGGTCCCGATGGTAGTGGCTCACGATCTCCGGGTCCTTCAGGACGTGCCCCGTCAGGATGGCGACGCTGCGCGCGTCCCGACCGATCAGTCCCTCGCGGACTAGCCGCCGGGCGCCCGCGACGGCCGCGGCGCTCGCCGGCTCGCAGCCGATGCCGGCCGCGTCGACGACCGCCTTCGCCTCGAGGATGTCGTCGTCGGTCACGGTCGTGACCACGCCGTTCGTGTCGCGGATCGCGCGCGCCGCGCGGTCATACGAGACCGGGTTGCCGATGTTGATCGCCGTGGCGATCGTGTGCGGCTCGACCCGGTGGCGCTGCGCGAAGCCCTCGCGGAAGCTGAGCGCGAACGGCGCCGCGCCCTCCGCTTGGACCGCCGCGAGGCGAGGCAACCGGTCGATCAATCCCCACTCGCACGCTTCCCGCAGCGCCTTCCCGAACGCCGCGGTGTTGCCGAGGTTGCCCGCCGGCAGGACGATCCATTCGGGCGGCTCCCAGCCCAGCTGCTGCAGCAGCTCCAGCATGATGGTCTTCTGGCCCTCGAGGCGGAACGGATTGACCGAATTGAGGAGATACACGCCGAGCCGCTCGCCCGCCTGATCGGCCAGCTCGAGACACTCGTCGAAGTTGCCGCGCACGAGGAGCGTGCGCGCGCCGTATGCCAGCGCCTGCGCCAGCTTGCCGAAGGCGACCTTGCCGCGGGGCACGATCACCAGGGCACGCAGTCCCGCGAGCGCCGCATAGGCCGCGAGCGCCGCGGCCGTGTTGCCGGTGGACGCGCACGCCACGGCGCGCGCGCCGATGCGCCGCGCCTGCGTCACGCCGACCGTCATCCCCCGGTCCTTGAAGGAGCCC
>QHTX01000193.1:16285-19513 GCA_003220975.1 Gemmatimonadota bacterium | reverse complement strand
CAGTCCCCGACACGCGGGACAGCGCGCGTGCGGGTCGGTCTCGGGATGCTCGCTGCCGCAGCTCGCGCAGACCTGCCGGGTGCCGCCCCCCCCGCCCCCCATCATGCCCCGGCGAGCTTCAGCACGTCGTTCAGGATGCCGCCGGCGGTGACGTCGGGCCCGGCGCCGGGCCCCGTGATCACGAGCGGATTCTTCTTGTAGCGCATGGTCGTGAAAATAAACTGGTTGTCGGTCCCGTTGAGCGAGGCCATCGGGCTCGACGCGTCCACGACCACGAGGCCCACCCGGATGCCACGCCGCGTCACGATCGCCCGGTAGCGCAGCACCCCGCCGCGTCGCCGCGCCGCCGCTGCGCGTTTGGCCCAAGCGGCGTCGTACTCCTCGAGCCGGGCGAGGAAGTCTCGCAGCGGCAGCCGCTCCGCGCCCCGGGGCACGAGCGACTCGACGGCGACGTTCGCGAGCTCGCCGGCGAAGCCGAGCAGCCGGCCGAGGATGAGCGCCTTGCGCGCCACGTCGCTCCCGGAGAGGTCCTCGCGCGGGTCCGGCTCGGGGTAACCCTTTGCGATGGCGCCGCGCAGCGCCTCGGAGAAACGCTTCCCGCGACCCAGCTCGCCGAACAGGTAGCCCAGCGTCCCGGACGGGCAACCCTCGATCCGGTGCACGCGGTCGCCCGACTCGACGAGCTTGTAGTACGTGTCGATGATCGGGAGCCCGGCGCCGACGGTCGCTTCGTGCAGCAGCCGGCGGCCGTGCGCCTGGGCCGCCGCCCGGAGCGCGTCGAACCCCTGCTTGTCCGCCGTCACCGGGCGCTTGTTCGCCAGCACGAGGTGCATCCCGGCGGCGAGCCCGGTCTTGAGGATCTCGGTCGTGTCGGCGGCGGTGAGGTCCACGAGGATCGGGTTCGAGAGGGCGTGGCGCGCCACGAAACCGACGGCCTCCGCGGCGGTGGCGCGGTGGCCGCCCGCCGCCTTGGCGAGCGTGACGCCCTTCGCCTTGGCCGCGCCCAGTGCGGCCAGCCGTCGGGGCGAAAAGCCGCGGGCGTCGAACACGAAGCCGCTCCGGTCGATCAGCGCGACGATCCGGAGCTTGAGGGAATCCTGTTTCACCTTCGCGATGAGGGGCGCGAGCGCCCGCCCGATCTGCCCGAACCCCAGCAGCACCACGTCGGTACGGTCGGGATGCGCCACATCCCCGCCGCCGATCTTCGACAGCTGGAACGCCCCGTGCACGGCGCGCAGGGCGCGGGACGCGTCCTTCCCATCCACGACGAGCGACAGATTCAGCTCGGAGGACCCCTGCGCGATCGCGATCACGTTGATCCCGACCTCGGCGAGCGCCGAGAACACGCGCGACGCGATGCCCGGCGTGCCGGCCATCCCGAGGCCCACCACGACGAGCGTCGCCGCGCCCGTCCGCACCTCCACGCCGTCGATCTCCTGGCGCGCGATCTCCCGCTGGAACGTCGTCTCGAGGCTGCGCCGGGCCCGCTCCGCGCTCCCCTCGGGCACGCTGAAGCAGATCGAGTGCTCGGACGACGCCTGGCTGATGAGGGAGACCGAAATCCCCTCGTGATGCACGGCGGCGAAGGTGCGGGCCGCGATGCCGGGGACGCCGAGCATCCCGCTGCCGGTCACCGTCAAGAGCGCTTGGTGCGGGATGGCCGAGAGCGCCTTGACGGGATACTGGTCGAGCGTGCGGCGGCGCGAGATCTCGGTGCCGAGCGAGCCCGGGTCCGCGAACGGGCGGATGCGGATGGCGACGCTCCGCTTGATCACCGGCACGAGCGCACGGGGGTGCAGCACCTTGGCGCCGTAATAGGCGAGCTCCGCCGCCTCGCGCACGTGCACCTGCGGCACGACCCGCGCGTCGGGGACGATCCGCGGGTCGGCCGTCAGCAGGCCGGGCACGTCCTTCCAAAGCGACACCTCGCGCGCGCCCAGCACGCGCGCCAGGAGCGTGGCGGTCAGGTCCGAGCCGCCGCGCCCGAGGGTGGCGACCTGACCGTCCGGCGCCGCGCCCAGGAACCCCGGGACCACGGGCACCGCGCGACGCGCCAGCACGGGTTCGAGCGCTTTCCGCGCGCTGCGCTCGGTGAGCGCGAGATCGGGCGACGCGCTTCCGAACGTGCCGTCGGTCTTCACGACCTCCACCGCGTCCACGTAGCTCGCCGGGCAGCCGGCCGCCGCGAGCGCTTCCGCGAACAGGCGCGCCGAGAGCCGCTCGCCCCACGCGACGAGATAATCCGTCGTGCGCGGGGTCAGCTCGCGCACGATGCCAACGCCGCCGGCGAGCTGCTCCAGCTCGGCGAACGCGCCGTCGATGACGCCGAGCAGCTCGTCGAGCCGTCGCCCGGCGGGCACGAGCGCGCGTGCCGCGTCGGCGTGCTTCGCGCGCAGCGCGCGCGCCGTGCTCTTCACGTGACCTCCTCCCTCCCCGCGCGCGGCCCGGGCCGCGACCTCGAGCAAGGCGTCCGTCACGCCGGCCATGGCCGAGACCACGATCACCTGCGGCGCCGGACGGTGCGCCAGCACGATCGCCACGGCATTCCGCACGCCCGCGGCGCTCGCGAGCGACGCGCCGCCGAACTTGTGGATGTGGGGAGCGGTGGGGCGGGACATGGAGGGGGCGCTACACTGTCTCTGAGCCGCCGGCGGGGCGTGCGACGTGGAGGCACTCGGCCGCGACGCCCTGCGCCCGCCAGGCGCGAGCGCGAGCGCGACAATCGTCGGGCCGGAGCCCGAAAGCGTGGCGCCGTACGCCCCCGCCTGCCGCGCCGCCGCGCTCACCGCGTCGTATCCCGCGACCAGCGGGCGGCGATAGGGGACGTGCAGCACGTCGTCGAGTCCGACGCCGAGCAGGCGGGGGTCGGCGCGCGCGAGCCCGAGCACCAGGGCCGCGCTCTTCGCCGCGGCGAGGGCGGCCTGGGCGTGCGGGACCGTGGCCGGCAGCACGGCCCGTGCCCGCTTGGTCTCCACCGTGAAGTCGGGGATCGCGAAGACCAGAGTGAGCGACTCGTGCACGGCGAGCGGCGTGACGACGAGGCCGTCCGGCCCTGGGAGCGCCAGCGTCGCGCCTCCATACACCGCCGGGGCGACGTTGTCGGGGTGTCCTTCGAGCTCCGCGCACAGCGCGAGGAGCGCGGCCTTGTGGAGCGCCAGATCGAGCAGGGCGTTCGCCGCCGCCGCGCCGCTCACCACGGCCGCGGCTGAAGAGCCGAGCCCGCGCGCG
>QHTX01000193.1:0-16257 GCA_003220975.1 Gemmatimonadota bacterium | reverse complement strand
GAGCGGTCTCGGGGCGTCCTCCGGGCGCCCCGCGCGCCGGCACGCCCCGAGGAAGCCCTGGTAGATCAGGTCGGCTTCCGGAGGGACGTCGAGGGCCCGGAGCGAGCCGCGGCGCTCGATGATGACGGCCGGGCCGGCCGAGGCCCGCGCCGTCCGCGCCGTCACGCGGATCCAGCGCCCCACCGCGATGCCGACGCAGTCGAACCCGGCGCCCAGATTCGAGGTCGAGCCGGGTACCCGGACGGTCACGCTCGGTCGCATGGGGGTGCTTCGCGTCTCCCTGAAAAACAGAAAAGCCCGGGCAATGCCAGCCGCGGGCGGTCGCTTTTTAGCACCTTGTTTAACGTGGCGGCAATACGCGGCAAATCACCACGAACGCTTCCGTTGTTATGTTGATACATACCGCGAGCGTCCGGGACCGTCAAGGAGGCGTGGCTGATGGCGAGAATCCGCGTGGGCATCCTCGGCGCGACCGGCACCGTGGGCCAGCGGTTCGTCCAGCTGCTCGCGGACCATCCGCAGTTCGCGGTGACGGCGCTCGCGGGGTCCGACCGCTCGCAGGGCAGGCCGTACGCCGAGGCGTGTGCCTGGCGGCTGTCGGGAGAGATGCCCGCCGCGGCGCGCAGCCTGGTGGTGCGGGAGCCGGAGCCGCCGCTCGACTGCGACGTGGTGTTCTCCAGCCTGCCGGCGGACGTGGCGGGCCCGGTCGAGACCCGCTTCGCGCGGGCGGGCTACCCGGTGCTCAGCAACTCGGCGGCGCACCGCATGGACGAGCAGGTGCCGCTCCTCGTCCCCGAGGTGAACCCGGACCATCTCGCGCTGCTGGACGCCTGCGGCGACGGCTTCATCGTCACCAATCCCAACTGCTCGACCGTGATGATCGCGCTGGCGCTGGCGCCGCTCGCGACGCGCTTCGGCGTCGAGGCGGTGCTCGTGACGACGCTGCAGGCCCTGTCCGGCGCGGGCTATCCCGGCGTGGCGTCGCTCGACATCACGGACAACGTGGTGCCGTTCATCGCGAACGAGGAAGAGAAGATCGAGCGCGAGACGCGGAAGATCCTCGGTCGGCTGAACGGCAGCCGCACGGAGCCCGCCGCGTTCGCCGTGAGCGCCCAGTGCCACCGGGTGAACGTGGTGGACGGGCACCTCGCGGCCGTGCGCGTGAAGTTGGGTCGGCCGGCGGAGCCGGCGGAGCTGCGGGAGACGCTCGCGTCGTTCACCGCGCTGCCCCAGGAGCTGCGGCTGCCCACGGCGCCCGCGCACCCGATCCTCGTGCGCGACGAGCCCGACCGGCCCCAGCCCCGCCTCGACCGCGACGCGGGGCGGGGGATGAGCGTGACGGTGGGGCGGATCGCGCGGGACGCCGTGCTGGGCCATCGCTTCGTCGTGCTGAGCCACAACACGATCCGCGGCGCTGCGGGCGCGGCGATTCTCAACGCGGAGCTGCTGCTTGCGAAGGGATACCTGAGGGCGCGTGACTAAACGGCACAGGCGGCACAGACGGCAGAGACGACAAGGGCAGGAGGAAGACTTATGGTTTTTGATGACCGTGCCGGCTGATGGCTTGGTACAACCGCCAGAGTACCGCGCCAGCGTGATTCCGAAGACGTTCTAGCGCAGTCCAGGATTCGACTGTCAGGTAGCGGCGATCTCGTGCGAGGAGGAGAGCGACCTCGAGCTCGGTGATGGAGCCGAGTGCGACGTCCAAGTATCGCCTGAACTCAGGTCCGCCCCGCTTGGCAGAGCCCTCAGCGATATTCGCGACGACTGAGAAAGCAGCGCGCCGAGCTTGGGAGGTAAGCCCATAGAGCTCATGTTTTGGAAAATCGTCCGTTGCATCGTAGACGCCGAGCACTAGTCGATAGGACAACCGCCACGCTGCCAAGCGTTCGTAGGGAGCCACGGGTGGCAACATATGACAGGCGGCCTTCGCAACCGACAATCAGTAGTTTGCGACCAGGTGCCGAAAAACGCGGCCAGGTCATCACCTTGCCGCCTTTGCCGTCGCTGCCGCCCTTGCCGTCCTTGATCCACGCCCACGTCATCCTCAACCCCGCCGCGGGCGGCGGCGCGGCGGCGCGCGCGCTCGATCCCATTGTGCGCGAGTTCACGCGTCAAGGCTGGGCGGTCCAGCTCGAGCGCACCGAGGGTCCGGGCCACGGCACGGAGCTCGCCGCCCGCGCCGCCCGCGCTGGCGTCGAGCGCGTGGTGGCCATCGGCGGCGACGGCACCGTGCACGACGTGGCGAACGGCCTGCTGCGTCACGGCGGCGATGTCCAGCTCGGAGTCGTGCCGATCGGCACCGGGAACGACTTCGCCAAGCTGGTGGGGGTGTACCGCCACAGCCCGGAGCGCGCGGTGCGCCGGCTCGTCACGGCGCGCGTCGTCGCGTTCGACGTCGGCCGGGCTCTGGGCGAGTACTTCGTGAACAGCATCGGCTTCGGCTTCGGACCCGAGGTCGTGCGAGTCCGGAACGCCATGCCGTGGCTCAGCGGCTTCCTGTCGTACCTCGTGCCGGTGGTTCGCGCGTTCGCGGGCTTCCGGCCGCCGCGTTTCGAGGTGCGGGCGCCCGGGTTCGCGGAGACGGGGTACATGATGATGGTCGAGGTGTGCAATGGCACGACGGCGGGGGGCAGTTATAAGTTCGCTCCCGGCGCGGACCCCGGCGACGGCCGGCTGGACGTCTGCCTCGTGCGCCGCGTGTCGCTGCCGCGGTTCCTCGTGGCGGTCCCCCGTGTGATGCGGGGTACGCACACCGGGATGCGGGAGGTGACGCTGTTCCAGGCTCGCGAGGTCACGATCCGGTCGCTCGAGGCGCCGCTCCTGCTGCACCTCGACGGGGAGCTGCGCGCACCCGGCGTGCATGAGTGCGCGGTGCGCGTGGAGCCTGCGCGGCTGAAGGTGATGGTGGCGCGATGAAGCAGGCGGATAGACGGATAGGCGGATGGGCGGTTAGTGCGGGGGGGTTAGCGCTGCTTATTCTATCCGCCTATCCGCCTATCCGCCTATCCGCCCAGGTGCCCGACACTACCCGTGCGCCGATCGTCACCACCGGCGCCATCGTCGTCGCGCCCGACACGGCCCATCGTATCAAGCCCTTCAACGCCTTCTGGCGCTCACTGCTCCTGCCCGGGTGGGGCCAAGCGGAAACCGGACGGCCCGTGACCGGCGCCCTGTTCGCCGCATGGGAAGGCGTGGCGGCGATGATGACACTCAAGGCCCAGTCGGAGGTGCACTACCTCCGCGAGGCGGGCTCCACCAACGTCGGGGCCAAGCGCCAGGAGGTGCAGGACTGGCTCGTGCTCTGGATCTTCAACCACTTCTTCTCGGGGGCCGAGGCCTTCGTGTCGGCGCACCTGCAGGATTTCCCCAAGGACCTGAAGGTGCAGGCCTTTCCCCGCGGCGTGGGCGTCACGGTGACGGTGCCCTAGGCTCGTGAACCCGGCCCCGCTCGGCGTGTTCGACTCCGGTATCGGCGGGCTCACCGTGGCGCGCGCCGTGTTCGAGCGGTTGCCGCACGAGTCGGTGATCTACTTCGGCGACACGGCGCGCGTCCCCTACGGCCCCAAGTCTCCGGAGACCGTGCGCCGCTACTCCGCCGAGATCCTGGCGTATCTGCTCCAACGAGGCGTCAAGGCGGTGGTGGTCGCGTGCAACACCAGCACCGCGCAGGCGCTCGAGCACCTCACCGCGCGGTCGCCCGTGCCGGTCGTGGGTGTGATCGAGCCGGGTGCCCGCGCCGCCGTGCGGGCGAGCCGCTCGGGCAAGATCGGCGTCATCGGCACCGCGGGCACGATCGCGAGCGGCGCGTACGAGCGCGCCATCAAAGCCCTTCGGCCCGATGCGACGGTGTACGCACGTGCCTGCCCGCTGTTCGTGCCGCTGGTCGAGGAAGGGTGGTTCGATCATCCCGCGACTGAGCTCATCGCGCGCGAGTACCTCGAGCCGCTGCAACGCGCCGGCGTCGATGTCCTCGTGCTCGGGTGCACCCATTACCCCCTCCTCAAGCCGTTGCTCGCACGTGTCATGGCGCGCGGGGTCACGTTGATCGACAGCGCCGAGGAAACGGCCCGCGTGGTGCAGGGCGAGATCGAACGGCGCGATCTGGCGGCGCCGCCGGCGAGCGACCCGACGCACCGTTTCGTGGGTGGGGCCGCTCGGTTGAGGCGAAGGCGTTTCGAACAGCCGTCACGGTGACGCGTCTCGGTGAGACGTCGTCTCGCGACGCTCTACTGAAACGTCTTTAGCTCTATGTCGTCTGGTGTTACAACCGCGTACTTGTACCCATCGAGGAAGGCACCCGGATTGAGATAGGCGCGCCCGTCCCCCAACTGCTCCAGCGCCGGCCGATGCGTGTGCGCGAGGATGACGAGCCCCAGATCGGGCCGACGGGCGAGCAGATCCTTCGCGTACCGGGTCTGGGCGAGCGCGGCGCGGTCCAGCACGGCGCGGTCACGCGTGTTGTCGGCGAGCCGGCCCGAGAGCTTGTGCGCGATCCAGAACCCCAGGTCGGGATGCAGCGCCCGGAACGCCCGGATCGTGAAGGGGTGTCGGGTGACGCGGTGCATCAGCTTCGCGCTCCAGTGCTGCTCCGTGAGCCCGTCGCCGTGGGCCACGTACGCGCGGCGGCCCGCCAGCTCGACTTCGGCTTCGCCGGCGTAGAACGCGATCCCCACATCGTTGACGAGGAAATCGCCGCCCCAGCGGTCGTGATTGCCGCCGACGAAGGTGATCGGAATGCCCCACGCTCGGGAAGTGACGCCGTGGGATGACCGCCCCGTACTCGAACCAGAAGTCGAACAAGTCGCCGTTGATGAGCAAGGCGTCCCCCAGGTCGGGCACGGCCTCGAGGAACCGGTGGAACGCGGCCTCGACGGTGGGCGCGACCTGGCCCAGATGAGCGTCGGCGACCACGAGCACGCGCGAGCTGGGGAGAGGCACGGCCCCAAGCTAGGAACCACGGAAAGGGGCCGCAAGCGCCTGTCGTATTTGACTTTTCGCGGAGCGACGCGGATTTTGCCCCGGCGTGATCAGCGCGATAACGCTCCGCGTCAACTACTCCGAGACCGATCAGATGGGGGTGGTCTACCACGCCAATTACCTCATCTGGTTCGACCGGGCCCGCACCGAGCTGATGCGCGAAACGGGCCTGACGTACAAGGAGCTCGAGCGGCAGGGCGTCTACCTCGCCGTCTCCGAGGTGAAGCTGCGCTACCGCGCGGCCGCGCGGTACGACGACCTCGTGCGGGTACGCTGCTGGGTGCGCGACCTCGCCTCGCGACGTGTGACCTTCGGTTACGCGGTGGACGAGGCCGAGAGCGGCGAACTGCTCGCCACGGGCGAGACGTCGCTGGTCTCGCTGACGCATCAACACACCGTGACGCGAATCCCCGGGCATGTACTCGCCCTCCTCAAGCCGATCCCTGATCCGGTCCGCGTGTAGCGTCGTCGTCCTGCTCGGCGCAGCGGCGCTCGGCGGCCGCGGCGCCGCCGCGCAGCAGCCGGACGAGGCGCTCGTGAGCGAGCTCGCGCGGGTCCTCGCTGCGGCGGATGCCCGCGCCTTCGATCCGGCGCTGTTCGGTGAAGCGCTCCGGCACCCCGAGCCCGTGGTGCGGCGCCAGGCGGCGCTCGCCGCCGGTCGGATCGGCGATGCCGCAGCGGTCGACGCCTTGGTGGAGGCGCTCGGCGATTCGAACCAGGGCGTCGCGGCGGCCGCCGCCTTCGGGCTGGGCCTGCTGAAGGAGTCGCGCGCGGTCGCGCCTCTGCTCGCGCTGGTGCGTTCCGTGCCCGCGACCTCGCAGGGGCCGCCCCAGACCGAGGCCGTGACCGCGCTCGCGAGGATCGGGGGCGACGACGGTGCACGTGCGCTGCGCGAGCTGCTGGGCCTGGGCACGACCGCGGGCGTGGCGACGTCGGCGGTGCAGAGCGCGGCGCTGCTCGACGCGTGGCGCCTCGGCCCCCGGGCGCCTGTGCCCGCGCTCATCGGCTACGCCCGGGACCCCGACGTCACGGGGCGCTGGCGCGCCCTCTATTCGCTCGCCCAGCTGCGCGTGGCCCGCGCCGTGACCACGCTGCTGGATGCCCTGCAGGACCCGCAGCCGATGGTCCGCGCCGTGGCGGTGCGCGGCGTGAGCCGCGCCTTGAGCGACACTGCCAAGCTCGCCCCCCAGGACGTGGTCACCCGGATCCGGCCGCTCCTCGCCGATCGCGACGCCGGCGTCCGCGTCAACACCCTCCGCGCCCTCGCCACCTTCCGGGACAGCGCCTTCGCCGGGCAGGCCGCCCCGCTCGCCGCCGACGCCGACCTGAACGTGGCGGTGGCGGCGGAGACCACGCTCGGCGTATTGGGCGGCGGGCGCGCCGTCGAGGCGCTGCAACCGGGGCTCACCAGCCCCGTGTTCGCGCTGCGCCGCCAAGCGGTGATCGCCCTGGCGCAGGCCGACGCGGCGCGCGGCGCCGCCGCGGCCGCCCCGCTCGCGACCGACGCCGACTGGCGGTGGCGCAGCGTCGCCGCCGAGGTGTTCGGCGCCGCCCGCGACCGCGCCCGGCTCGAGGCTCAGCTCGCCGACGCCGACGGCCGAGTGGTGGCGCAGGCGCTGCAAGCGCTCACGCACCTCGTCCCCGCGGGCGACACGACGCTCGGCCCGCGCGCCCGCCAGCTGCTCACGCACACGGATGCCGCCGTGCGCAGCGTCGCCGCCGACGTGCTCGGCCGCCACCCCGCCGTCGCCGACGTGGATCGCCTCACCCAGGCGTACGCCCGCGCCGCCGGCGATCCGTTCGATGACGCCCGGCTTTCCGCCGTGTCCGCCCTGGGCGCGATCGCGCAGGCGAGCGCCGACGGCCGGCTCGCGGTCGCGACGCGGTTCGTCGCCCGGGTGCCGCGGGCGGACGACTACCTGGTGCGCCGGCTCGCCGCCGAACGGTTGCCCGACGCGGCCGACGGCTGGGGGCCCGCGGCGCCGATCGCCACCGGCCGGAGCGTCGAGGACTACCGCGACGTGGCGCGCCGCTATCTCGTACCCGCGCTCCGCGGCCGGCCCGCGCCCCAGGTCACGATCGAGAGCGACCGCGGCAACGTGGTTGTGGAGCTGCTGCCCCTCGAGGCGCCGCTCACCGTGGCGGCGTTCCTCGCGCTCGTGGACCGGCGCTATTTCGACGGGTCGCGCTGGCACCGCGTCGTCCCCAACTTCGTGGTGCAGGGCGGCGACCCGCGGGGCGACGGGTGGGGCGGACCGGGGTTCGTGCTGCGCGACGAGGTGAATCCCACCCGCTACGAGGTGGGTACCATGGGTATGGCGCTCTCGGGGCCCGACACAGGCGGCAGCCAGTTCTTCATCACCCACGCGCCCCAGCCGCACCTCGACGGCACCTACACGGTGTTCGGCCGGGTGATCGCGGGCTTCGACGTGCTCGCCGCGATCGCGCAGGGCGACCGCATCCGGAGCATCCATCGGTGAAGCGCCACCTCACGCCGGTCGCGCTCTTCGTTCTCGCGGTGCTTCCCGGCACCGCGACCGGGCAGTTCGGCTCCTTCGGACAGAACAAGATCCAGTACCGCGTATTCGACTGGCACGTGCTGCGCGGCCCGCACGTGGATCTGTACCATTATCCGGAAGAGCAGGAGCTCGCCCGGGTCGCCCTGGCCTACGCGGAACAGAGCTACGCCGTGCTCGAGCGGCGCTTCAATCACCACCCGCGGCGCCGCGTGCCGCTCATCATTTACGCGTCCCACTCGGACTTCGAGCAGACCAACGTGCTGCCGTTCGTCCCGCCCGAGGGATTGCTCGGCGTCACCGAGTTCCTGAAGCGGCGCGTCGCGTTGCCGTTCACCGGCAGCTACGCCGACTTCCGCCACACGCTGCGCCACGAGCTCGTGCACGTGTTCCAGTTGAGCCTCGGCGCCGAGGCGTCGAGCCGCTACCCCCGGCTGCGCCACGCGGACTTCCCCCTGTGGTGGACCGAGGGCCTCGCGGAGTACTTCTCGACCGGCGAGGACACCCGCGACGAGATGGTGCTGAACGACCTCACCGTCGCGGGCCGGCTCCCGGGGCTGGGAGAGCTGGCGTTCGCGGCGGGCGGCCTCGTCTATCCGCTGGGCGGCTCGCTCCACCGCTTCCTCGCGGCGACGTACGGCGACTGGCGCATCGGCGAGATGTACCGGGACTCCTGGAAGTACCCGACGTTCGAAGACGAGGTGCGCGCGGTGTACGGCAGGACGCTCACCCAGCTCTCCGACGAGTGGCAGTACTGGATGCGCCAGCGCTACTACCCGGCCGTGCGGGGGGCCGAGCCCCTGGCGATCACGGCGCGCGTGCTCACCCGGCTCGCCATCAAGCCGACGGTGTACGGCGCCGCGGACGCCCCCGACAGCGCGCGGGGCGTGCTGTACTTCTCGCCGTCCACCGGCTACACCAACATCTATGCGCAGCGCTTCTCGGGGGGCCGGCCCCGGGCGCTCGTCAAGGGCGAGCGCAGCGCCGAGTTCGAGTCGTTCCACTTCTTCGAGTCGCGGCTCGACGTGTCGCCGGCCGGCATTGTGGTGTTCTCGAGCCGGTACGAGGACCGCGACGCCCTGTTCTTCTGGAGCCTCGCCAAGCGGCGCGCCGTGGGGCGCTACGAGTTCGCCGATCTGGTGTCGATCCTCTCACCCGCGTGGGCGCCCGATGGCCGCAGCGTGGTGTTCTCGGGCCTCGCCGTCTCCGGCTACTCCGACCTGTACCGGCTGTGGCTGCCCGAGGGGCGGCTCGAGCGTCTCACGTCGGATCGCTACCAGGACGTGGACCCGGCGATGAGTCCGGACGGACGCACGGTGGTCTTCTCGTCCGACCGGACGGCGTTCGGCGCGCAGGGCGCGCGCAACCTGTTCACGCTCGACCTGGCGACGGGCAAGATCGCGTACCTCACCTACGGCGCCTGGCGGGACGAGCAGCCCCGCTGGGCGGCCGACGGCCGGATCTTCTTCACGTCGGACCGCGACGGAACGTTCCAGATCTACGCGGTCGATTCGGCGGGCCGTGGGCGCCGCTTGACGAGCACCCTCAACGGAGCGTTCGACCCGCAGTGGGTCGACCGGGAGCACGGGCTCGTGTTCGGCGGCTTCGCCGACCTCAGCTATAACATCTACCTGCAGCAGCCGGTCGCGGACAGCGGGGCGCCGCCGGTGCAGCTCGCACGCGACCGCGCGCCGGCCGAATGGACGTGGGAGGAGCTCGGCGACCCCCAGTACGCCCGGGCCGAGGCCGCGCCGTACGAGCGCAAGTTCACGTTCGACTTCGCCGCGGGGGACGCGGCCTTCGCCCCCGGGATCGGCTCCGCGCAGGGCGTCATCTTCCTGTTCAGCGACCTGCTCGGTGACCACGAGCTCTTCGCGACCGTCTCGTCGTTCCAGGGGAACGGCCTCGGCAACCTGATCGACAACTTCAACGGGACGGCCTTCTACCTGAACCAGGCGCACCGCGTCAACTGGGGCGTGGGCGCCTTCCGGCTGCGCGGCACGTTCTACGAGGGCGACTTCAGTACGGTGTACGACGAGACATCGGCGGGCGCGTTCGCGCAGCTGCGCTATCCGCTGTCGCGGTTCCGGCGCATCGAGGCCGTCTACAGTCTCGAGCATTCGGACCGTTTCGACCTCACCCGGCCCGACATCCTCACCGGGGGAGGCGACGCGACCGAGTTTCACCGCGTCGGCTGGCTCGCCTCCAACTACCTGGGCTACGTCGAGGACAACACGCTGTGGCTGCCCACGGGTCCGATCGACGGCGAGCGGGTCAATCTCACGGGCGGGCTCGTGAACGACGTCAGCCACGGCCGGTTCGACTCCTGGCTCGTCGCGGGCGACTATCGCCGCTACTTCCGCACCTCGCTCCGGAGCGCGGTGGCCGTCCGGCTGCTCGGGTACTACTCGGGTGGCGAGCGGCCCCGGCCCGTGAACATCGGCGGGTCGTGGGCGCTGCGCGGTTACCCCCGGTACGGCTACGTCGCCGGCACGCGCGCCTGGCTGCTGAACGCCGAGTGGCGCTTTCCCATCACCGACTTCCTCTCCATCGGCTTCCCGTTCGGCGAAGCGCGCTTTCCGGGCGTGCAGGGGGCGCTGTTCTTCGACGCGGGCAAGGCCTGGACGGCGACCTCGCTCGATCGCGGCACGCTCGGCTCGAGCGGCCTGGGCCTGCGCATGCCGATCGGGCCGCCGCTCGTGCTGCGGCTCGACCTCGGCTACCGCTTCCATTCCGGGAGCCTGGCGGGCTACGCGCTGCCGGTCGGCAGCCAGGGGTCGCAGTTCGTGGACTTCTTCTTCGGGTTTAACTATTGAAACGGCAACGGCTTTTGCTTGACCGGCGAAGAGCCCTCCTCTACATTGGCGCCTGTACGTTGCTGGCCGGCTGCCCGGGCCGGCCGGCGCCGCTGATCCCGCTGCCGCTCGCGCCCGGGGATCGGGACAGCGCCGTCGCGTGGGCCGCGGCCACCGTGCCGGCGCACCGGACCGCCATCCGGTTCCGGTGGAAATACCAGGACGACCAGAAGCGCTGGGGCGGCCGCGGCCAGGCGCGCATCGCGCCGCCCGATTCATTGCGGTTCGACTACGTCGGCCCGCTGGGGCTGGGCGCCGGGGCGGCGGCGGTCGTCGCCGACTCCGCCGTCTGGGCCGATCCGGAGAAGAACTTCCGCTCGCTGGTCCCGGCGGTGCGGATGCTGTGGGCGGGGCTCGGCATCGTGCGACCGCCCGCAGCGGATGCCGCCGTGTTCGGCGCCCGGGGCGCGGGGGGCGCGGGGGCGGCGGGCGCGGCGGGGGCCACAGGGGTCGCGGACAGCGGCGCCACACTATGGCGGTTCGTGCAGGGCGCGGACACACTCGATTACCGGGCGGCAGTGGGCAGCGCGCGGGTGCTCGAGGCGGAGTGGCGGCAGGGGGGGAAGGTCCAGGCGCGCAGCCGCACGCTGTTCGATGTTCACGTGATGCCGGCCAGCGCCCGCATCGATTTTCCGGAGGCTCGGGCCCGTTTTGAGCTCACGGTCGTGGCGGTGGATTCCGCGGCGACGTTCGATCCCGCCATCTGGCGCGGCCGTCGCTAGCACCCTCGCCCTCGCGCTCACGGCGTGCGTCTACGGCTTCGCCGGCGGCGGCCTGCCGAACATCAAGACCGTCGCGATTCTGCCGTTCGACAACCAGACGCCGGAGCCGACGCTCACCAAGGACGTCAACGACGCGGTCCTCGAGGCGTTCCAGGGCCGCCTCGGGCTCAACGCCGACGCGGTGGTGCGCGGCAAGGTGGTCCGCTACGACGCCGACGTGCCGATCTCGTTTCAAGCCGGCCAGGGCCGCACCGACGTGACCAAGCGTCAGGTGCAGATCACCATCGACGTCGAGATCCTCGACCAGCGCCAGGGCAAGACGCTGTGGCAGAAGCAGGGCCTCACCGAGGTCGGCGAGTACCGGCCGCCGCAGGAGGCGGACGGCCGCAAGATCGCGCTCGACAAGCTGGTGAAGGATCTGGTGGACGGAGCCCAGTCGCAATGGTGAATCGCCGCGGCGCAAGCTCGGTCGGCTGTCTGTTCTCGCTGCTCGTGTTCGTCGCCGTGTTGTACTACGGCGTCAACATCGGTGAAGTGTTTTTCCGGTACTACCGCCTGGTCGACGAGATGCAGACGCAGGCCCAGCTCGCCGCCGCGCTCGACGACGGCACCATCCGCCGTCGCATCCAGGCGACCGCGCAGGACATCGGTCTGCCGGACCAGGCGCAGCAGATCCGGATCACCCGCCGCGCCGAGCGGCGGGAGATCGAGATCGAAGCGACCTACAGCGAATCGGTGCATCTGCCGCTGTTCAATCACACCTTCACGTATCATCCCAAGCCGACGCAGCCGCTCTAGTGCTGCCCCCGCTGCCCCCGCTGCCCCTCCTGTCCCTGCCGCCCTTCTCCCCGGACGCCGCGGGCCAGGTTGACGTCGCCCGGTTCTTCACCGTGCTCGCGGTGATGCTGCTGGTCGGCAAGTTCGCCGGCGAGCTGTTTGAGCGCCTGCGGCAGCCGGCGGTCATGGGCGAGCTCCTGGCCGGCATCGTGCTGGGCGCCGGGTTCCTCAAGGTGATTCCCATGGCCCCGGGCGATCCGCTCACGCCGGTCTTCCGGCTGCTCGCCCAGGTCGGGGTCGTCGTGTTGTTGTTCGAGATCGGGCTCGACACCGAGCTCGATGCGATGAAGCGGGTCGGCGCCGGTGCGGCCGCCGTGGCCGTGGTCGGAGTGGCGGTGCCGTTCGCGGCAGGCTTTGAGTACTGGCGCTCGGGGTGGCACGGGTATGAGCACACGGTCGCCGATCCCTTGACGACGGCGATCTTCGTCGGGGCCACGCTGACCGCCACGTCGGTGGGCATTACGGCGCGCGTGCTCAAGGACCTGCAGCTGCTCCACAGCGTCGAGGCCCGGCTGATCCTCGGCGCCGCAGTCATCGATGACGTCATCGGGTTGGTCATCCTGGGGGTGGTGCAGGGAGTCGCTGGGGGCGCGGCCTTCAGCCTGGGGGGAGCACTTCGCATCCTCGGGGTCGCGGTCGCGTTCCTCTTCGTGGCGCTGTGGATCGGGTTGCGATTCGCCCCGGGCATCTTCGCGGTCGTCGATCGCATGCGCGTGCGCGGCGTGTTGCTGGTGTCGGCCTTCGCGTTCCTGCTGCTCCTGTGTGCCCTCGCCCAGCGGGCCGGTACGGCCCTCATCATCGGCGCCTTCGCCGCCGGCCTGATCCTTTCGGAAACGAAGCAGTTCGACCGCATCGAAGACCGGATCAAGCCGGTCTCCGACATCTTTACGCCGATCTTCTTCCTCAGTATCGGGGCGGCCGTCGACCCGCGCGTGTGGAATCCGCTCGTCCCCGAGAATCACCAGACCCTGGCGATTGGCGGCACCCTGCTCGCGATCGCCGTCCTCGGGAAGCTGGCGAGCGGTTGGGCCGTGCCGTGGCGGCGCTTCAATCGCTTGGCGGTGGGCGTGGGGATGGCCCCGCGCGGCGAGGTGGGGCTCATCTTCGCCCAGATCGGCCTGACCGCCGGCATCCTCTCGAGCCGGCTGTTCAGCGCCATCCTGTTCGTCGTCGTCGCCACCACGTTGGTGACCCCGCCCCTGCTGAAATGGACATTACGCTGGGGTGCCACGATAGACGAAGGGTCGGCGGCGTGAACACCGCGCAGAAGGTTGGCACCCTGGACGAGACCGCGGAGTGGCGCCGGCGTCAGCGCGGTCCCGTCGTGTTCACCAACGGCGTCTTCGATCTGCTGCACGTGGGCCACGTCGCGCTGCTCGAGGCGGCGCGCGCCGAGGGGGACGCGCTGCTCGTCGCCGTGAACAGCGACGCGTCGGTGCGGCGGCTGGGGAAGGGAGGGGGCACCCGGCCGCTCGTGCCCGAGGCGGAGCGCGCCCGGCTCGTCGCCGCGCTCGCCTGCGTGGACCGCGTGGTCGTGTTCGAAGCGGACACGCCGCTCGGGCTGATCGAGCGCCTGCGCCCGGACGTGCTCGTCAAGGGGGCGGATTACGCGCGCGAGGCGATCGTCGGCGCGGACCAGGTCGAGCGTTGGGGCGGGCGCGTGGTCCGCGTGCCGCTGGTGCCGGGATACTCGACGACGGACGTGCTGGCGCGGCTGCGGCGCGCGTGAAGCTCCTGGTCGCCACCCGCAACGACGGCAAGGCGCGCGAGATCCGCGATCTCTTCGCCGGCCTGCCGTTCGAGCTCGTGTTCCCCGTGGACCAGTTCCTCGAGCGCCTGCCCGACGAGGCCGACCTGGAGCGCGGCACCAGCTTCGCCGAAAACGCGGTCGCGAAGGCGCGCTACTTCGCGAAGCGGAGCGGCAAGCCGACGCTCGCCGAGGATTCGGGGCTCGAAGTCGACGCCCTCGACGGGGCGCCCGGCGTGTTCTCGGCGCGCTGGGCGCAGATGCACGGCGTGGGCGAAGGCGACGCGGCGAACAATGCGCTGCTGCTGGAGCGGTTGGCCGGCGTGCCCGACGAGCGGCGCGGCGCGCGCTATCGCTGCGTCGTCGCCTACCTCGAGACGCCGCTGGCCAAGCCGCAGCTCGTCGAGGCCACGTGCGAGGGCCGCGTCCTCACGGCTCCGCGCGGCAGCGGCGGCTTCGGCTACGACCCGCTGTTCTTCTCCACCGACCTCGAGATGACCTTCGCCGAGGCAGCCCTGCCCGCGAAGCAGCGGGTGTCGCACCGGGGCCGCGCCATCCGGGCCCTGATGGAAGTGCTGCTGCGCCGCAGCCGGTAGCTTTTTGCCCGGGTAGCGCTACCTTGGGGAAGCAGTTCCGGGGGGAGCCTCGAGCGATGCGCGACGCCGCGCTGCGGCAGTCCGGTTTGCCACACGCCGTGTTTCTCCGCCGCCTGGCCGGCGCGCCGTCGGCCGGCGCGGCCGATGCCCGGCTCAGCCAGGGCGCCTTTCTCGCGCTGCGCCTCGTGGACCTGCTCGAGAACCCTCAGCCGCTCTACGCCGACGCCTTCCATTATCAGCATGCGGCGACCGAGCGCTCGTGCCGCGACCTACCCGCGGATGACGTCGAGGCCGCCCACCTCGTCGGCCTGGTGCGGAGCGCCGCCGACGCGTTCCAGGAACAGGACGTGCGGCTCGCGCTGCCAGCGCTGCTCGCCTACGCTCATCACCTTGAGGACGTGTTGATGCTGGACCAGGCGCTGGACGTGCTGGAGACGGCTACGCGCGTGGGCGGCGAGCGAATGGCCGCATCCGATGCGATCGCGGTGCGACTGCGTACGGCCCGGGTGCTCCGCAAGCTGAACGCGTTCGACGAGGCGGATGTGCTCTACGCCGAGGCGAGGGTGCTCGCGGCGAGCGCGGGGGATCGGAGCTCAGAGCTCCTGAGCCGGATCGGGCGCGCGTACACCGTCCTTGGTCGCGGCAACTTGCCAGAGGCTGAGCAGCACCTGCACGAGATACTGCGAGACGCAGAAGCCAGCCGCGACCGGCGCAACCAGGCGCTTGCGCACCAGGGGCTCGGCGTCGTGTTCAGCACGGCGGGACAGCCCGCCGAAGCAATCCCACACACGTGGCGGGCATGCCGTCACGGACGCGTGCGCTGTCTGATCTGGGACTAATGCTCCTAGCGGTGGGCGATCCCGACGGTGCCGAGCGCGCGCTCGCGCAAGTGCTACGGAGCGGCAGCTTCCAGGACGTCATCCAGAACGTGCTGATCGAACTCATGCACTGCGCCTCGTACCGGCGCGACCGCGTTGGGTTCGAGCGCTGGCGCGAGCGCTGTGAGGCGGAGAAGCTAGGGATGCCTCCGAACATTCTCGTGGACTTCTATCTCAAAGCGGGAATCGGCCGGGCGAGGTTTAGGCAGTTCGATCGCGCAGAGGCCATGTTAGACGCGGCATTGCGAATCGCGGAACCCGCGGGACTTCACGAGTTCGTGTTCCGAATCGAGCGTATCAAAGCCGGACTCCGCGAATGCGAGACCTCACTCTGCGTGGGTCCTGAGGCAGTCGCGGAGCCGGCGGTTCAGAACGATGCTGTACGCGAGGTTTCAGCGTCGCTCGCGCGGTTCGAACGGTGACGCTCCGTCAATGGCAGACGTTGCCGTTGCTGTAGTCACACAGCGTGTCGGCACTGGGCTGCGGCCCGGTGGCATCGGCACACGCCGCAGCCGCGAGCGCGAACGAGACGACGAGCAGGGTGAAGAAGGCACGAATGGGGCGCGACATACGACCTCCCGGTATTGGGGTGACGTGAGACTGCAGCAGCACGCTCAAAGGTCATGCGTGCGGCAGCGGTTTTTAAGGGTGTTTTCGCGGCATTGTAGGGCGGATTTGCGGCATTTATGCTCGTCCTAGGGGCGATTCCTGAAATCCAGCTCCAGCGGCTGCGCCGGGCGGCGCCGGCGCGGTTCGCCTTAGCGCATGCAGCGACTTGGGAAACGGCGCTCGCCACGATCCGCGCGCGACCGGTGGAGCTCGCCGTAGTGGACCCGCTCCTCTCCGGGACGGCGAGCGCGAAGGAGATCGAACAGCTGCGGCACCTGTTCCCGTCGCTCCCGCTGATTCTCTACACGGCGCTCACGCCCCCCACGGCCGCGGTGCTGCTCGCGCTCGGACAGCAGGGCGTCCGGCACGTCGTGTTCGCCCGCTATGACGATCACCCCGGCCATCTGCGCCACGTGCTCGTCGCGGAGGAAGCGCGGGCCACCTCGCAGCAGCTGCTGGAGCAGTTCGCGTGGGCGCTCGCCCCGTTGCCGAGTGAGCTGCGGTGGGTGCTGGAGGA
>QHTX01000192.1:7557-16729 GCA_003220975.1 Gemmatimonadota bacterium | reverse complement strand
CTCTTCGGCGCCGCTGCGTCGGCGACGTAGGTGTTGTCGCTGTCGAGGATCTCGGCCCGCCACAGCCCCAACAACCCGGTGGCGGCCGTGTAGTCCAGCAGCGGCACCGTGAGGTCGTTCTCCGCGAACCGCTGGAACCCCGCCGGCTCGTTCGGATTCGTCCCCGGCTGCGATGGCGGGGGCGGGGGATCTCCCGCCGCTTGGGTCGTACCCGTCGCCACGTTGGACAGGTCGCCGAACACGGCGTTCACGTTCAGCGTGCCCCGGAACGCCACCAGCTCGAAGCTGTAGGTCGTACTCGCCGCCAGGCCCTGCACGGTGCAGGTCCGCTTCGACCCGATCGCCGTCCCCGCCACGGGCGTCGCGCAGCTGCCCTGCGTCACGGATTTCGCCAGCCACCAGGTGAGCGATGAGCCCGCCATGGAGCGTACGTTGTAGCTCGCCGGCTTGCCCGTGCCGTCATTCACTTGCGTGAACGACAGGGTGACCGAAGAATCCGTCGACCCCACCACCGCAAGATCGGTGACCGTGCCGGGCGTCGTGGCGCCGGGCGCCGTCACGGTGATCGTCGCGTCGCCGCTCACGCCTTCGCTCGTCGCCGTGATCGTGGCCGTGCCCGCACTGACGGCGGTTGCATAGCCGCTCCCGCTCACCGTCGCGACCGCGGCGTTACTGCTCGACCAGCTGACCGTGGGACCGGGCAGGATGTTGCCGTTCGCGTCCTTCACGGTCGCGGTGAATTGCTGCTTCTGCCCGACGGTGTCGCTCACGGAGCTGGGGCTGACCGTGACGCTCGCCGGCCTGGCCGGCGTCGGGCCGGTGGCGACGTTGGAGAGATCGCCGAACACGGCGTTCACGTTCAACGTGCCCCGGAAGGCCACCAGCTCGAAGCTGTAGGTCGTCCCCGCCGCCAGGCCCAGCACCGTGCAGGTCCGC
Organism: Gemmatimonadota bacterium; assembly: GCA_003220975.1. Taxonomy (GTDB): domain Bacteria; phylum Gemmatimonadota; class Gemmatimonadetes; order Gemmatimonadales; family GWC2-71-9; genus AG41. The sequence goes on along the minus strand of QHTX01000192.1, from coordinate 15,793 downwards.
TTCGACCCGATCGCGCTCCCCGCCACCGACGTCGCGCAGCTGCCCTGCGTCACCGACTTGGCGAGCGACCAGGTGAGCGACGCGCCGGCGGTGGAGCGCACGTCGTAGCTCGCCGGCTTGCCCGTGCCGTCATTCACTTCCGTGAACGACAGGGTAACCGAAGAATCCGTCGACCCGACGATGGTCAGGTCGCTCACCGTCGCCGGCACCGTGGGGGTGGGGGTGGGCGTGGTCACGGTGACCGTGGCGCCGCCATTCACACTTTCGCTCGTCGCCGTAATGGTAGCCGTGCCGGAGGCGACGCCGCTGCCCAATCCGTTGGCGTCGACGGTCGCGACGCCGTTATTGTTGCTGGCCCACGTGACGGTGCGTCCCGACAGGACGTTGCCGCTCGAGTCCTTCACGGTCGCCGTGAACTGTTGCTTCTGCCCGACCGTGTCGCTGGCGCTGGCCGGGGACACCACCACCTGCGCCACCGGCGCCGGAGGCGGCGGGGGGGGTGGGGGCGGTGGGGGCCCAGAGCCCACGCAGCCGATCGGCTCCGTGCTGATCACGATGTTGTCGAAGTAACGCTCCTGGGCCACGGGCGAGCCCGTGTTCCAGTAGTTCTCGAAGAACAGCGCGTTGATGCCATACGCGCTGAACGACCCCAACCAGTTCAACCCCGTCTCGCGCGCCTCGAGGTTGCCGTTGATCCAAAATTCGAACATCCCGTTGGAGAGCCCGGCGTCGTTGAGCTGCGCGTGCGCCTCGACGCAGTACCACTGACCGACGTGGCTGGCGTCGAACAGGGGGGTCACCCCGGACTGGGCGCCGAGCCAGCGCATGTTCGCGAAGTCGTTGTATTTCGTCGTGAGCAGGTTGCCGGCCGCATCCGTGCCCGACGCCGGATCCAGATAGAGTTCCCCGCTCCCGGGCGGATCGCCCCACACATGTGCCATCATCGCCTCGGCCCAGGTGGACGTCGCGAAACTGATGGCCCGGCTCAGCTTGTAGCCGCCGCCGCCGCTCCAGCCGGTCTGATTACGCACGTACATGCGCCAGTACACGTTCCGGTGGATCGCCGTCCCGGCGTCCACCGTCCGGAAGTAGCTGTCGGGCACCTTCCCCATCGCCAGGTGCAGCGAGCCCGCCGAGACCTGGCCCGCGGCAAAGTGCACGCGCATCCCGTAGGACCCATCCATCCCGACGCCCGCGGCGCGGACGAAGTCCCCGCTCGAGCTGTCGTACTCGAAGTACTGTCCCAGGCGGTTCTGCTCGAAGTCGTCGCACCAGATCCAGCCCGCCTGCGGCGTCGCGCACTCTCCCGCCGCCGAGGAGCTTCCCGCTGCCGTCGTCTGTCCAGTCGTGGCGTTCGACAGCGGCCCGAACACGGCGTTCACGTTGAGGGTGCCCCGGAAGGCCACAAGCTGGAAGCTGTAGGTCGTGCCGGCCGTCAGGCCGAGCACCGTGCAGGTCCGCGTCGAGTGGATCGCCGTCCCGGCGTCCACCGTCCGGAAGTAGCTGTCGGGCACCTTCCCCATCGCCAGGTGCAGCGAGCCCGCCGAGACCTGGCCCGCGGCAAAGTGCACGCGCATCCCGTAGGACCCATCCATCCCGACGCCCGCGGCGCGGACGAAGTCCCCGCTCGAGCTGTCGTACTCGAAGTACTGTCCCAGGCGGTTCTGCTCGAAGTCGTCGCACCAGATCCAGCCCGCCTGCGGCGTCGCGCACTCTCCCGCCGCCGAGGAGCTTCCCGCTGCCGTCGTCTGTCCAGTCGTGGCGTTCGACAGCGGCCCGAACACGGCGTTCACGTTGAGGGTGCCCCGGAAGGCCACAAGCTGGAAGCTGTAGGTCGTGCCGGCCGTCAGGCCGAGCACCGTGCAGGTCCGCGTCGACCCGATCGCCGTCCCCGCCACTGGCGTCGCGCAACTGCCGTCTTTCACGCTAGGGGTGGACGATCCCCACGAGATCGACGGACCGACGACGTAGCGCACGTCGTAGCTCGCCGGTGCGCCGATGCCGTCGTCAACTTCGGTGAACGAGAGTGTGATCGACGTATCGGAAGCCGCTGCGACGGCGAGGTCGGTGACCCCATCGGGGTTGCCGCTACTGGTGTTGAAACTCGGATGGGAGGGACTGGTGAGCGAACGGTCTGCCTGGTCGCAGGCGACGAGGGCCGCGAGCGCAAGGATCACAGCGCGCGGCTTCAGCCGCGCGAGACGCTTCGACAGTTTGAACGTGAACGGCATGATGTGGCGTTCCTTCCACAGGTGGTTTTTGGCAACACGAGGGGCCGCCAGTGTGAACTGGTACTTGTCGCTGGCGGCCCCCCTGGTCATCGAATCGAGTCGGGTGCGCCGTACCGCACCGACCGAGGTCTCGCATTACGTCATCAGCGTGCGCTCCTGCGCTCGTTCTCCTCCGCTACTTCGGGATGCCGGAGAGGTAGACGTGGTCGACCTGGACGTAGTCGTCGCGCGTCTTGCTTCCGCCGCCGCCGCCCCAATAGGGCCAGAACTTGAACGTGAAGAACCCCAGCGGGTTCGCCGCATCCACGTAGATCATGTCGCGGTAATCCATCACCAGCGTCCCGTCGATCCACCACCGGAACACGCCATTCGCCTGGCCGATGGTATTCAGCTGCAACACAAACTCCATGCGGTGCCACGCGCCAATGCTGAAGACCGGAGCCGCGGTGATCTCGGTCCGGTTGTTGACCCCCGCCACGGCACTCTGCTGCTCCATCGAAACCGGGAAATTGCTGGCGATCGTCTGCCCCGCTCCCGAGGGGTGGTACAGCATCGTGTAGAGCTGATTGCCCGCGCTCGCCTTCGACTCCCCCACGCCCAGGTAGAAAAACTTCGTCCCCACACTCTGGTTCTCGTAGTCGGCGCCCGGGAACCGGATCCACAGCGACAGATACATCTGCGCCATCTCGGTGCCGTAGCCGAGGCTGTTGGCCGCCCCATCCCACCCTTCCCACTTGATCGGCGTGTAGCCGGCCGTCCAGCCGGCCGGGTACTTGCCCTGGAACACGGGCAGCGGGCTCTTCGGCGCCGCTGCGTCGGCGACGTAGGTGTTGTCGCTGTCGAGGATCTCGGCGCGCCACAAGCCCAACAGGCCGGTGGGCGCCGTATGATCGAGCATCGGTACCGTGAAGTCGTTCTCCGCGAACCGCTGGAACCCCGCCGGCTCGTTCGGATTCCCCCCCGGGGGCGGCGGCGGAGCATTCGCCAGCACCGAGTCGACTGACTGTCCGCTCTTGCCCTCGCTCGTCGCCGTAGCCGTGACCAAGCCCGCCGCCACCCCGGTCACCAGGCCGGTCGCGCTCACCGTCGCCAGCGCCGCGTTGCTGCTGGCCCACGTGATCGTCCGGCCCGTCAACGGATTGCCGCTGGCGTCCTTGGGCGTGGCCGTGAGCTGCACCGTCTGACCCACCCCCACGCTCGCCGCCGCGGGGCTGACCGCCACCGTCGCCACTTTCCGCACGTGCACCTTGGACGAACCCGAAGCGTTGCTCTGCATGCTCGTCGCGGTCACGAGGAAATCGCCCGACGCCGTGTCCGCCGTGTAGCTGCCGTTGCCGACAATCGAGCCTCCCGACGTACTCCACGTCACCGCCACGCCGGTACTGTCGCCGGCGGACGTGCGACCGTACGCTGCAAACTGGATCTGTTGGGCGGGAGCGACGGTGAGGCTCTCGGGGAGAATGACGATCTGGACGACAGGGGCGGGGCCCGTCGGCGCGGCCAATCGTTCACAGGCCACGCCCAAGGACGCCAGCGGCAATCCGTTGACGGGGCACCCGATCCGCTGGGTGCTGATCACGATGTTGTCGAGGTAGCGCTCCTGGGCCGCGGGTGACCCCGTGTTCCAGTAGTTCTCGAAGAAGAGCGCGTTGATGGCGTACGCGCTGTAGGACCCGACCCAGTTGAGTCCGGTCTCGCGCGCGTCCAGGTTACCGTTGATCCAGAATTCGAACACACCATTGGACGACCCGGCGTCGTTGAGCTGGGCGTGCGCTTCGACGCAGTACCACTGGCCCACGTGGCTCGCGTCGAACAGCGGCGTCACCCCCGACAGCGCTCCCAGCCAGCGGAAGTTCGCGAAGTCGTTGTACTTCGTGGTCTTGAGATTTCCGGCCGCGTCGGTGCCCGACGCGGGGTCCATCAGCAGCTCGCCCGTCGCGGGCGGATCGCCCCACAGATGCGCCATCATCGCCTCTGCCCAGGTGGACGTCGCGAAGCTGATCGCCCGGCTGAGCTTGTACCCACTGCCCCCGACCCAACCCGGCTGCGTCCGCACGTACATCCGCCAATACACGTCCCGGTACAGGGCCGTCCCTGCGTCCACCGTACGGAAGTAGGGGTCGGGCACCTTCCCCATGGCGAGGTGCAGCGAGCCGGCTTCGACCTGACCGAGCGCGAACCGCACGCGCATGCCGTAGGATCCCCCCACGCCCACCCCCGTCACCCGCACGAAGCTCCCCCCGGCGCTGTCGTACTCGAAGTACTGGCTTAGCCGGTTCTGCTCGAAGTCGTCGCACCAGATCCAGCCGGGCTGCGGTGTAGCGCATTCCGGGGCACCGGACGGCGCGGTGACCGTCACGCTCGCCGAGCCGCTCTTGCCCTCGCTCGTCGCCGTGATCACCGCCGGCCCCGCACTGACTCCGCTCACCAGCCCCGTTCCGTCCACCGTGGCCACGACGGCGTTATCGCTGGTCCAAAGCACCGTCCGGCCGCTCAACACGTTGCCGTTCGCGTCGCGCAGGGTCGCCGTCAGCTGCACCGTCTGCCCCACCGCCACACTCGCCGTCGCCGGCGTCACGGTCACCGACGCGACGGGCGCCACGACCGTCACCGTCGCCGCGCCGCTCTTGCCCTCGCTCGTCGCCGTGATCACCGCCGGCCCCGCACTGACTCCGCTCACCAGCCCGTTTCCGTCCACGGTGGCCGCGACGGCGTTATCGCTGGTCCAAAGCACCGTCCGGCCGCTCAACACGTTGCCGTTCGCGTCGCGCAGGGTCGCCGTCAGCCGCACCGTCTGCCCCACCGCCACACTCGCCGTCGCCGGCGTCACCGTCACCGACGCGACCGGTGCATTCGACACGACCGTCACCGTCGCCGTGCCGCTCTGCCCCTCACTCGTCGCCGTGATCGTCGCCTGACTCGCGACCGCCCCCGCCGTCACGAGCCCGCTCGCCGACACCGTCGCGACCGCGAGATTGCTGGAGCTCCAGGTCACCGTCCGCCCCGTCAGCACGTTCCCGCTCGCATCCCGCAGCGTCGCGGTGAGCTGCACCGTCTGCCCCAGCGCCACCGTCGCCGTCGGGGGACTCACCGTGACCGTCTTCACTTTCCGAACGCGCACGCGGGATGAGCCGGAGACGCCACTTTGCGTGCTCATGGCCGTCACCATGAAATCGCCCGACCCCGTATCGGCCGTGTAGCTGCCGTTGGAGGCAATCGAGCCCCCCGAAGTGCTCCACGACACCGACGCGCTCGTGCTGTCGCCGGCGGACGTGCGACCGTACGCCACGAACTGAACCAGCTGGGCAGGAGCAACGGTGAGGCTCTCAGGAAGGACGACGATCTGGGCGAGCTGCGGACCGGGACCCGTCGGCGCCGGGCCAAAGCGTTCACATGCCGATACGGCCAGGCAGGCGGCCAAGGCGGGCGCCATGGCGGCGCACACCCGACCTCGCATCCGTGCCAGACGCTGAGACAGCTTGAAGGTGAACGGCATCCGGTCCTCCTGTGCAAAAAAAACGGGCCGCCAGCGTGGAATTCGCTGGCGGCTCGGCGGACTTGGCGACGGTGTCGCGTTAGTCCCGTAGCTCTGCGTCACCGCCTTTCGGCGGCTTTGCTCTGAGCAGCGTGTCTAACTGGTGTCGTCCTTGCGCAACAGGCGTGCCGCCTTCATGGAGCGGGAGAGTAGCCGAGGGACGTTGTAACGAGTTAAGTAACAGGAAGATTCACCAACTTCGCTAAAATCTCACCAAAAAGGTAATGCAATACGCAATGATACTTGCACATTGCTGCACATTAAGGCGTCTCAGTACTCAACACCCGATGCGCTGAGTGGCGACGACGAGGTTATCGAGATACCGCTCCTCGGGCTGGAGGGCGCCGGCGTTCCAGTAGTTCTCGAGGAACAGGGCGTTGATACCGTAGGCGCTGAACCCGCCAACCCAGTTCAGCTCGGCCTTTTGCGCGTCGAGCGTCCCGTTGATCCACAACTCGAAGACACCGTTGGCTTGGCTCGGGTCGTTCAGCTTGGCGTGGGCCTCGACGCAGTACCAGCGCCCTGCCGAGGAGTCGGCGTAGAGGGGCGTTGCGCCCCGCACCTGACCGAGCCAGCGCATCCGGCGGCCTCCGTACCGGAGGCGGGATCGAGGGTGAGGTAGTTCTGGTCCGGCCCTGGTGAGGTGCCGCTCCACACTTGCGCGGCCATCGCCTCCGCCCAGGTCGCCGACGCGAAACTGATCGCCCGGCTCAGCTTGTCGGCGCCGCCGCCGCGCCAGCCGGGCTGCAGTCTCACGTACACCCGCCAGAACAGCTCGCGATACAGCGCCGTTCCAGCGTCGATCGACTTGAAGTAGCGCTGCGGCGTCTTGCCCATCGCGAGATGCAGAGAGCCGGCGCTGACCTGCCCCGCGTCCCACCGCGCCCGCATGGCGAACGATCCTCCCACACCCACCCCGCCGACGCGCACGAAATGCCCGTTCGCGTCGTCGTATTCGAAATACTTGCTGAGGCGATCCTGCTCGAAGTCGTCGCACCAGACCCACTCGGCGCGCGGCGTGGCGCACTCGTTAGGCGGGGGCGGATTGGAGGCAGCGCCGCTCCCCCCGGTGCCGACGGTGATGGCGACAGTCCCGCTCTTGCCCTCGCTCGTCGCCGTGATCGTCGCCGCGCCCACCGCCACCCCCGTCACGAGTCCGCTGGTGTCGACGCGCGCCACGGAGGTGTCGCTGCTGGACCACCGGATCACGCGGCTGGAGAGCGTCTTGCCCTTCCCGTCCTCGGGCATCGCCCTCAGCTGTAACGACTGGCCGGCCGCCATCGTGGCCCAGGCGGGGCTTGCCGCCACTGCCGCGACAGGGCCTGAACAGCCCAGAGCCGCAGAGGTGACGGCTGCGGCAGCCAGAGGCAGCGCCGACGCCACCAGTCTCATCGTGCAGCCAGGACCGGGGTGCCGCTGCCGACGTCCGGCGACTCGTACAACGAGCGATACAGCCTCAGCATGGACTCCCCAATCCGCTCCCAGCTGTAGTGACGCTCCACCGTGCGACGCCCCTCCGCGCCGAGCCGCCGTCTCAGCCGTTCGTCTTGAAGGACGGCGCGCACGGCCTGCGCGAAGCCGTCGGGGTCATCCCGGATGAGAATGTTGCGGCCGTCCTCGGCGACTAATCCCTCGCACCCGATGGAGGTGCTCACCACCGCCTTCCCCATGGCCCACGCATCGAGGATCTTGAGCCGCGTGCCCCCACCGACCCGGAGCGGCACAACGTAGCAGGCGGCGGCGCGCACGTAGGGCCGGACGTCCTCGACGTAGCCGGTGAGCTCGACGCCGTAGCGCGCCCGGTAGTGGCGGCGCGCCTCCTCGGACGCACGCCCTACCCACCGCACCGGCGGCACGCCATCCCCCCCCCCGACCCGCATGCGGGGGAGAATCTCGTCACAGAAGTACTGTAGGGCGTCCCGATTCGGGAACCAGGTGGTCTCGCCTACGAACACGGCCCCCTTCTCGTGCCCTTCCTCCCGGCCCGGAGTCGGCTGAAAGAACTCGAGGTCGACGCCGTTCGGGATCACCGCGTAGTTCGCTCCAGGAGCAATGTGGTGGAGTGCCACGCGATCCGCGTCCGACACCACGATGTTCAAGCGGCAGCGCCCGCACCACCGCCGCTCCGCGCGCGCCATCAGGCGCGCCTGGTGCCGCACGTACACGCGCCGCCAAGCGCTCCGCTCCGCGCGCGCGCGGCGCTCGAGCAGCTGCGACTCGACGTTGTGGTGCACGCAGATCACCGGCGGGTTGCCGTCGAACAGGGGGAGGTAGCGCGACAGCGCGAGCGAATCCACGTGTATCAAGTCGAAGCGGCGCGTCCGGAGCAGGTGGACGAGGCGCGCCGCGACCGCCGGGGAATCGTAGGTGAACTCAGTGTGCGGCCGGCTCAGTCCCACGCTGCGCACGTGGTCCCACGCCAGGCGCCAGACGCTGTGCTCCTGCAGCACCGGAAAGGCTTCGACGTCGG
>QHTX01000192.1:0-7530 GCA_003220975.1 Gemmatimonadota bacterium | reverse complement strand
TCGAACGCGCGCGCCAGGAGCCGCAGCACGTGGAAGCTGCGGATGGCCACTCCCGAATCCGGGGGATATGGCACCGTCTGGCACAAGAACAGCAAGCTGGGGCGACTGCGCACGCCGACCGGCGGTGAAAGTTCCGTGCCCCGGAAGAGCGTTCGACACGTCGCATCACCCGTTGCGGGATCGCATCACCGTTAGTGGATGGAGGTTGCTAGCACGGCAGGGATCGGAGCGCGGCTCGGAATTTGCGCCTGACGCTCGCGAGCCATCCCTAGCGCCTTCTCATGTCGAGACCCAGCACGACGCTGACAGAAGCGGACGTTTCGGTAGAAGAGCGGTCCGAGGCCGAGCGGCACGACCGGTTCTACGCGTCTCAGCCGTCCGCGTCACTCGTCATGGAGCCGGCGGACTGGGAAAAGTTCGAGTCGATGGACACGCCCCTGTGCGCTTACCATGCGTCCATGCTGCGCCTGGGAGACATGCCGGGTGCGGTGATGGCTGGCTCAGCGTGATCCTCGCCAAACGCGGCGCCACCGTGGATGGCTTCGACATCTCGCCCCGGGCCATCCAGTGCGCTCGACGGCGGGCCGTGGCGAATGGCGTTGCGGACATGACGGCGTTCGAGGTCGCGTCATTCTACTCCCTCCCCTACGACGATGCTCGCTACGACGCCGTCATCGGCCAGGCGATTCTGCACCACTTGCGGGAGAAGGGCCAAGTGGCGAGAGAGCTGTACCGCGTGCTCAAGCCCCGAGCCCGGGCGATCTTCAGCGAGCCCTTCGGGAATAGTTCTTGGCTTGAGCGCCTGCGGCTCCTCGTCCCAGTCCCGTCCGGCGCGCCGGATGATCCGACGGAGTGGACGCGACAGCTCAAGTACACGGACCTCGAGCCGTTTCGCTCCCTGTTCGAGATCGACGTGGCAGAGATGCAGCTGTTGTCACGCCTCGAGCGACTCGTATCCTCGCGCAGGCTGGTGGCATGGCTCAAGCGATTTGATGTGTCCGTTCTGCGGACCTGTCCGTGGTTGCGACGGTATGCGCGCACCATCGTGGTTGAGCTGAGACGCCGCTAGCACCTCACGCCTCTCCCGCCGCGGCCAGGACGGTCGTCAGATAGTAGGCCGACAGTCGATCCCGGTGCAGGTACCGATCGAAGAACTCTCTCGCCGCGACCTCCATCGCGCGCCGGCGGGAAGGATCTTCCAGCAGCACGCGACAGCGCCGGATCAGATCCGGGGGACCATCCTGGCAGTACGCGAGGTGGACGCCGTCGACCAACGGCGTCTGAAGGCTCGTGCCATGCGGCATCGCGACCACACAGGATCCGACCGCCAGATACTCCACCAGACGGAAACAAAACGGTCCCTGTCCGGGAAGGTCGATGCAGATCTTGGAGCGAGCGATCTCCCTCAGGTACCGGCTGTAGCGAACCATCCGGTCGCCCCCGTGGAACCGGAACAGCGCCGTACGGCCCAAGTGCCGTAGCGCGTCTCCCCGCACACCGGGCGAGAACTCCAGGCTGAAGCGGCCATACACGTCGAACAGACTAGGCCGTCGATCCTTCGCCCGCCGGAGGTAGCCCAGCAGGTCGTACAGCATCGGAGAAGCAGGCAGGTACCCGGCCGGTACGACGGGCAGCTGACCATACCCCTCCCGGCGATATTGGAACTTGAACGTCACCACGCTCTCGCGCGTGCACTCGGCGTCGAGCTGCTCGGGGTAATCGGCGACGTTGAAGGCCACCTTGTGCACCCTGCCATCGACCTCGAACTCGGTGAGGATGGTGCCTCGATAGGGTTGCGGCAGCTGCGCGCTCACCAGTCTCACGCGGCGCCGGAGCAGCTCCCGCAGCTGGTCTCCCCCCTTGGCGTAGGACGGCCAGTGATAGGCGCGGGGCCAGCGGACGGTCACCCGCTGTCGTACCTCGGCCGGCAGGTCGGACGGCGGCTCAAGTCCGTGCAGCCGACCGCCCACTCGCAGCACAGCCTCGGTCGCCAGGTCCGGCCAGGTGCGCACGTCGAGCAGGCGCGTGAGGTTCACCAGGCGCTGCCATCGAAGTAGGTCATCGACCAGTCCCGAATCGGCGGAAGTTCGGCGCCCTCCCGACTCAGGTGCACCACCACGGGAAGCGCGTCGGCGCGCCGCACGAACCCGCATGCCTTAAGGGAGCGTGCCAACGCGGACTCGGCCAGGGTGAACATGCTCAACTTCTTGCACCCGTCGTCTCTCGCTGCCCGGGCGACGGCGTGCAGCACGGATGCCGGAGACACTCGGGCATCGTCCCACACCGCATCGACGACGCTCGCGGTCGCCGCGCCAGGCGGTCGCGCCGTCAAGACCAGGCCGGCGACCGCGGTCCCCCCTCCCCCCTCACGCTCCGCTCGCAGCAACAGCCACTGCCAGTTGGGAATCGTCTCGCCCCCGAGGCGCGTGGCGTACAGGTCCAGCGAGCGTTCCCCCCGGAACCGGGCGCCCGGCCGGAGCGCTCGCAGCGCGGCGGCGATGCGTGCGTCATCCCGACCACCCACGCGCTCCACCGACAGCGGCTCCGCTCGCGCCTTGATCCGAAAGAATCCGAGATACAGGGGCTGGAGCGGCAGGACGAAGCGGTGCAGGGTGCCGACCTGGGTGAAGCGCAGCGCCCGAACGAGGGCGAGGCCGGGTGGCGTCGGATCGGTGTAGGCGAAGTCGAAGTCCCCCGTGGCGCTCAAGTCCGCCAGCGCCCGCCGACACAGCTCCACCGCCGACCAAAAGTTCCGGTGCGCGGCGTCGAACACGTTGTCGACCAGCAACGCGGCACGCGCCACTCGGGTCGCGTCGCGGAACACTCGGGGGAAGGCTGCCAAATGCCCGACCATGACGCCCCGCCCATCGCGGGCGACCCAGCTCCGCGCGCCCGCCGACACGGCGTAGGGGTAGGCGCGGTCGAAGAACGCCGGGAATGTCGGACGATCGTTCCGAAGGAACAGCGCCTTGATCTCGTCGCCGTGCGCGAGGCTGTCGCAGCGTTCGATCGTGAGGGCCACCACGCTCTGTTGAGCAGGCAAACTTCGAGCCGCCCGCGCGCCGCGTGGGCTACCACAAGCTGTGGCGCGCCCGCCACACCACGTCGTGCGCGCGAGTCCCCGCGCCGTCGCACTGGCCGCGCCGCTCCCGCTGGCACCGCCCATGCACCAGCCGCCCAGGCGAGTGGGGCCGCGCGTCTGCGCACGAGACGAAGGCCCATCCCCCAGAACAGAGAGGAGCGAGTCCGTGAACAACGGTCTGGACGGTGCGGCTGACGTCACTCTCGACCTGTTCGCGACCTGCGCGCAGTCCAGCGACGGAGATCGAGAGACCTACGTCCGCCGGGTGGCCGATGTCGCCCGCTGGAGCGAGCGGGTCGGGTGCAAAGGCATTCTCGTCTATTCCGACAATCGCCTCGTCGATCCGTGGCTGGTGTCGCACGTCATCATCCAGAGCACGACGCGGCTGTGTCCGCTCGTCGCCGTGCAGCCGATCTACATGCACCCGTACGCCGTCGCCAAAATGGCGGCGTCCTTCGGCCATCTGTACGGGAGACGCATCTACCTGAACATGGTGGCGGGCGGATTCAAGAATGACCTGGTCGCGCTGAACGACCCGACCCCGCACGACAAGCGGTACGATCGCCTGATCGAGTACACCCTCATCATCCGCGAGCTCCTGAACGGGGCCTCCGCCCTGTCGTACGACGGCGAGTTCTACCAGGTCAAGAATCTCAAGCTGACGCCCTCGCTGCCGAGTCACCTGTTCCCCGGCATCTTCGTGTCCGGCTCGTCGGACGCCGGGCTCGCCGCGGCGAAGGCCATCGGCGCGACGGCGGTCAAGTACCCCAAGGCGCCCGGCGAGGAGGTCGCGTCGGACGAGGGGGTGGGCGCGGGCGTGCGGGTCGGCATCATCGCCCGCGAGGACGGCGACGAGGCATGGCAGACGGCCCATGAGCGGTTTCCCGAAGACCGCAAGGGACAGCTGACCCACCAGCTGGCGATGAAGGTTTCGGACTCGGCCTGGCACAAGCAGCTGTCCGACCTGGCCGCCGCGACTGCCTCGGGCGAGAGTCCCTACTGGCTCGTCCCGTTCCAGAACTACAAGACCATGTGCCCGTACCTCGTGGGCAGCTACGAGCGCGTGGGGGAGGAGTTGGCTCGCTACATCGGGCTCGGGTACCGGTCGTTCATCCTCGACATTCCGCCCACCGAGGAGGAATTGCACCACGCGAGCCAGGCCTTCCAGCGGGCCGTGGATCTGGTGACGCGATGACCTCGCTGCTTCAGCAATGGGTGACGGACCAGGCGGAGCGCCGTCCGGACGCGACGGCACTCGTGATGGGCGCCGAGCGGTTGACGTACGGGCAGCTGGACGCCCTGAGCGACCAGCTGGCGCGCACGTTGCGAGCAGCCGGGTGCGGGCGCGGCGACCGGGTCTGCTTTCTGCTCCCCAAGTCGCCCCTGGCCATCGTGAGCATGCTGGGAATCCTGAAGGCCGACGGCATCTACATCCCGGTCGATCCGTCGAGCCCTGCCCCGCGGGTCGCCAAGATCGTGCGGTCGGGAGAGCCACGGGTGATTCTGGCGGGTTCCCGCGCGGCGCTGCTGCTCGACGAACTGCTCACGGACGAGCGGCTGCGGGCGTCGATTGCGGTCGGGTGGCTGGATGGTGAGCGGGCGGTGCAGGAGCACGTCGCGCCCGCGTTCTCGCTCGAGGACGTGCGGCGCGCTCCAACCGGCCCGCCGGACTGCCGCAACGGGCCGGGCGATGCCGCGCACATCCTGTTCACCTCGGGCTCGACGGGCACGCCGAAAGGGGTGGTCATCACGCACGGCAGCGTGATCCGCTTCGTGGAGTGGGCGAAGCGCTACTTCGGGCTCGGGCCGGCGGACCGGATCTCGGGCCATCCGCCATTGCATTTCGATTTGTCGACGTTCGACGTGTTCGGGACGTTCGCGGCCGGCGCCCAGATCCACCTGGTGCCGCCCGACCTCAACTTGCTCCCCACCGCCTTGGCGCAGTTCATCCGCGCCGCGGAGCTGACGCAGTGGTTCTCCGTGCCGTCGCTGCTCAGTTACCTGGCCAAGTTCGACGTGGTGCGGTTCGACGACTTCCCCACCCTGCGACGGCTGCTGTGGTGCGGAGAGGTCTTCCCGACGCCGGCGCTCCGGTACTGGATGACGCGGTTGCCCCACGTGACGTTCACGAACCTGTACGGGCCCACCGAGACCACCATCGCCAGCAGCTACTACACGGTGCCGAGCTGTCCGGAGGACGATCGGGGAGCGATCCCGATCGGTTCGCCCTGCGCGGGTGAGGAGCTGCTGGTGCTGAACGAGCGGTTGCAGCCGGTGCCCCCGGGCGAGGTCGGGGACCTCTACATCAGGGGGGTGGGCCTGAGCCCGGGATATTGGAGAGACCCCGAGAAGACACGCGCCGTGTTCTTGTCCAATCCGTTCGCGTCCGATCCCGCCGATCGCATCTATCGGACCGGGGACCTCGCCCGGATCGGTGACGACGGGCTGGTCTACTTCCTCGGCCGCGCCGACTCCCAGATCAAGAGTCGCGGCTATCGCATCGAGCTGGGCGAGATCGAGACCGCGTTGAACGCCCTGAGTTGCCTGCGGGAGTGCGCCGTCGTCGCCGTCTCGACGGACGGCTTCGAGGGCACCGCGATCTGCTGCGCCTATGTCCCGTCGCCCGGGGTAGCGGTCACCCCCGGCGAGTTGCGCCACGCGCTGGCCAAAGTGCTGCCCGCTCCGATGCTGCCGTCCCGGTGGATGGCGTACGAGCGATTGCCGCGGAACGCGAACGAGAAGTTCGACCGCCGTCTGCTGCAGGAGGCGTTTGCGAGTCATGAAACTGTTGCCGCTGGATAGCCCGGAGCTGATCGAGCTGGCGGCGGACTGGCTCGGCAAGCCGGAGAACTACAAGTGGCTGGACTTCGGCAACGGCGTCCAGACGCTGACGCCGGTGACGCTGAAGATCATGACGCAACGGGAGATCCAGGTCATCCGGGCCTACACGGCTGATCACGGAGACCTTCCCGTCGGCGTGGTGGGACTGACCAACGTGGATCGGAAGTTCAAGACCGCTTCGCTGTGGGCGGTGCTGGGCAACAAGCGCTACGGCGGTTCCACGACCGAAGCGTGCGACAAGATCCTCACGCTGGGCTTCACCGAGCTGGGCCTTCAGGCCGTCAACGCCTGGACCCTGGAGACGAACCGGCCGGCGCAGCGCGTGCTCGAGCGCCTCCACTTCAGGTACATCGGGCGGCAGCGCCAGTGCCACTGCATCGACGGCCGCCGGCTCGATCGCCTGCTCTACGATCTGCTGGCCACCGAGCACGAGGCCATGTGACATGCCCGACTCCACGAAACTCGAGCACCGCATTGCCGCGCTGTTCTCGGACAAGCTGAACGTGCAGGTCCCGTCGCTCGAGACGGACTTGATCGAGACCGGCCTCGTCGACTCGCTCACCTTCGTCGAGTTCCTCGCACATCTGGAACAGGATTTCGCCATTCACGTGTCGCTCGAAGATCTCGAGATCGATCACTTTCGGACGATTACCAGCATCGCCGCGTTCGTAGCGACCAAGTCTCACAACGGCATCAGGGCGAGCGCTCGAAAGTGACCACGGCCGCGTGAAGCCGTGGGCACATGTCTTGGAGCTCGCATCCCTTGATCGCGCAGGATCACACGTGCGGGAATCACCTTCCGCCGTTCCCGACGAGCGGACCGAGGAAGCGTTCTACACATCGTACGGCTGGTGCCTGAACCCATTCCTGCCGGTGCGCGAGCTGTTCCAACGACTGCGGGAAGACCTCAACCGTGTGGCCGCCCTCGACTGGCAGCGCGAGGAGTGTCGCATCAACGTCTATCTGTTCAGCTGCGCTATCGCCTGTACGGTAGACGACTATCTGGCGCGGCCCGCGCGCAACCCAACCCAGTACCTGAAGGGGATGCCCGGGGCCATCGTCCATCTGCTCGAGAGCGGCACCGAGTACGCCCATTCCCTGTGGGCGCGCTCTGGCGGCACCACTGGCACCGATGTGTGAATCTGGCGTGCGAGATTCTCGCGACCAATGCGGACCCCCGTGACGCGAAGTGGGCCGAGCTGCGGCACGCCATCGAGCTCGTCGACAGAGCGAAGTTGCCAGAGCGCTTGCTGCGCCGGCGGATGGCAGTCCCGGCGGCGTTCCGGAACCAGGACCTGACGCATCACGACGTGAGCGCGCTCGCCTGCCGCTTTGACGCGACGTGCGGCGATCCGGACGCGCCAGTGGCGGTCATTGGGTTGCGCACCGCAGGCGCGTACCTCGCGCCCCTCCTAGCGACCCACCTGACCCTGCGGGGGCATCGATCGGTCGACTGGATCGCGATCCGCCCCGGGCACGCGCTCCCTCGCGGCGAGCGGCAGCGGCTTCGAGAACTCCTCGGTCTCGATGGGCTCGTGCTGGTCGTCGATGAGTCCCCGAGAACCGGACGAACGTTCAGGCTCGCGCTCCACCTCCTGACGAGTGAC
>QHTX01000191.1:6674-15795 GCA_003220975.1 Gemmatimonadota bacterium | reverse complement strand
CAACTTACCCGA
Source organism: Gemmatimonadota bacterium (assembly GCA_003220975.1). Classification (GTDB taxonomy): domain Bacteria; phylum Gemmatimonadota; class Gemmatimonadetes; order Gemmatimonadales; family GWC2-71-9; genus AG41. The sequence goes on along the minus strand of QHTX01000191.1, from coordinate 15,783 downwards.
CATCGTCGTGCGGGCGGGCGCGCTGCCGGAGCGGCCGGTTGCGGTCACGGGGGAAGACCTCCGGGGGAAGTCAGTCCGACGTCAGGCGGCGGCCGGCCAGACGGCCCGCCGGGTGCTGGGCCTCGGACAGGGCATGCGCCACGTTGGTGCGGCGCGCGCGTCGCCCGCCGCCGTCCGTGAGCACGCCGATCACGTCCGCGCCGTCGCGTGGGAGGGGGGGGGAGGGGGAGGGGGAGGGGGAGGGGGACGGCGGGGACGACTCCGCGGCCATCTCGGCGGGGTGCTCGAGCACGAACACCAGCCCGCACGCGTGTTCCGAGACGGCCGCAGTGAGGGTGGCCCAGCCGGCGTCCGCGGGCTGCGGGCGCTGGGCGACGACCAACGGGCAGCTGCGCGGGTCGAATCCGGTGCGCGTCACGAGCGGCGCGCCGAGCGTTCCGGCCATCGTGTGCCACACGGGAAGCGCCGGGCCGAGGGCCACGACCTGCCCGAAGCGCCAGCCGGAGTCGCGCGTCAGGTCGAGGAAGGCGGTCGCGAGGGTCGCGTCGTCGGGCGCGTCCGCTCCCTCGTCAGGCGCGAGCACCACGGTTCCCGTCTCCGCGAACCAGCGCTCGGCCACGGTCAGGTCGTCCGGGCGACGCGGGGCATAGAAGGCATAGCGGCGGGTGACGACGATCTCGCGCTCGGCCGCTGCGCGCTGCTCCTGGTGCTCCGCCGCCTGCGCCGCCCCCTCGTAGGCGACCTCGGCCGCCTGGTAGCGCCCGGCGTCGCGCAGGATCCGGCCACGCAGCCGCAGCGTCTCGGTGTGCGGCTCGAGCGCGAAGGCGCGGTCGAGCGCCAGCAGGGCGCGGGTGCGATCGCCCAGCCGGAACGCCGTGTACCCCAGCTCATGCCACACCACGCCGAGGTCGGGATCGGCCTCGACGGCCTGCTCCAGCGTGCCGAGCGCGTCGCGGTAGCGCTCCAGCTCGATCAGCGCCGCGCCCTTCAAGGCCAGCGCGAACGCCGAGTCGCCGAACTGCGCCCGCGCACCCTCGGCCAGCCGCAGGGCGTCGTGCTTGCGTCCCTCGCGCCGCAGCAGCTCGAAGCATTCGGCCCAGCACGGCTTGAGATCGGGATGCGCCGCCAGGACTTCCCGGTAGGCGGCTTCGGCCTCGGCGACGCGACCCTCTCGCGCGAGGTACCGGGCGCGCGCCATCGCCCGCTCGCTCGGCGCGTCCGGGAACAGCTCGTAAGACGCAGTCGTCCGCATGGCGGCGAATATAAGACTGGACGGCTAGACGGCTAGGCGGGTAGACGGGTAGGACATCGCGGTACCCGTCTATCCGTCTACCCGTCTACGCGTCTAGATTTTCGCGCCATGGACAACGACCGGCTGCTCCGCGAGCTCACCGACTTCCTGCGCATCCCCTCCGTGTCGACGAGCCCGACGCACAACGCCGACTGCCGCGCGGCCGGCGAGTGGGTCGCTGGTGAATTGCGACGGCTCGGCTGTCGCGAGGTGCAGTTCCTCGCGAGCGGCACGCATCCGGTGGTGTGGGGTGTCGGGCCCGAGGTGCCCCGAGCGCCGACGCTGCTCATCTACGGGCATTATGACGTCCAGCCGCCCGACCCGCTGGACGAGTGGACCACGCCGCCGTTCGAGCCGACGGTGCGCGATGGCAAGCTGTTCGCCCGCGGCGCCGCCGACGACAAGGGGCAGGTGTTCTGTCTCCTCAAGGCGATCGAGGCCGGCGGCGACCGCCCGCCCGTCAACTTCCGGTTTCTGATCGAAGGGGAGGAGGAGTACGGCAGCCGCGTGTTGTTCGAGCTGCTGCGGCGGGAGCCTGAGCGGACCCGCGCCGACGCGGTGCTCATCGCCGACATGGCGTACATCGCGCCGCGCTGGCCCGCCGTGTACACCACGCTCCGCGGGCTGTGCTACGCCGAGATCACGGTCCGCACCGCGAAGTCGGACCTCCACTCCGGCGAGTTCGGCGGCGCGGCGCCCAACGCGCATGAGGAGCTGGTGCGCCTGCTCGACCGGCTCAAGACCCCGGACGGGAAGATCCATGTCCCCGGTCTCTACTCGGCCGTGCGCCGGCCCGCCAAAGCCGAGCTCGCCACGTGGCGGAGCCTGCCGTTCAAGGAAAGCGATTTCCTGAAGCACCGCGTCCAGGCAAAAGCGCTCACGGGGCTCAAGGCGTATTCCGTGCTCGAGCGCCTGTGGGCGCTGCCGACCTTCGAGATTCACGGCATCACGGGCGGCTTCACCGGGGACGGCGCGAAGACCGTCATCCCGGCGGCGGCGACCGCCAAGGTCAGCCTGCGCCTCGTCCCCGACCAGAAGCTCAAGACCGTCGAGCGCCAGCTCGCCGCCGCGGTCAAGCGCTTCGCGCCCAGATACGTGCGGGCGAGCGTGACGTTCCTGCACGGCGCGGACCCGGCCACGGTAAAGGTGACTCACCCGGCGTTCGCGCTGCTCGATCAGGCATTTCGCGAAGTGGTGGGGCGGGGCACCATTCCCGCGCGCGCCGGTGGGTCGATCCCCGTGGTGCCCGCCCTCGGCCGGGGCGGAGCCCCGGTGATTCTCACCGGCATCGGGCTGCCGGACGACCGGCTGCACGCGCCGAACGAGAAGCTGGACCTGAAGCAGCTGTGGGACGGGATACGCGTGTTCCGGCGCTTCTACGAACTGTTGGGATCGAAAGGCGTCTAGGAACATCGTCGAGGGGAGACGTCAAGGAGACTCGTAGTCTCACGACTTCCCTTGACGTCTCTCCTCGACGTCTCCCCTAGACGCCTTTCTTGCTCAGGTTTCTCAGTCGGTTGATATCATGTTTGGTCAAGCCCCTCCCGCCGTACCGTTCTTCTGTCCAGGGATCGCCCCGCATGTGATAGCCGTTCTGCTCCCAGAACCCGGGCACGTCAGCATCGAGCAGTGTGAAGCCCCGGACCCACTTCGCGCTCTTCCATAAGTAGAGGTGCGGGACGAGCAGCCGGGCGGGCCAACCGTGCTCGGGCATGAGCCACTCGCCGCCCCACTTCAGGGCGATCAGGTTGTCCGGCCGGTCGAGGTCTCCGAGCGGGAGGTTGGTCGTGAACCCCTGCTCGGCCGATACCAGGCAGTACTGCGCCTCCGGCTTCACACCGCCACGCTCCAGCAGCAGCTGCACCGCTACCCCCTCGAACGTGTTGTCGAGCCGGCTCCACCGCGTGACGCAGTGTATGTCGCAGTTCACGGTCTTGCGCGGCTGCGCGAGCAGCTCGTCATACGTGAGCGTGAACGGCCGCTCGACGAGCCCCGCTACCTCGAAGGTCCAGCTGCGCGTGTCGACCTGGGGAACGTTGCCGTAGTGCAGCACCGGCCATTTTTTGGTGAGGACTTGGCCGGGGGGAAGGCGATCCGTCATAGAGGCGTCGAGGAAAACCGTCGAGGGGAGACGTCTAGGGCAGACGTACGACACGTTTCTCCTCGACGCCTCTCCTCGACGTCGCCCCTTGACGCAACTCGTGCTTCGACGCCGAAAGCTCTTTCGAATCCCCGGATCACAGCGGCGATGCTTCGGTCCCACAGGTCCTGCTCCCCGCTCCCTGCTCCCCGCTCCCGTTCTACGGACGTCATCACGACGCCCGGAATGCCGCAGGGGACGATGCGATCGAAGGCCGTGAGGTCGGTCGTGACGTTCAGCGCGAAGCCGTGCCACGTGACCCACTGTTTCACGTGGATGCCGATGCTCGCGATCTTTCTGCCGCGGGTCCACACGCCGGTGTAGCCGGTGTTCCGCTCGGCGGTGACGCCGAGCTCGGCGAGGGCGTCGATCAGCGCCTGCTCGAGGCTGCGCAGGTACCAGTGGAGATCTCGGCGGTAGCCCGCCAGGTCGATGATTGGATATCCGACCAGCTGGCCCGGTCCGTGATAGGTGACGTCGCCGCCCCGCTCCACTTCGAACAGGTCGACGTCGCCGCCGCGGAGCAGGTGCGCCTCGTGGGAATTGCGTCCCAGCGTCACGACGGGCGGATGCTCGAGCAGCAGCAGCACGTCGTGTGGCAGTCGCCGCTCGATCCGGGCCTGAGCCACGGCGCGTTGCCACTCGAGCGCCTCGGCGTACGGCACCACGCCTGCCTGCACCACTTCCACCACGCGCTCGCTCACGCCTTCCCGCTCCCTGCTCCCGGCTCCCGGCTCCCGGTGATCGCCCAGCGGCTGCCTACGACGCCCACCGTGACGCTCAACGCTCCCCACAGGATCAACCCCGCCAATCCGAGGAACCGATCGGCCACGGCGGCGAGGAAGCCGACCAGCAGCGCGCCGACCGCGGCGAGCACGGCGATCACACCGCTCTGCCACAGGTTCTCGAGCGGGGCGCTGCGACGCCCGCCGAACAGGGCGGCGACGGCCACCCCGGCGAACAGGGCGGCGAGGAGGGGGTCGGCGGCGGCCTCGCGGTAGCGCGCGGCGTCGAGCCGTCCCTGCAGCAGCTTGACGAGGATCTGGGCGACCGTGATGGTCGCGCCGCCCAGTCCCGCGCCGCAGGCGAGGGCGCCCAGCCCGATCGCGACCGGGTCCTTGCGGATCTCGCTCACAGGTGCACGACCCGGCCGAGCGAGTCGAGCGCCGCCTCGGCCACCGCTTCGGACATCGTCGGGTGGGCGTGGATCGCGAGCTCGACCTCTTCGACCGTGTATTCGTTCTCGCGCGCGACCGCGAGCTCGTGGATCAGCTCGGACGCCTGGGCGCCCACGATGTGCGCCCCTAGGATCTCGCCGTAGCGCTTGTCCCGGATGATCTTCACGAAGCCCTCGGTCTCGCCCGTGCCCCGCGCCCGGCCGTTGGCGGAAAACGGGAACCGCCCGACCACGAAATCGACCTTGCGCTCCTTGCACTGCTCCTCGGTCAGGCCGATGCTCGCGACCTCGGGATGACAGTAGGTAACGCTCGGCACGTTGTCGTACTTGATCGCGTGCGGCTTCTTGCCGGCCAAGAGCTCCGCGACGTTCACGCCTTCCCGGAAGCCCTTGTGGGCCAGCATCGGCGGGCCGGCGACGTCGCCGATGGCAAAATAGCCGGGGGCGCTGGTCTGCAGGTTCTGGTCCACCTTGATGAAGCCGCGGTCGGTGAGCTGGATGCCGCACTCCTTGAGCCCGATGTTCTCCGTATTGACGGCGCGCCCGGCCGCCATCAGCACCACCGTTGGCCCCGCTCACGTCGACGTCCAGCACGACCTTGTCTTTCCCGACGGTCGCCTTCGTCAGCTTCGCTCCGGCCAGCACGTCGATGCCGCGCTTCTTGTAGCTCTTCGTGAGCGCGTCGGACGCTTCGGCGTCCTCGAGGGGCAGGAGGCGGGGCAGCACCTCGATGAGGGTCACCTTGGAGCCGAACGCGTGGAAGATGTTTGCGAACTCCATGCCCACGGCGCCCGCGCCGACGATCGCCAGCGAAGGCGGCGCCTTTTCGAGGAACAGCGCCTCGTCCGACGAGATCACCGTCGTCTTGTTGATGTCGAGCCCGATCTGGGGCAGGCCCTTCACGCGCGTGCCCGTCGCGATGAGCACCGCCTTCTTCGCCTCGTACACGTCATTGCCGACCTTCACCTTGCGGCCGGGCTGGAGCGTGCCGCTGCCTTTCACGACGGTGATCTTGTTCTTCTTCATCAGGAACTCGACGCCCTTCGATTCGAGTTCTGGTCGCTGACCCGACGCGAGCGTTGCATCGCGACGCCGTAATCGGTTTTCAGCGTCCCCGCTTCGACGCCGAACTCCTTGGCCTCGCGGAGCAGGTTGGCGACGTACGCCGAGTGCAGCAACGCTTTGGTGGGGATGCAGCCGATGTTCACGCACACCCCGCCGAGCTTCTCCTTCTCGATCAGCGCCGTGCTCATGCCGAGCTGCGCGGAGCGGATCGCCGCGACGTAGCCCGCGGGGCCCCCCCCGAGCACGATCACATCAAATTGACTAGCCAACGGACCCCTCCTCAAACGCGGAAGTCGGAACGCGGAACGCGGAACAGGCGGGCCGACGCTTGTGCGGCTGTTCCGCGTTCCGAGTTTCGCGTTCCGCGTTCACAAAAGCATCGCCAACGGGTTTTCCAGCATCAGTTTCAGCGTCTTCAGAAATGCCGCTCCCGTCGCCCCGTCGATCACCCGATGATCGCAGCTCATCGTGAGGCGCAGGCGGCGGCGCGTCACGACCTGGCCGTCGACGGCCACGGGCTTCGGCGTGATCGTACCCACGGCGAGGATCCCCGCCTCCGGAGGATTGATCACCGCGGTGAACTGATCGATGTCGAACATCCCCAGATTCGAGACGGAAAAGGTGGCGCCCGTGTACTCAGCGGGCTGGAGCCGACGGCTGCGGGCCTTGTCGGCGAGCTCGCGCGCCTCGCGGTTGATCTCCGCGAGGGACTTCGCGTCCGCGTGACGGAGGACCGGCGTGATCAGCCCGTCCTCCACGGCCACGGCCATGCCGAGGTGCACCTCGTTCCAGTAGCGGATGTGATCGTCCTGGAACCAGGCGTTGCAGGCGCGGTGCTTGGTGAGCGCGAGCGCGGTCGCCTTGAGGATGACGTCGTTGAACGAGACCTTGCCTTGGTCGCCGAGCTGGCGGTTCAGCGCGTCGCGCGCCTCGGCGGCTCGCTCCATGTCTACTTCCGTCGTGAGGAAAAAGTGGGGCACAGGGCCGAGCGAGGTCACCAGGCGCTTCGCGATCGTCTTGCGGATCTGAGTCAACGGGACGTCTTCGTACGCTCCCCCACGCCCCCCCACGGCTGGGGAGACGGGAGAGGGGAGAGGTACGACCGGGGCCGCGGCGGGTTGTACTGCCGCGGGGCGAACATCTCCCTTCTCCCTTCTCCCCGCCTCTTCGAGATCCCGGCGCACGACGCGGCCCCCCGGGCCCGACCCCGTGAGCAGCTTCAGATCGACGCCCGTCTCCTTCGCGATGCGCCGCGCCAACGGTGAAGCCTTGACGCGAGTCGCGTCCGGCGGCGTGACGGGCGCTGCGAGGGGTACCGCTCCCCTCTCCCCGCTCCGTGTCGCTGGTGCGGCCGCCGGCTGGGGAGCCGGCCCAGGTGTCGCGCCAGTCGCCTCGCCGGGCGCTGCGATGATGGCCACGACCTTCCCCACGGCCACCGTCTCGCCTTCGGCGACCGCCACCTGGCGCAGCACCCCGTCGGCACGCGCGACCAGGTCCATCACGGCTTTGTCGGTCTCGACCTCCGCCAGCGTGTCCCCGGTCGTCACCGGGTCCCCTTCCTTCTTATGCCACTTCACGACCCGGCCCTCCTCCATCGTCGGCGAGAGGGCTTCCATGTAGACGTTCGTGGGCATGGGGGAGACCGGGCGGGGGGCGGGAGGCTCAGTCGAGGTACAGGACGCGGCGGACGGCGGCGACCACGCGGTCGGGGCTGGGCTTCGCGAGCCGCTCGAGCTGCTTGTTGTACGGCATCGGCACGTCGGCCTGGGTGACCCGCAGCACCGGCGCATCGAGCTGGTCGAACGCGTCGCGCTGGATCACGTCCACCACCTGGGCGCCGATCCCGCAGTGGGGCCAGCCCTCCTCGACCACGACGGCGCGGTTGGTGCGTGCCACCGAGCCGACGATCGCCGCCTCGTCGAGCGGGCGGAGCGAGCGCAGGTCGAGCACCTCCGCCGAGACGCCCTCGTGCTCCGCGAGCTGTTCCGCGGCCTTGAGCGCGACGGCGACGGTCTTCGAGTGGCAGATCACGGTGACATCCCCGCCCGGCCGCTTCACCTCGGCCTGCCCGATCGGCACGAGATGCTCTCCCTCGGGCACCTCGCCCTTGACGTTATAAAGCATCTCGCCCTCGAGCACGATGACGGGGTTGGCGTCACGGATCGCCGACTTGAGCAGCCCTTTCGCGTCCGCCGGCGTCGCCGGGGCGACCACCTTGAGCCCGGGGATGTGCGACAACCACGCGTCCCATGCCTGGGAGTGCTGCGCGGCGAGCTGCAACGCGGCTCCGTTCGGGCCGCGAAACACGATGGGGATCGGGATCTGCCCTCCCGACTCGTACAGGATCTTCGCGGCCGAGTTGACGATCTGGTCGAGCGCGAGGACGGCGAAGTTCCATGTCATGAACTCGATCACGGGCCGCAAGCCCGCCATCGCCGCGCCTACCCCGATCCCCGCGAACCCGAGCTCGGCGATCGGGGTGTCCACGACCCGCATCGGACCGAATTCTTCCAGCAGCCCGCGGCTCACCTTGTAGGCGCCCTGGTACACACCCACCTCTTCCCCCATCAGGAACACGTTCGGGTCGCGCTGCATCTCCTCCCGCAGGGCCTGGTTCAGGGCGTCGCGATACGTGAGCGTGGGCATCAGTCGGCGAGCACGTGAGTGCCGAGCTCGGCGGGATCGGGGTCCGGGCTCTCGTCGGCGAAGTGCACCGCCTCCTCCACCTCCGCCCGCACTTCGGCGTCGAGCGCGTCGAGCGCCGCCTGGTCGAGCGCGCCGTCTTCCGTGAGCTTGAGCGCGAGCTGGGAGATCGGATCGCGCTTCTTCTGCTCCTCGACCTCCTCCTTGGTGCGATACACCCCGTGCAGCGGGTCGGACATCGAGTGGCCCATGTAGCGATACGTGCGCACCTCGAGCAGCGTGGGATGCCCGCCCTTGCGCGCGCGATCCACCGCCCGCTCCGTCGCCGCGTACACCGCCAGCGGGTCCATGCCGTTCACGAGCTCCGCGGCCATGTCGTAGCTGCACGCGTGCTCGACGACGTCGGTCACAGCCGCGACCCGCTCGAACGCCGTGCCCATGCCGTAGCGGTTGTTCTCGCAGCAGAAGACGACGGGGAGCTTGTAGACGGAGGCCATGTTGAGCGTTTCGTGGAAGGCGCCGATGTTGACGGCCGCTTCGCCGAAGTAGCAGATGCAGACCTGGTCGCCCTTCTTGTAGCGGATCGCGAACCCGATCCCCGCGGCGAGCGGGATGTGCCCCCCCACGATCCCGTGACCGCCGAGGAACCGCCGCCCGGCATCGAACAGGTGCATCGAGCCGCCCTTCCCGCTCGAGCAGCCCGTCGCCTTGCCGTACAGCTCGGCCATCACGGCGTTCGCGGGGACGCCGCGCGCCAGGGCCTGTCCATGCTCGCGGTACGAGGAGATCACGT
>QHTX01000191.1:0-6628 GCA_003220975.1 Gemmatimonadota bacterium | reverse complement strand
AGTCGTCGTCCCGCAGCGCCGCGAGCGACCCCGCGGCGACCGCCTCCTGACCGATGTAGAGGTGGCAGAACCCGCCGATCTTGCCGAGCGCGTACGCCTCGGCGGCCTTCTCCTCGAAGCGGCGGATCAGCAGCATCTGGCGCAGCATGCGCCGCGCCAGCTCGGTGTCGGCGTGTCCGGGGGCGGTCTGGGCGGTGGCGGTGGCCATCGAGGTTACCCGGCGGCGGTGGCGCGCTCGACCTGCTCCCAGGCATGGTAGCTCGAGCGCACCAGCGGCCCCGCCTCCACGTGACGATACCCCATCTCGCGTCCCAACCGGCGCAGCTCGGCGAACTCGGCCGGCGTGTAATACCGCGCGATCGGAAGGTGCTGACCGGACGGTCGGAGGTATTGGCCCAACGTGAGGATGTCCGCGCCTTGGGCGCGCACGTCCCGCATCGCACCGAGCAGTTCGTCCCACTCCTCGCCCAGCCCGCAGATGATCCCGGACTTGGTCAGCATGGCGGGGTCCATCGCCTTCGCCCGGCGCAACAGCTCGAGGGCGCGGGCGTAGCGGCCCCCGGGGCGGGCCAACCGGTACAGCCGTTCGATCGTCTCGAGGTTGTGATTGAGGATGTCGGGCTTCGCGGCGACCACGAGGCGCAACGTCCGCTCGCTGCCCTTGAAGTCGGGAATCAACACCTCGACTGACGTCGCCGGCAGGCGCCGCCGGATCTCGGCGATCGCCGCGGCGAAGATCTCGGCGCCGCCGTTCGGCAGGTCGTCCCGGTCCACGCTCGTGATCACCACGTGCTTCAAGCCCATGCGCTCGACCGCTTGGGCGAGCCGCACGGGCTCGTGCCGGTCGAGCGGGGCGGGCGTGCCGTGGGCGACGGCGCAGTAGGCGCAGTTCAGCGTGCACACATCGCCCAGGATCATGAAGGTGGCGGCCTTGTGCTCCCAGCACTCCCCGATGTTCGGGCAGTGCGCCTCCTCGCACACCGTGTGGAGCTGCAGGTCCCGCATCAGGTGCTTCAGGGCCAGGTAGTTAGGCCCTCCCGGAGCGGGGACCTTGAGCCACGCCGGCTTGCGGGTGGTGAGCTGTGTGAGCGCGGTCGCCATGAGGCTTGGAGAAGATAGCGGCGCCGGGAGAGGTGGAAAAGGCCGAAATTCAACTAGACGGTTGATCGCCCGCGCCGGCCTTCCGCTCCTTCAAACGGCGGAGCTCGGCATCCAGTTCCGACTCGGTGGAGAGCATCCCGTCGGCGATCTCGGCGATCTCCTCGGCTTCCCGCCACTGTCGTTCCAGCTCGGCGACTTCGGCCTGCTCGTCCACGGCCATCTCGAGCGCGAGGCGCCGCTCCGGTCCGAGGCTGCGCAGCGTCAGCTCGCGCCGGGCCACGTCCTGAATCAACTGACCCGGTCCGCCGGCGCCTTCCACGAGCCGGGCCGCGTCCTCGGCCCGCTGGTGGTCGCGCCGGGCGAGCGCCAGATAGGTGAGGCCCTGGCGCAGGGCGGCCTGCGCGTCGGGCCCGATAAGCAACGCACCTTCCGAACGGCAGGTCGGGCAAGAGAGGAGCAGGGCGAGGTCGGCTTGCGTCTGACGGACGACGCGCGCGTACGCCACGTGCCGGGCGCGAAGCTGGAGCACGGTGCCGCAGCGTTCGCAGATCGGGGGCTCGACCAGGCCGATCCGCCGCCGCCCGACCATGCCGCGGTACATCGCCCGCGCCACGTTCGGCACGTTCCATACGAACACTCCGACGGAGCCGCCGGCGGCGACGTTCACCGCGACAGCGAGCCCCACCGCCGCGACGGTCACGGGGACGACGAATTTCAGCTGCTCCCGGCGACGCGCGCGCAGCCGCTCGCCGTACCGCCAGGTGGCGAACTCGAGGCGCGGCGGCTTGCCGACGCGCACCAGGTCGTACCTCTGCCACCGGATCAGCGCGACCTGTTCGCTCGCCGCCGCCACGCGACCATCGCGTGCGGCACGCGCCAGCGCGTCGATCCGCTCGAGGCGGTCGTCCAGCGGCGCGAGGTTCCAGCGCGAGCACTTCGGGCAGATCACCCACAGCCGGCCCTTCCACTCGTCGAACGCGAGACGACGTCCCACCCCGAGTCCCGAGGGCCCGCCGTCGCCGTCGAGCTTGCCGTTGCAGAAGGCGCAGGTCCTATACATCAGCCACCAGTCGCAAGCCGCACGCCGCAAGTCTTGCGCCTTGCGGCTTGAAACGGTTTAGGGGTTGAAACGGTCCGCGCCCAACGGCGCGATGTCCACATTCGTTTCACCGGTCGTCAGAAGGTCTGCGATGATCTCGCCCGTGAGGGCTGCGAGCAGGATGCCGTTACGACCGTGCCCCGTCGCATACCACAGGCCCGCGAGTTCGGGATCGCGCCCGAGGATGGGACGCCCATCCGGTGTGACCGGCCGCAGGCCGGCCCAGGTCCGCGCGACCGCCTGCCTCACTAACGCCGGCAGCAGCCTGACGGCTCCCCGGAAGATCTGCGCCAGCCCCTCATTGGTCACGGCGGCGCTGAATCCGGCCCGCTCCATGGTGGAGCCGAGCACCGCGTCGACACCGCGAGCGAGCACGTAGCCCTGCTCGTGATACAGGATGGCGGGCGGCGTGCCGTCGGGCCACGCGGTCGCCGCCATTTGCCCGCGCAGCGGCTCGACGGCGAGCGGGCGCGGCAGGCTCGCGATCTGCGGCGACCAGACACCGGCGGCGATCACGACGTGCTCGGCTGCGGTGACGCCGCGCGGCGAGATCACGCCGGTGGTGCGCCCATTGGCGATCTGGAGGCGCTCGATTTTCTCGGGTTGGAACGCGGCGCCGAGGCGACGCGCGTCGGCCAGGCAGGCCCGGGCTACCGCTTGCGGGTCCACGGCACCGTCCTCGGGCGCGAACAGGGCGCCGAGGCATTCGGGCGCGGCCCCGGGCCAGCGCTCCCGCACTTCGCCGCCGTCCAACCAGTCGCAGCGCAGCCCGGCCTGGCGCTGGCGCGCGACGTCCTCCTTGAGCCGGTCCGCGGTCTGGTCGTCGAAGGCGACGGAGGCGATCCCGGCGCGCCAGAAACCGATATCGATCCCCGTGGTCTCCTGGAGCGCTGGCGCGAGCGGCTCGTACAAGTCGCGCCCGCGGACCGACAAGCCGATCAGGACGTCGTCCAAGGGCTCGATCTGGGCCGCCAGCATCCCGGCCGACGCCGGGGACGCCGCCGCGGGGTCCGGCCCCGGCTCGAAGATCGCGACCTCGAGCCCGCGCAGGGCGGCGGCGCGGGCGCAGGCGGCGCCGACCGCGCCCCCGCCGACGATCGCGACGTCGACGGCGGTCATGCGCTGGCGCCCCCCTGAAACCCGCTGCTAGATTGCGCCGTAGGGCCCGACCGTCGGGCACCACGGAGGGAAGCGCCCATGTTTAGGAGCATTCTCGGTTTCGCGATCTTTGCCGCGCTGGCGTTCGTCGCGCTCAACATTCTCTTCGGCATCCTCGGCGGCCTCTTCGGGCTCGCCCTGTGGATCCTGAAGCTCGCCGCCATCGGCTTCGTCCTGTACTTCGTGCTGCGGCTCGTGAGCCCGAGCACCGCGGACAAGATCCGCGACATGATCAAGGGCCGCCCGGCCGACGCCCAGGGCTAGCGGTCCCACGGCAGCAGCTGGCTGGAGTGGGCGTGGATGATCTTCCACCCCCGCGGCTGCTGCTCGCATATGAAGGTAGCGCGGCCGGCTTCCACCTGGCTGCGCTGCGAACCGATCCACCGGTAGTCCGCGAGAATCCAGGCAAATCGGCCTTCCAGGGTCACCGACGACGCCGCGACGGTGACTCGGCCGCCGTAGCCGACGCCCGCGAAGCGGGGGGCGGCGAACCGCGTCCGCGCGTTGGCCACGACGAGCGCCTCGGGCGCGTACAGCGTGTCGGCCGCGCGGTCCCCGGCCGCGTCGAGGACGAGGGCTTCGCGCACGATCTCCTGGATCAGCTCGGGTGTGCCGAGCGCCGCCACGCCGGCCGCCGGCGCGAGGTGCTGGGTGCGCCTGACGCAGGCGGCGACGACGAGGGCGGCAAGGAGGAGGGGAAGGGGGAGCGGAAGGCCGAGCGCACCTCGAGCGCTACCGCGCATCGAGCTGGCGGATCACCGCCCAGCAGAGGAGCGGGATCAGGATCTCGTGGTGGCCGGTGAGCTGGATGCCGCGTCCGCCGGCGAGGGTCGGGCGCTCCACGACGTTGACGCGGGGCCGGTAGTGCCGCAGCATGTCGCAATCACACGCCGTGAAGCCCGTCGGTTTTCCCCCGTTGAGGTTGCGCGCCACCGTGAGCGCCTTGAGGAACACCTCGGGCATCACGACGGCGCTCCCCAGATTCAGGACGACGCCGCCGTCGTCGAGCGCCGGCAGCGAGGCCGCGAGGCGCTTGAAGTCGCGATGGCTCGTCGCGCCGAGCGCCGCGCCGTCAGCGGCAGGATGCTGGTGGATGATGTCGGCGCCCACGGTGGCGTGCACTGTCACGGGGATCCCCCGCTCGGTGGCTGCGACGAGCACGGAGACCTCCGGGGCCGCGAGCTTGCCGCGCCGCTGCAGGTACTCCATCAGGGCCTCGCCCATGCCGCGCCCCGCCGTCGCGCCGGCCGCGATGGCCGTGTTCATCTCGCGCCCCGTCTCCTCCGCCATCCCGAACGTGCCGTCGGTGAGCCCCGCGGCTACGTCCTCACTCGTGCCGCCGTAGGCCGCCAGCTCGAAGTCGTGGATCGCGGCGCTGCCGTTCAACGCGAGATGCGTGACCACGCCACGGTGCATCAGCTCGCGGAGCAGCGGTCCCAGCCCGACCTTCACGACGTGGCCCCCGAGCATCAGCACGACGGCCCGGCGTCCCGCCGCGTGCGCGAGCCGCGCCGCGACGTAGCGCAGGTCTCGCGCGGCGAGGATGTCGGGGAGCGAGTCCCAGAAGGCGGCGAAGCTCGGGTCGCCATCGGGGCGGGGCGGGTGGGCGAGGAGCGACGGATCGACTTTGTTGGGGCGCTGCGCGATGGGGACGGTTCGCAACCGCGAGAAGTCCGCCTCGCGATAGTCGGTCATGGATGCCCCGGACGAGGGTCGACGTACTCCTTGAGCTTGAGCTGCACCGTGCCGAACGAGAAATTCGACTGCAACGCGATCATGACCCGGGTACTGTCGTCGGAGAGCCACATGCGCGCGTCGGCCTTTTCGGCAAAGATGCCGCCGCCGTTGGGGATGCGGGGGCGCACCACGATCGCGTTCCACTTTCGCCCGGCCGCGCCCACGCGCTCGCGACCGAGCACTTCGACGATCACCGGATTGCGCTCGGGGCGGAAGTAACGATGGTACTCATAGCGCTTTCCCTTCTCGAGCGGCACGGTACGGATCCAGTAGAGAAACGCGGCGTCGTCCAGCGGATCGGCGACCGTGGGGAACGTGCTGTCGCGACCGGCTTCGCGGTAGAACCCGGAATCGGGGTAGATGTCGAATTTCCGCTCCCAGGCCTTACCCTTCTCCTCGGTCTGGTTCACGAACCGGCGTGAGTGGAAGTCGGCGCGGCCGACCCACGACTCGAGATCCTGGTGGATGTGATACCAGAGCGCGCCGCCGTCGATCAGGAACACGAAGTGGACCGTTTCGACGCCGCGGATCGTGTCGATCCCGGCGACCTGCATCGTGGCGGTGCCGACGCTGAACGGCCCGTAGCGCGCCCCATACACCAGCCGCTCGCCCACGGGGAACGGCACTGCGGCTGGGGCCGCCACCAGCGCCCCGATCGGGGCCAGCACGTCGACGCGGGCGCGCGCCGTGTCCGCGTTGGCGGTGTCCGATTGGGCGCCCAGGATAGCCCCGCCCGTCAGGGCGGGGGTGACGGCGAGCAGCAGCGCGGTGGACGTCAGGCGGGCCGCGCGGATGATCGGGCGGGCGCGCCAGGCATCGAGCAGTTGGTGCCACGGCTTCACCCGGGAGGGGCGCTGGGTGAGGTCGTAGCGCGCCGCCGCCGGCACGGGGTCGGTGCGGCGCGCGTGTGGCGCGAGCCGGGCGAGCAACTCCGCGTTGGCGCACCAGCCGTTGGTCCGCAACAGGGGCGCGTCGTCGCGGCGCAGCGCCTGCCGCAGCACCATGAGCCGCACGGCGACGAACCCCGACACGGTGTCCTTGAGGCCCGGCAGCGGCAGCAGGCGCGGCGTCCAGCGGCGTGCGAAGCGCAGCGTCCGCGAAGCCGAGCCGCGCTGCTCCACCAGCTCCGCGACGACGAGGTCGGCCCCGGACTCGAGGTGCTTCACCATCTCATCCATGGCCTCGGGCGAATGCAAGAAGTCGGCGTGCAGGGTGATCGCGCAGTCACGCTTGGGCCGGTCGGTGCGCTGCAGGGCGAGGCGGAGCAGCTCCTCGAGGCTCGCGGCATAGCCCCGGCGCTCCCGGTGCGTCACGACGGTCATGGGCAGCACCTTGGCGTAGGACGCCAGCACTTCGCCCGTGTCGTCCGTCGACGCGTCGTCCAGCACCAGCAGCTGGTACTCTCGCGGGAAGGCGGTGAACACCTGGCGCACTTTCCAGAGCACCAGCCCCGCCGTGCGGGCCTCGTTATGCACCGGAACGCACACGTAGATCATAGCCCTGCAATCTAGGCGAGCGAGCGATACAGGGCCA
>QHTX01000190.1:5826-14191 GCA_003220975.1 Gemmatimonadota bacterium | reverse complement strand
CACCTGCCCCCACGTGTTCCACAGGAGCGCGCCGCGCACCCGGCCGTCCTTCAGGTAGTACACGACGCCCTCCCGGAACGGCTCCTTCCAGTCGGCCACCGTCTCGAGACGCGCGTCGACATCGCCGACCGCCTCGTAGCCCAGCTCGAACAGGTCGGAGTAGAAGAACGGGAGATGGTCGTAGCGGGTCGCCCGGCCCGCCATGTTCAGGCCGGCGACCCGCCCCATGGTGTTCGCGTTGTCCTCGTGCTCGACGCGGAGCCGCGTCCCCAGCGCCGGATTCGCGAAGTTGGCCACGTCGCCCGCGGCATACACGTCAGGCTCGCTCGTCTGGCAGAACGCGTCGACGACGATCCCGTTCTCCACGCGCAGCCCGGCCTGCTGGGCGAGCTCGACGGCCGGCACGATGCCGAGGCCCGCGACGACGACGTCGGCCGTCAACTCGCCACCGGTGGTCGTGCGCAGGACAGACTTGCCGCCGCGCTGGTCGAGCCCTGCCACCCCCTCGCCCATCCGCATCACCACGCCCTTTTGCCGGTAATAGTCCACGAGGAACGTCGACAGATCCGCGGGAAACACCCGCGCTCCGACCCCGGCTTCGGGGACGAGCATGGTGACGTCGCGGCCCCCCCCTTGCATCCGCAGCGCCGCGGCAATCTCGCTGCCGATAAAGCCGCCGCCGATCACGGCGCAGCGCACGCTCTGGCCCGCGAGCGCGCGCAACCGGCGGTAGTCCTCCAGCGTGCGGAAGTAGATGACCGCGTCCGACTGGGCCGGCAGGCGCCGGGGGAGGCCGCCGGTCGCGAGCAGGAGCTTCTCGAAGCGATACACCGTCCCCCGGTCGTCCGTGGCCGTGTGCCCGCGCGGGTCGATCGCGGTTACGCGGCGCCCCAGCGTCAGCTGAGCGCCCGTTGCGGGGGTCTTGCGCCAGATGCTCTCCTCCGGATCGCCCTTCCATAGGGCCTTGGAGAGCGGCGGGCGGTTGTACGGCGGGTGCGGCTCCGCGCCGACGAGGCCGATCGTGCCGTTGGCGTCGACCTCGCGGATTCCCTGGGCGGCGGCGTCGGCCGTCATGCCGCCGCCGACGATGAGATAGGTGTATTGCAGCATCGGCCCCCCCGAGGGAACATACGTCGTCGGGAGAGCAGCCGGTCGTCCGACGATCTTGCGTTGCCCAGCGAAACGCCGCAGTTTCGTGCCGTTCGTGCCGCTTCCGGCACCAACCTCCAGCGCCCTAGACCTTCGGGGCAGGTATGCCCCAGGCCAGAGGTGCGCCATGGGTTCCCGCATCACGCGGTTCTCGCCAGTCGTCGCCGTCGGTCTGGTTGCGGGGCTCACCACATGCCGTGAGCAACCTAGCGGGCCGAAGCTCCCCCCGACGTCGCAGGCCGTCGCGATCATGCCGGGCGTCCCGACGGTGATCCTGAGTCACGTCGAGCCAGCGGCGTCCGCCGCCGCGGCGGCGCGGTCCGCGGGCGGCGTGACCGTCCAAGCCGCTACCGGCCCGGTTCAATTCAGGAGAACCCCCGGAGAGGGCGGGAGCTGGGTCGACATGGCGGTCGGCGGCACGGCCTACTTCCGCGACGTCGCGTGGGAGGCGACGTACACGATCGAAGCAACGGATGATGGGGACTACTGGGACTCGAACATCAGCTTCCCGGGCGGCGGCGGTGCCCAGTTTCCGAGGATCACATACTACAAGAACTACGGCGGGGAGACGGACTGCTTCGTGGTTGGGTTTCAATCCCTGTGCGGCGCCACGACGGCCAGCGTCGAGGATATCCTGTCGATCCAGTGCCAAGCGACCGGTACGTACACCTATGAGCTGTTCCAGAACGGCGGCCGGGTCTTCTCCGGAACGTTCTTTCTGAAGCCGACGCTGCCGCCGGGAACGTGGACCAGCTACAACCAGAACGCCTTTCCGGGGGACCCGTACAACACGTTGTGCTATATCAGCGACAGCAGCGGGGATAGCCACGATTGCGCGCCGGGCGGCGCCGAGAAGAAGGTGTCGATCGCAACCAAGGGATGCGCGCTGACCGCGGCCGCGATGGTGCTCAGCTACTTCGGCATTCCCATCGATCCCAAGGCACTGAACGACTACCTCGTGGGGCTCGACGATGGGGGGTACACCAGCGACGGGTACGTCAACTGGCAGGGTGTGCTCGCCCGCGCTGGACAAGACAACGTGCGGCTGGGGTTCGAGAAGACGGACCCCGGCACGGTGTCCGCCGCGGACCTTCGCAACCGGATCTGCCGCTTCGGTCCGCAGATCGTGCAGGTCACGAACAAGAAGGGCGGCACACACTTCGTCATGGTGACGGGGTTGAACGATGCGGGGACGGATTTCACCATTGCGGACCCAGCGAGCGGCGGCAACACCTCGCTGAGGGACACCTACGGCGATTTCGTGTCGGTCCGCGAGTTCGAGCCGACGTCCCAGCCGGACTGGGACGCCGTGTTGAGCGCCGACGCGCACTCGCCCGTGCAGCTGCTCCTGACGGACCCGCTCGGTCGCATCACCGGATACGACCCGGTACGGGGGCAGGACTACAGCGAGATCCCGAGCTCCGCGTACGACAGCAGCGGGTTGGAGACCCTGCTCGATGACGGCAGCGGCGTGCAGATCGACCCACTGTGGAAGGAGTTGGACGTTCGTCAGGCAGTAGATGGTGATTACACGCTCGCCGTTACGGGCACCGCCGCGGGCACCTACCGCCTGAACGTCCGCGGCTACGACCGGCTGCACCGCCATTCCAGTTTCGTCGTGAGCGACGTCCCGATCGGCCAAGGGGAGGTCCACCAGTACGGCATCCACTTCAATTCAGCCGACATGAGCGCCGGTACGCTCCCGATCTCCGGCGGCTTCGCCGGCGGCGGCCAGCGCTCGGACGTCAACGCACTGCTCAGCTATGCCCGGCCAGGGGACAGTCGCACGTCGCTCCCGCTTGGGACGACGACGTACTCGCTGATGATCTTCTACGACGTCGCGATCGATGCCGCGACGTTCCAGGCAGAGTTGAACGGCGTTCCCGTTGAGTCACTCTTCCACCCCGTGCCCGGAACGAATGAGGTCGTGACGATCGCGCTTGAGCCGGGACGGAACGTCCTCAAGCTCCTCGTGACGGGTAGCCCCGGCGGCCGGAGCGGGACGGACCGCGATCACCTGGTGTTCCTGGTCGAATGATCCGCTGTGTGATCTGGCTCGCTGCCGCAGGGTTAGCTTGCGGCAGCGAGCGCCGATCGGAGGCGGCGCACGCGGGGATCCCCGACCGTGCGCCGCCGTCCACCTCCACCGTTGACCCGGACAGCACGGAACTCCGGTTCACCAGCGTGAGTGCCGGCGAAGAGTTTACGTGCGGGCTCGCCCAGGAAGGGCGAGCCTACTGCTGGGGCAGCAACGAGGTCGGCCAGCTGGGCGATGGGTCGAAGATGGGGGAGTTGGTCAACCGGCCGTACGCGGCACCGGTCGCCGGCGGTCACGCCTTTGCCGCCATTTCTGCAGGGGACGTCCACGTGTGCGCCCTGACGGCCGACGGGCAGGCCTTCTGCTGGGGCTATGATGTCAACGGTGCGCTGGGCGGCCCCGGCAAGCGCAGCGCCGTTCCGAGTGCGGTCGTCACGGACTTGCGGTTTGTGGCCGTTGTCGCCGGTCCGCAGCGGACGTGCGGCCTCACCCGGGATGGGGTCGTCTATTGTTGGGGGCGCTTCAGCCTTCCCAGCGCCGCCCCCGGCGGCCGCCCAGCCCTCGAGCCCACGCGCCTGCCCGGTGAGATCCAGTTCCGCGCGGTGGGCCTGGGCCTAAGCCATGCTTGCGGTCTCGCCCGGGACAGCAGGGTGTACTGTTGGGGCTCGAACGAATTCGGCGAGCTCGGCGTCCGGCCCACGGGCCCCCGACGCCCGGCACCGGTCCCCGTCACGTTCCCCGAGGGGGCCGCTGAGTCCTTCACGTCCGTCGGCGCATCGCCGTACGACAGTTGCGCCGTGGACGAGGCGGGCCGCGGCTACTGCTGGGGGCGAGACATGCTCGGCCAGTTGGGCAACGGACGCCTAACCTCGCCCGATGAGCCTACTCCCACTCCGACGCTCGTTGCTGGCGGTCACCAGTGGCGACTGATCAGGCCGGGAGACTACGCGTGCGGTCTCGTGGTCCACGGGGAGGCCTACTGCTGGGGACTCAGCAGCCTGCCTCAGACGCCCGGCACAAGTACGGCCGCCAATCTCTGCGACGGTCCTCCGCCCAGGACGTGCAGTACCGAGCCTCTGCCCGTTGCAGGTGGACTCCGGTTCCGTGACCTTTCGGTGGGCGGTGGACACAGCTGCGGTGTCACGACGGACGGGAGGAGCTATTGCTGGGGCCGGAACGACTACGGGCAGCTCGGGAACGGCTCTCGCGAGCCGTCAGCGGAGCCCACGCGCGTCCTGCTCCAGCTCGAAGGGGCGCCCGTGCGGTCCCCGCCCTGAGGCTCGGCACATGAACCCGCGCTCGACTGCGTGGATCGCGGCGGTGGGCCTCGCGGTCTGCGCCGGCCGATCGGCCGCTCAGGGGACTCCGAGCACCGAGCTCTCCCCCGAGCTGCGTGCGGCGTGCGACACCATGGTCGCCGTATTTCGCAGGCTGGGGGCCGCGGCCGTCGAGCGATCGGATGGCCAGACTCGGAATCCGCTCACGCGCGCCGACGAGCCGGGCTGTCGGATCGAGGCGCGCGGCGACGTGCGCGTCCTGCCACAACCTCAGCTGCCCGAGAATGTGTTGGTCACGAGCCTGGGCTGGCCGCAAGACCCGCGGTACGCCGCCGACGGCGACTTCGGCGCAAACACCGCCGTCGCTCATCGGCATGTCCTGTGCTTCGTCGACTCGAGGTGGAACGGTGAGACCGATGGCGGGGTGCCCGATCTGCCGCGCTCCTGGTACCGAATCAAGGTCAGGTGCCTGCTGGATAGTCGGGGGACGCCGCCGCGCCACGCCCCGTCCGTTACGCCCCGGGACACCGGGCCGGGGCAGCGCGCGCCGGTTCAGTAGTCCTCGGGCGGCGGCCGATGCTTCTCGTGCCGGCGGTACTGCTTCACCGACCGATGCACCTTGTGCGACGGCGTCTTCAGCCGCTCCCTCACCGGCGCCTTGGGATTCGGCACCCGCACGGTGAGCTTGTCTTTCTTCTTTCGGCTCACGACGCCAAACGGGCGCGGATCTGCTTCGCGTGGTGGGCGCAGTGGCGGACGTGGAACCGGAGCCACTCCGGCAGCGTGAGATCGCCGAACGCGGGATGCTTCACGAATAGGTCGTCTCGGCGGGCCGGCAGGAGCTCGTGTGTGAGGCCGAGGAACCGCGCCACGCCATCCCGCAGCTGCTGCTCCACCGCGCCCGCATCCGGGCGCTCGGCAGGTTCGGTTGCGGCAGGTGCCGGGCGGCCCGAGGGAATCCACCCGATGTCGAGATACAGCAAATGGCCGAGCCGTTGCCGCAGTGTGCGCGGCCGGCGCCGCATTGGCGGCTTCGCGCTCCGCTCCTCGAACACGCGACCGCTCCCGTCGATGGAGATGGCGAGGTGATGGACGATCTGCGCCGGCGTCCACTTGCCGGGCGGAGCCCGGTACCAGTCGGCCTCCGGCCGCCCGGCGAGCGGACCGAGCACCAGGTCGGGGATGTCGGCGAAGCGGGTCACCGCAGCACCGTCTGCGCCATCGCCTGCGGTATGTAGACCGTCACGACCGTGCCCGCGTCGGCGGGCGGCGCGCCGGCGCGGGGGGCTGGCCGGCAGACAAGGCCCGCGCAGGCAAGGCTCGACACGAGCAGCCGGCGCAGCGTAGCTTCCGTCGCTCCCATACCCAAGATTGTACGAGTGAACCTGCTGCGCCGCCACCCGATCGCGCTCGCGCTCGTCGCGCTCGTGCTCCTGTCCGCCTTCGCACCGCTGCCCGCTCTGGTCGACGCCGTGAGCGGCACGCCGCCGCCCGACGCGGACCTGGTGCGACCCGCCGCCTACACGCTGTTCGCGCCGCTGTCCGACGTGCTCGACGCGCTCACGTTCCTGAGCCTCGAGCGGGCCCGCGCGTTCCTCATCGCGTGGATGGGCATCCTCGCCGTCTGGGGGTTCGCGCGTCCGGGGGGGGGGAGCTCGCTCCTGCGCCGACTCGCCGGCGCCGCGCTCGGCGCCCTGATCGTGCCGCTGGGCGGGGTCGCGGCGGTCCTGCTGCCCCGTCCCGTGCCCCGGCTCGTCACCGCCGACTCGACCGTCACGGTGATCGACTACCACGCCCACACGGCGGTGTCGCACGACGGGCGCCGGGGCTGGTCGGCCGACGACCTCGCGGCCTGGCACGCCGCGCAGGGGTTCGAGGCGTCATACGTCACCGACCACAACGTGGTCTTTACCCACCCGATCGACGAGCCGATACGATTGCTCCCCGGCGTCGAGTGGAGCGTGTACCAGCAGCACGTCGTGGCGCTCGGCGCGGTGTCGCCCATCGACCGGGCTCCCTACACCGGCGACACCCGCGGGATGCTGGCGCTGTTCGGCGAGCTGCACGGCGACCTCGCGGCGTTCGTCGAGGCGGGGGTGGACGGGTTCGAGATCGTGAACTGCGCCCCCAAAGCCCTAGGCTTCCCGGCCCCGGCCCGCGGCCGGGTCCTGCAGCTCGCGGCGGAGCACGATCTGCTGGTGGTGGGCGCGAGCGACAACCACGGCTGGGGCGAGGTGACGTGCGTGTGGAACCTCTCGAGCCCGAGCGCGCACGGCTTCCGCGCCAACCGCGTCGTCGCGCGGCCCATCGCCCTCGCGCAGGGGGATTGGGAGTCGTGGACGGCGGCGTACACCCAGCCGTGGCTCATGCTCCAGAGCCTGTCGTGGAGCGAGCGCTCGAGCTGGATCACGTGGATCGTCGTGATCCTGATCTACCGCTCGGTCCCCCGGCGCGAGGGTGACGCCGGCGGCATCGGCATTCTGGCGCGCAGCCTGTCGCTCAAGATCCTGAAGCTCGGGCGACCGAAGAAGGTGGAGCCAGCGTCCTGATGTCCCTGGTCCGCCCGCTGCAACCCAGCGACGCGGCCGCCCTCGACGCCTTCCTCGCGCGGCGCGCCGATTCGTCCATGTTCCTGCGCTCGAACGCGCTAGCGGCGGGGCTCGTGGACCGCGGGGAGCCGCTGCAGGCGACGTACGTGGCGGCGGTCGAGCCCGGCGGCATCGTCGGGGTGGCGGCGCACTGCTGGAACGGGATGGTCCTCGTGCAGGCGCCCGCACATGCCGCCGCGCTCGCGCCGGAAGCGGTGCGCCGCTCGCGCCGTGCGGTGAGCGGCTTTTCGGGTCCCTGGGACCAGGTCGTCGCCGCGCGCCGGGCGCTCGGCCTCGACGCGGCACCCACGACCCGCGACAGCCGCGATGACCTGTACGTGCTCGACCTGGCCGAGCTCGTCCTGCCGACCGCTCTTGCGTCGGGGACGTTGCGCTGTCGGCATCCCGCGGAGCGCGAGCTCGAGTTGCTGGCGGAGTGGCGCGCGAGCTTTGCCGTCGAGGCGCTGGGCGCCGCGGCCGGCCCCGAGCTGCACGCCGCGAGCCGCGCCGACGTGCGGCTGCTGCACGAGCGCGGGGCCGACTGGGTGGTGCTGGCGGGCGAAGCGCCGGTCGCCTATTCCGCCTTCAACGCCATGCTGCCAGAGATCGTGCAAATCGGCGGCGTGTGGACGCCGCCCGAGCTGCGCGGGCGGGGCAACGGCCGCGCGGTGGTGGCCGGATCGTTGCTCGCGGCCCGCGAGCGCAACGTGCGGCGGGCGGTGCTGTTCGCCGATCCGCGCAACACGGCCGCGAAGCGGGCGTATCTGGCCCTGGGGTTCCGGATCGCCGGGGACTATGGCCTAGTGCTGCTGAAGGGGTAGGAGGACAGTGGGCCGCACTGGGGCTCGGTGGAAGTTTCCTGATCCAGAGCGCCGGCCCCAGGGCAACACTAACAGACAAATTGACCGGAAGTGGCGTCCCGACGAGCATCGGCGCCCTGTCGGTCTGACATCTGTGTCCGCTCAGGTCCGGAGAAACGCTTGTAAAATGCTTGCAGAGAGTTCTGGTCGACTCTCCTGAAGAATGGTCAGGAGGGTGAACTGGGACGCAGGCGTTCGACGAGCGTTTGGAAGGGCAAACACTGCGACAAAGTGTTTCGCAACGTCGGGCACCAAGTGGAGTTCGACTGGGGCCGCGGACTTGGAATCCGCTGTCTCCACCCGGCCAAGCCGCACCTTGAGCGCTTGTACGACGCGGCGCACGCGCTGGCGCGCTGATTCTGGAGGAGCTGGAGCAGGTCGCGGCGGACTACCCCACGCGTGAGCGGTTCCTACGAGGTGACACTCGACCCACCGGCCGACGGAGGGACTATC
>QHTX01000190.1:3325-5767 GCA_003220975.1 Gemmatimonadota bacterium | reverse complement strand
GCCTAACGCCATGCTGCTCAGCCGCGAGCGGCGGCGTACTCGCGAATGAGAGTTAACGAACCGCTGCGCGCGCTCGACGCCCTTCCCGTCCTCCTTAGTCTGCCGCCCACCTGTACTCGAACTCTCCGGCTGGCAGCGTCAAGGCGTCCCTCAAGGACTTGCTCAGTTCCTTTCCGCCCGGGAGTGTGGGTAGCATTGCGAAGTACTGTCGGATGGCGGCGTTGATGCCCGCCAAACAGGTTTTCGCCTTGATCCAGTTGTGCGAACTGAAGACCCTGTTCGCAGGTTGAGGCTCATTAGCCGCAGCCTCCAGTGCGGTATTCAAGCATGTGCCCGCGATCCCTACGATTCGCTCTGTCATGCCATCGCTGCTCACCGCGTCCAGACACGCGCGAGGGTTCGGCACCCGATCGGGAGCGCCACTGGGAATCGCGAAACACATCGATACCGCGTAAAGATGATGGTAGGGCGCGTAGCTCTTCATTGACAGCAGCGACTCGTTAAGCCCCAGCGGGTTTTCCTGACCCCAGTTCCTCCAGATCTGACCCATCCACTCGCTGAGCGCCTGGGCGTTCTCTGGTCTGTACTCCTCCGGACGCTTGAACAACTGTTCGAAATACTTGTCAAATATTTTGTTCTCGCTGTAGGCGATATTCGGTCGCTGCGAGTGCCAAGAGATGAGGAATTTGCCGAGCTCGGACAAATCCAGCACGAAGCGCTTGTCCTTGTCGGCGGAGGGGACCTCGCCCCGCTTGGTAACAAGATATCCCCTGGGGTACCGCTGCTCGAAGACCTTCTTAAGACTGAGTACCCGCTTGTCGTTACTCCTTAGATCACGGGGCTTGACCGCGCTTTGCGTATTCGTCGAGATACTGATGCGATCAGCTCGATCGCGCTGGGGGATCTCGTAAAACCGGAACATGATGTAGGTGTCGTCTATCTCCTTAACTCTTTCGCTGCAGGAAAGAATCGTATTCAGCGACTGACAGCCGTTCACAACGCTCAGACCTTGCAGGGTCAGAGTGCTATCGTCAACGAGCGTCAGGCGACTACAGATCGCGGTAATTCCATTGTGGAAAAAGAAAAAGTCCCGGTGCTTATCGCTGTAGATCGTGCTCTTAATCGCTTTGTTCACCGCGTTGTTGAGTCCCAGCGATTGCCGAACATTCTTCTGGAAGAGCGTCCCGTCCTTAATACCCGGGAACCTCAGGCAATCCTTAAGCTGAATCGCCGCCAAGACCGCTTTCGTCCCTCCCGTCGTCATGTTGAGATACTTGCCCCGTTCCAGCGTAAGTGTGTGCTTGATGGTTGGGTTCTCCTTGTCTAGCGCTATGTCATAGCGGCGGCGCAGTTCATCAGGGTCGACGAGATTGATGGTTGCGGCGAACTCGTCGTCGCTCGCTAACTGCTCTTGGAAGGTCGCGAGATCATCGTGGGCAGCGGGAGTCAATTCTGATGTCGTAATGAGCTCGAATGCTACGTCATAATCGTCGTCAAGAGCAGAAGCAACGTCTGACAGCTTCCGCTTCAGTCTCGCGTTTGCAACCTCCTGCAGCCTGACCAGGTCTTGTAGCTGAATCCACGACGATAGGACCTCACGAAGCGGCTCCGCGTCCACCTTATCGGCGCCGATGAACTTGCCCTGGATGACAAAGACTGTGGACTTTTCATCGTCAATCACGATGGCATCGATCTGCTTGTCGTCAGCGCCGTCGGTGATGCAATCCTTCGCCTCGTTCATGTCCTTCAGATGGATGTTCCTGACGTACCATGCGACGAACCGCTGTCCATCGTTGGGGAAGTTCTGGGCGTAAGAAGTCCTGGCGGATTTCCTGCCTTATCCTGTCGTACATCTGGGCCCCTCCTGTGAAGACGCACTACCCACGTGGTCTGCGCTTCGTTAACGGACAAAGCAGCTATCCGACCACCACCAGTTACGCACAATTGTGGTCATCGTTCAGTTCGCTGTCGAGAGGTTGGCGCGGAGGGCACACAGCACCAATGCGCTGCGTGCCCGGGTGCTCGCGATGTCAAGAGGAGCTCGAGGAGCTTGCCCGAATCTACAGCCTACGCTTTGAGTAGTTCTTGCCGGCCGAGGGGCCCGAGGTGAGCTGTCCGCCCGGTTGAGCAAATCGCTGCGCTCCGGCAAACATCCCGGCAAAGCGCCTTGGAAACATCAAGCAACAACGGGACTTGGACCCGTGCCGCGGATCGCTAGTCCGCGGCTCTTCCGCACCACCACTGAAGACAATGGGACGCGAGCAGCGTTCCGGGGGTGCAGCTTCGAAGGCAACCTCCTATCCTAATCGCCGTTGGGCGCGGCAGGGAACGTTCCTGACCGCTACCGGCCGTGCTGGAGGACACGTCTACCTACAATGATTCACGCACTTAGCGGAGAAGGGCTTCCAGCGCTTCTCCCCTGCCGTGCGAGCGTGGCCTGCC
>QHTX01000190.1:0-3281 GCA_003220975.1 Gemmatimonadota bacterium | reverse complement strand
TGGAACGCAACTCAGAAGCTACGAACCCCGAGGCGCGATGTCGTGCGGGTCGCCCATGCCTCGAGGGGAGCAAATCGCGAGACCGGCTGAGTGGGACACACCCGCTTGGCCGGTTTTTTTGCTTGGTGCCAGTGACATGAACAGCTTACATCCTGGAGCGCACCCTGCTCTTGACCGGCGCTTGATGGGTTCGAGCAAGCCTGGGGAAGGCCCTCAAAGGAGGTTGCAGTCGTGACACAGGTTATGCGCAAGCTCCTCCTTTACGCGGCCATTCCCGCTGTATTCGCGTGCTCGCACGACGGCGGCGCAGGGCTAAACCCGCCGCCACCTCCGCCTGCGCCGACCGTCGCTACGGTAACGAGGGCCCCCGGTCCCAGCCAGCTCGTCGTCCAAAACGACATCCTCTACTGGCTCGACAGCAGCAGCGCCCCGTTCAAGCGACTGTCGCTCGCGGGTGGCGCGACGCCGGTCGCCCTGTTCCAGTCGTTCTCCGCACCTGAGAACGAGCTGTCGGACGGGTCATACGTCTACTGGGTCAGCGGCGCCCGGCTGTTTCGCTCGACCCTGGACGGCACCATCACAACCCGGCTCGACTCGGCGGATAGCCCCGCCCCGGCTGTGATGGCCATGGATACGAACAACATCTACTGGGTAGGCGCCGCCCCGTCGAGTTGCAGCCCCCCGTGCCGCTGGTCAATTCGGCGCGTACCGAAAACAGGCGGCGCGGCGACGACGGTCGCCACGACCGCGGATGCGGTAGTGGACTTCATGGCTCTGGCCGTCACGGGTGGGTACGTGTTCTGGGAGGAAGGGGGCGTCGGACCCGCGGCAGCGGACGGCAGTGTCGGCAGCAAGATCCTCAAGGTCTCGCTGGCCGGCGGCACGGCGACCACCGTCGTCGACGGCTTGGAAAATGGCCTGATCCCCCCGCCCAGCCCCGGGTTCATTCCCGCGAGCTGGCATCCGCGCGGTGGCATCGTTGCCGATACCGATTCCGTGTATTTCGCCGATGCGGATTTCTTCCAGAGCTATCGCGTGATGTCCGTCGCCGTGAACGGCGGACCGATCAACATCCTGCTCGCCGATACGACGTATGACATGAACGATTTCGTCCGCAGTATGACGAGCGACGCCACTACGCTCTATTGGGTTGACTTGAATCAGGTGCGGTCGATGGCAAAGACCGGCGGCCCTGTCACCAATCTCGCCGGCCCGCGAACCATCCCGCCCTGGAGTGTGACGCGCGTCGGCTCGAATCTCTACTGGATCGAAGCGCCCTGTTGTGCCCATGGCGACAGAGGCAAGATCTATACCGTTCCGATCAGCGGCGGCACGCCGGTGATCAGGCAGGACAGCCTCGATTCGCCCTCGAGCATCGCGTCCGATGCGGGGCACGTGTTCTGGCTCGAGGGCGGCGCGATCGGCGCGATCGAGGGATTCGCAAGCCTGCGCTCGAGCGCGTTGGGCGGCGGGAACGCCCGGACGCTGATCGAGAGCGCGGCCGGCGGCCCGTTCGCGGCCGACGCGAACGCGATCTACTGGGCCGACAAGTGGACGATCAAGCGGCTCCCGCTCGCCGGCGGCCCGCCGCAGCGCATTGTGACAGGTGACTTCTATATTCAGGACGTTGCCACGGACGGCGTGAACGTCTACTGGGTGGAGAACGGACCGTTCTCGGTCGTGCGATCGGTGCCCGTGAACGGCGGCGCGATCACGACGCTCGGCGCGGGGCCCGGACCAGCGGGGCGTATCCGCATCGATGGGACGTACGTCTACTGGCTCGCGCACGACGACGAGATCGATCGCGTGCCGAAGGTCGGAGGTACGCCGATTCGGCTGGTCGGGCCGATCCCCGGGCTCGCCACCGATTTCGCCCTCGACGCGAACAACGTTTACATCTCCGGCTGGGATTCGGGAACCATTTGGAAGGCCCCGCTCGCTGGAGGCACCCTCACCTCGCTCGCGAGCCCCGGACCCGATCAAACCCGCCGCATCGAGGCCGATGGCGGCAAAGTCTACTGGATCGATCAGCGCGATGTCGCTTCGCTGACCGCCGACGGCCACACGCAAGTGCCGATCTATGGTGGCGTGTTATCCGATCCTTTCTCTCACAACGGGCTCGCATTCGACAGCCACAGCGTGTTTTGGACCGAAGTGGCGGACGATGCGATTCTGAAAGCAACGCCGAAGTAACCGAACGCCGGGGAGGTTGCTTATGAAGTCGTGGCTCTTCCTCTTCCTCGTCAGCCCGTTACTCGCTCAAACCCCTTCCCCGGCGGCTCGTCCGCGGACGACAACAGCTCCCGCGGCCGTTGGATCGGCGCGTTACGTCAGGGGCATAATCCCTTCACGCCGGCTGTGCTGGAGGGGATGCGCTAAGAGCCGAGAGGGCGCGTTGCGACAACATGCCGAACAGCGGGCGGCGGCGTTCATAGCCCCCTTCATCTTCGACCGTCCGAAGCTCCTCAACATGCGCGACCAGGCGACGGGAGACGCCGCGCTCACTGAAGCCCCACGTCCGTCGTAGAAAGTTAGCACTCTGAAACGCTCGGGGGACCGCCAGCATCGGCACGCAGATGCTTGACCGCCGCTTGAGGCTTCCTACGTACCGTAAGGCACGCTCATGACCAACGCGAGGAGCATCAACGTGAGACGCCTTAGGATGGTTCCACAACCGAAGCATTCAGTTCGCGGCGTCGCAGGGCTCGTGCTCGTGCTGGTAAGTGTAACCGTTCCCGTGCGCGCGCCCCGAGCCCAGGACTCCACCGCTGTCGGGAAGGATATGCATCGAGCACAAGTGCTCGCCGAACTCGGGCGGTTCGACCAAGCAGTCGAGGTCCTTCGCAAAGTCATCGCGGCGGATTCTCACAACGTCGCGGCCGTCGAACGCATCGGCGCAACATATGCGCTACACGGCCAGATTCCTGAAGCCATGGCGGCGTGGCGAAGAGCCCTCGAGTTGAACCCGCACCTAATGAGTGCCCATACAAACCTCGGCAATGCCTTCGCGGACATGGGCGAACACGACTCAGCCATCGCTGAGCACCGCGTGGTGATCGCGCTCGATTCAACGAAGTCCACAGGTTACGTCGATCTTGGGTCCGCTCTCGAGAGCATGGGTCGGGACGAGGACGCGATCACGCAGTACAAGCGGGCCATCGAACTGGATCCACGCGATGCGCTCGCCTGGTACAATCTCGCCGTCTCTTTCTGCCACCTGAAGCGGTGGTCGGAGGCCTACGCTGCGGCACAAGAGGCCTGGGACTGGGATCCGTTCTCCT
>QHTX01000212.1:2820-4465 GCA_003220975.1 Gemmatimonadota bacterium | reverse complement strand
CAACCAGCTCGCGAACACCACGTAGGTGAACAACTGCTCGAAGCTCCCCGTGACGGCGAGCAGCGCCGCCCACGCGGCGCTCGCCGCGATCGCGCGGGCGGGCGTGGCGAAGCGGGGGTGCACCTCCGCCAGGGACCGAAAGAACACCCCGTCGCGGGCCATGGCGAAGTACATGCGGGGCCCGGTGAGCGCCAGGCCGTTCGCGGCGCTGAAGATCGACACCAGGATGGCGAGCGTGACGAGCTTCGCCGCCGGCGGCCCGAACAGCGCGCGGACCGCGTCCGCGGCGACGCGGTCGGAGGCGGCGACCCCGGAGGCGCCGAGGGCGGCGACGTACCCCACGTTGGCCGTGAGGTAGATCGCGACCAGCGCCGCCGTGCCGAGCACGATGCCGCGCGCAAACGTGCCCTGCGGGTCTCGCGCCTCGCCGGCCGAGTTCGTGACGTTCTGCCAGCCCTCGTAGGCCCACAGCACACCCAGCAGCGCCACGCCCGCCGCCGAGAGCGATGCGAGCGAGCCCGGGGTGGCGAAGACGCGAGTGTCGGCGCGATGAAAGCCGTCGCTCCCCCCCAGCGCGAGGCTGGCAGCCGCGAGCGCGAGAATCGCTCCGACCTTTACCGCGGTACTCCAGTTCTGTACCGTCGCGGCGTGCCGCACGCCGCGGATGTTGACCGCGGCGACCGCTCCGATCATCGCCACTCCGACGAGCTTGCGCGTGACCGGCCCGAGCGGCGCGAGCTCACCCAGATAATTCGCGAAGGCGACTGCGAGGGTCGCGGTCGAGCCCGTGCTGATGGCAAGAAACAGCGTCCAACCGAGGAGAAACGCGGGCAGCAGGCCGAACGCCTCGCGCACGTACACGTAGCTGCCGCCTGCGTCCGGCAGCATGGCACCGAGCTCCCCGAACGTCAGCGCGCCGAGCAGCGCCAGCACGCTCCCTACGACCCAGACGAGCAGCGCCACACCCAGGTCGCTCCCTGACTGCCGCAACACGGCGCCCGGGACGAGGAAGATGCCCGAGCCGATCGTGGTGCCGACGACGATGAGCACGAGATCGCGCAGTGTGAGGACGCGGCGGAGCTCGGCGGGTACTTGCAATTCAGTCAGGACGACGTCGAGTGCGGAACCCCGTCTGTGTGGCGGGGAGGGAGTTGATCAGGCGGGCGAGGTCTTGTTCGGCTTCAGGAGCGATGGCGAGCGCGTAGCTCATCCACCGCTTCTTTCAGGGGACGGTAGCGACCCGCGTCGACAGAGGTCTCCGCGGCCAGCAGCCGCTCGAGGTCAAAGCCCAAAGGGTCCTGCTCTTCTCTCATCTTCTCCATTTTCAACCTCTCACCAACCTTGGCTCCCAGCATCGGCGGGGTCTTGTACACGACGTCCTCGCACAACCTGATAGCGGTTTCATTCAAGTACGTCTCGGCGACATAGCGCAGGATCTCTACCTCTGCTTGGCTGAACCCGTACGCCACCGGCTGGTTGGTCGGGCGGTAGTCGTACCCATCGTATGGACCGATTCGTGTGGGCGTCTCAGTTGCGTACCCCTCGCGTACGAGCTCGTCCTTCGTATCGAAGAACGCGCGATCGAATGGCCCATGCTTGTCGAAGCGGTAGCGAAAGTTCGAGATCGCTCGGCCCAGGTAGCGAT
>QHTX01000212.1:0-2790 GCA_003220975.1 Gemmatimonadota bacterium | reverse complement strand
TCGGCAAGGTACGCGTACTTTACCAGCTTGATCCGCCCGACACCGGGTGCGACCTCGAGCAGGTACCGGAGGACCTGCGCGTTTCGGCTGAGGGTGGTCATGGCCTAGCGAATCTAAGGGGAGGGGTGGGCCGAGTCAAAGTTCTTTCACCACAAGCACTTCGTCCTTCAGCACAACCTACAGCGCACCTGCTACCGCTTCTGCCACTTCTCTCGTCGTCGCCTTCCCGCCGATGTCCGGCGTCCGCACGCCTGCCGCGAGCGTCTCCCGCACCGCCCGCTCCAGGTCGCGCCCGGCCTCCGGGTGGCCCAAGTGCTCGAACAGCAGGGCGCCCGTCAGCACGGTCGCCATGGGATTCGCCACGCCCTTGCCGGCGAGCGGCGGGGCCGAGCCGTGCACCGGCTCGAACAGGCCCGGTTGGCCCGGGTGCAGGTTAGCGCTCGCGGCCAGCCCGAGGCCGCCAACGAGCCCCGCGCCCAGGTCGGACAGGATATCGCCGTACAGGTTGTTCGTCACGATGACCTGGAACCGCTCGGGCTCGCGCACCAGCTCCATCGCGAGCGCGTCCACGTAGCGATGCTCGGGCGTGATACCGGAGAACTCGCCGGCGACCCGCTTGAAGGTGTCCTGCCACACCTTGTGCGCCGGCACCGCGTTCGCCTTGTCGCTCATGGTGACGCGCGTCTTGCCGTGCCCCTTCGCCCATTCGAACGCCGCCCGGATGATGCCTGCGCGGTGTTGACCTCCTCCGCGATGTATTGATCGCCGTCGATGCGCCCCCGACCGAGATACACGCCTTCCGTGTTCTCGCGGAAGATGACGAAGTCGATCGGCCGGCTGTTGCGGAGCGGCGTGAGGTCGGGATGGAGCAGCGTGACCGGTCGGAAATTGACGTAGAGATCGAGCTTGAACCGCAGCCCCAGGAGGATGTCCCGCGCGTGCTCGTTGCCCGGGACGCGGGGGTCGCCGAGGGCGCCCAACAGAATGGCGTCGGCACCGTCCCGCAGATGTCGAAACGCCGCATCGGGAAGGGTCTCTCCCGTCTTGAGGAAATGATCGGCGGAATAGGGGAGCCGCTCTAAATCGAGTCCGAAGTGGTGCTTCGCGGCCGCGCGCTCCAGCACCGGGATCGCCGCTTCGACGACCTCCGGCCCGATCCCGTCTCCGGCGATCACGGCGACGTGGTAGCGCCTCACTCGAAACCCGTCGCGCGGCCGCAGCTCACGCAGTAGCGCCAGCCGACGTCCACCTCGCTGCCGCACGCCGGGCAGCGCAGCTCCCCCGACGGCGGCTGCCCGCACTGCGGGCAGAAGTTCACCTTGCGCGCCCCCGGCACGGTTTCACCGCAGTACGGACACTGACGCGGCGTCTCCGACTGCTCGGCCAGCTCGAACGGTGACGCGGAGACCGGCTCCTCCGGTTCCTTGGCGTCGTCCTCGGCGTCCTCGTCCGATGCCACCACCTCCGGCGGCGGCAGCGGCGCGGCCGGGGGCGGGGGGGGCGGGGGGGGCGGGGGGGGGGCGTACGACCGGTCGCCCCGCAGGAACCGCTCTGCCGCGATCCGGTTGAGGCTCAGGATCGCCTGCGGAAACTGGCGGAACAGACCCGTGTCGGGATTCGATTCTTTGGCCTCCCGCCCGAGCGCCTCCTGGACGTCGGGCAGGTCGAGCGAGGCGTAGCCCCGCTCCCCCGAGAGCAGCCGCATCACCGCCATCTCGTAGTCCTCGTGGGTCGCGACTTTGAGGGTCGAGCGGTTCGAGCGGTAGGGGACGAGCCGCTCGTAGACTTCGGCGGCGGGGAATGGAATCGCGAGCCGTCCTGGCGCGTCCTGCGCCAGGACCGTCACGAGTCGCTCGAACAGCCGGTCGAGATCGTCCGCCATTACCTGACGACCACCGCGCCCTTCATGAACGGGTGCGGCGTGCAGTGATACGTGTACGTCCCCGGCTTGTCGAAGCGGTGAACGTAGCTGCCGTTCGGCGGGATCACCGGGGAACCTGGCTCGGCGGCGCCGTCGAACGTGACGGTGTGCTCGATCGGATCCGCGTTCGTCCAGCGCACCGCTTGGCCCGCGGCAATCGTGATCGTGTCGCCCATGAACTTGACGTTGGACATCCGCACGTCGGCCGCGATCGCCGCCCCGGCCGCGCTGCCGAGGACGATCGGTTTCGGCGTCTTGTGGAACCAGGGGCTGAAGCGCTTCAGGTGCAGCGGGATGGTGAACTCGAAGCCGTAGAGGGGCTTGCTGGTGATGCCGGCGACGAGGGGGCTGCGGCGCGAGCTCCCTTCAATACTGTTCACGTCCCGAGCCGGGGATCGATACGTTCAGCGCGGCGCTCCACGCCGCGAGCACGGTGGGGCTCACGAACGATCCGACGTCCGCGCTGAGCGCGACGTAGCGGTTGACCCGCGCGACGAACCCGCCTCCGAACGCGGCTCGCGCGCTGGACTGGCCGAGGGGCTTGCCCGCGATGCGGGCCGCGCCCTCGAGTGTCAGGGCACCCTTCGTCCAATCGGCGCCTAATTCGCCGTCCCCACTCTTCGCGAGGAAGTTGTAGGCCGGCGTGACGGACACGTGAAAGCCCTCGCTCCCCTCAGGGCCGCCCCACGCCCGCCACCGGGCGTACAACTGCGTCTCGTTGCTCGACTGCGAGCCGCTGAATCCTTCGATGATGAAGGAGTGGGTGGCGAACTGCGCGCCCACCGCGACGTTGCGCGCGATCCCCGTCGCGAACGTGAACGTCGGGTTGTTCACGACGGTGTGCGACGGCCCCGGTGCCACATAGAAGC
>QHTX01000189.1:9779-10259 GCA_003220975.1 Gemmatimonadota bacterium | reverse complement strand
CGATCACGCTCGCGCCCTCGATGAAGAGCTTCCCGCCGGCGCGCACGTACGGGAGGATCGAGCCCCGCAGGAAGCTCGACGCGTCGTCGACCAGGCTGGCGACGAGGCCGCGGGTCGGCTCGGCGAGATCGGTCTGCCGCAGCACGGGGTACTGGCTCGCCCAGCGCGCCACGACGGTCTGGATGTCGGTGAGCGTCTGGGGCAGCCCGGACACGAGCGCCTGGGTCTGCTCGATGACGGGCGGGACGAGCAGCGCGCCGATCCCCGCCACGGCCGCGAGCGTCGCCACCACGGCCGTGGCCAGTCCGAGCCAGCGGCGGAACCGGAAACGGCGCTCGAGCACGTCGGTGATGGCCGAGAGGTACACCGCGCACAACGCCGCGAGGAACACGAGGAGCAGGACTTCGACCACCCGGACGGCGAACCAGATGGTCAGGGCGGCAACGAAGAGCGCCACGAACGTGGCGCCCGACAACCGTG
>QHTX01000189.1:8401-9693 GCA_003220975.1 Gemmatimonadota bacterium | reverse complement strand
GAGCCCGCCGGGAGCAGCCCCAGCTTGCGCTTCAGGTCGAGCAACTGCTGGTCGGCGTCGGCCTTCACCTCGAGGGCCTGGAACTGCTTCACGAGCCTGTCGCCCGTCAAATCCTCGTTCACCTCGGCGGCGGCGATGAGCTTCCGCTCCTCGTGCTCGATCTGCTCCGCCATGCGCTCGAACGTCTCGAACACGCCCTTGTCGCCGATGGACGACATGGTCTCCTGAATGCGCTTGTGCGCCTCGGCCCGCTTCTGGCGCGCGATCAGGATGTTCTTCTTGCGCTTCGCGTCTTCGATGCGGTCGTTGAGCTGGCGCAGCGAGAGCTTGAGCTTCTCCGTCTCTTCGCGGTGCTTCACCCACGTCTCGTGCAGCTGCACCGCGCCCTGCGCGTGGTCGTTGTGGCGCAGCAGCGCCTGCTTCGCGAGGTCGTCCCGCCCCTCCTGCACCGCCAGCACCGCCCGCCGCTCCCAGTCCTCGGCGCTCTTCTTCTCCTGATCCACCTGCGACGCCAGACGCTTCTCGTCCGCGATCGCCGCCGCCACCTGCTGCTTCGCCTTCGCCAGCTGGCCCCGCATGTCGACGATCAGCTGGTTCAGCATCTTCTCCGGATGCTCGGCACGGGAGATCAGGTCGTTGATGTTCGACCGGATCAGCGTCGAGAGACGGTCAAAGATTCCCATGAAGACCCTCGCTGTCCTGGCGGGGCGTCACCGTCCCGCGCCCCCCCCTAACTTGCGCTCCCGCCGCTCGGCGAGCATGCGCTCGGCGAAATCTAAGCGCTCCGCGAGCTCGGCGACCTGGCCGTGGAGCTGCGCCACCTGATCCTCCAGCGCGGCGACCCGGTGCGGATCCTCGCCTATGACCCCAGGACGGCCCCGCATTTTCGTGCGGATCCGCTCGGCAAGCGCCTCGCCAACCGGGGTCTGCAACACCCACCGCAAGCCGATGAACAGCACGATCATGGCGACGATCGGCATCGCCTGGTCGAGCAGGAACGTCCAGTCGAGCCCCGGCGGCGGGGGCGTCGGGGGGCCCTGCAGCATCGTCACGCTGTACGCCTCCCGCTCACTACGGGTTTCCGCCGCCTCAGCGGGGCGGCCCGAGCCGCTCGCCCTCGCGATTCTTCGCGAGGAGCCGCTCGGTAAAATCTACGCGTTCCGCGAGTTCCGCCACCTCCCGCCGCAGCTGCTCCAGCGCCGTCGCAACCTCTTCCTGCCTCGCCTCGAGCGCGGGGCCCACCTGGCTCCCCGCCTGCAGCTTGGCCGTGTACGCTTTGGTGAAGGTCCGCA
>QHTX01000189.1:1210-8380 GCA_003220975.1 Gemmatimonadota bacterium | reverse complement strand
CAAGGCGAAAAACCCGCCGATGGCGACGATGGGGATCAGGACAGCCAGCGCCTCGGGGTTCATCAGGTCCGCGGCGGCGCGAGCCGCTCGCCGTCGCGTTGCTTGGCGAGCAACCGCTCGGCGAAGTCCATTCGCTCGCTCAACTCGCTCACTTCGGTGCGGAGCTGGTGTACCTCGCCCGTGAGCTCCGAGCGGAGTTCATCCAGCTCCCCGCGCACGTCCTCGGGCAGCGCGCCGCCGCCCGAGCGGCGGATGCGCTCGGCAATCGCCCTGCCCACGGGCGAAATCGCGAGCAGAAACAGCGTTCCACCTCCGAAGATCAAGACGATGGCGAGGGCACCGGTGATGTCCATGGTCGGAAGTTACTGAGCTAGTCGCCTGCCGCCAGCACCTTGCGCAGGAACTGGCCCGTGAACGAGCCTCGGGTGTGCGCCACTTGCTCCGGCGTCCCCGCGGCCACGACCGTGCCGCCGGCCGCGCCTCCCTCGGGACCCAGATCAATCACCCAGTCGGCCGTCTTCACGACGTCGAGATTGTGCTCGATCACCACCACGGTGTTCCCCTTGTCCACCAATCGGTGCAGCACTTCGAGCAGCAGCCGCACGTCCTCGAAATGCAGGCCCGTCGTCGGCTCGTCCAGGATGTAAAGGGTGCGCCCCGTGTCGCGCTTGGCCAGCTCGGTGGCGAGCTTCACCCGCTGCGCCTCGCCGCCCGACAAGGTCGTCGCCGACTGGCCCAAGTGGATGTACCCGAGTCCTACGTCGTTCAGGAGCTCCAGTTTCGACCGGATGCGCGGCTGGTTCTCGAAGAACTCCAGCGCCTCGGCGACCGACAGGCCGAGCACGTCGGCGATCGACTTTCCTTTATATCGGACCTCCAGCGTCTCGCGGTTGTAGCGCCGGCCCTTGCACACCTCGCACGGGACGTAGACGTCGGGGAGAAAGTGCATCTCCACTTTGACGAGCCCGTCGCCCTGACACGCCTCGCACCGCCCGCCCTTCACGTTGAAGGAGAACCGGCCCGGGCCGTAGCCGCGGATCTTCGATTCGGGGAGGTAGGTGAAGAGCTCGCGGATCGGGGTGAACAGCCCGGTGTACGTCGCCGGATTGGACCGCGGGGTGCGCCCGATCGGACTCTGGTCGATGTCGATCACCTTGTCGATGTGGTCGAGGCCCTCGATGCGGTCGTGGGCGCCCGGCATCACCTTGGCGCGGTAGAAGTGCCGCGCCAGCGCGCGGTACAGGATGTCGGTGACGAGCGTGGACTTCCCCGACCCCGACACGCCGGTCACCGCCACGAACGAGCCCAGGGGGAACTCCACGGTGAGGTCGCGCAAGTTGTGCTGGCGCGCCCCGATCACCGCGAGCCGGCGCTCGGGGTCGCGCGGGCGGCGGCGGGGAGGGACCGGGATGCGCAGCTCGCCCCGGAGGTAGCGGGCCGTGAGCGACTCGGGGTGGCCGAGCACCTCGGCGAGGGTGCCGGCGACGACGACCTCCCCGCCGTGCCGTCCCGCCCGGGGCCCGAGGTCCACGATGTGGTCGGCGGCGCGGATCGTCTCCTCGTCGTGCTCCACGACGAGCACCGTGTTCCCCAGCTCCTTGAGCTCGCCGAGCGTCGCGAGCAGCCGCGCGTTGTCCCGCTGGTGCAGCCCGATGGAGGGCTCGTCCAGGATGTAGAGCACGCCCACGAGCCGGCTGCCGATCTGCGTCGCGAGCCTGATGCGCTGGGCCTCGCCGCCCGAGAGTGAGTCCGCCGACCGGCCGAGCGTCAGGTATTCGAGGCCCACGTTGCGGAGGAAGCGGAGCCGGTCGTTGACCTCCTTGAGGATGGGCCGGGCGATCTCGGGGTCCAGCCCCGCGCGGCCGTTGCCTCGCAGCGGCAAGCCTTCGAAGAACGTGAGGGCGTCCACGACGGGCAGGTCCACCACGTCGCCGATGCTCTTGCCCTGGAGGAGCACGGCGAGGCTCTCGAGGCGCAGCCGCTTGCCGCCGCACACGGGACACGGCTGCTCCACCATGTATTCCTCGAGCTGCTCGCGCACCGCGTCGGAGGCCGTCTCGCGATAGCGGCGCTCGACATGCTTCAGCACCCCCTCCCACCCCGACTCGTACTCGCCGTGCCAGCGCTCGCTCGCGTACTGGAAGGTGAGCGTGCGGCCCGGCGCACCCTCCAGCACGACCTTCTTCACCGGGGCGGGCAGGTCCCGCCAGGGCGTGTTGAGGTCGAACTTGAAGGCGCGCGCGAGACTCGGCAGGATCACTTTGCGCAGGTACCCGCTCGGCTCGCCCCAGGGAAGGATCACGCCTTCGAGAATCGTGAGGCTCGCGTCGCCGAGGACGAGATCGGCGCTCACTTCGCGCTTCGTGCCGAGGCCCGAGCACTCGGGGCAGGCGCCGAACGGCGAGTTGAACGAGAACTGCCGCGGCTCGAGCTCGGGGAGCGAGAGCCCGCACGTAGGGCAGGCGTAGCGCTCGGAGAAGAGCGTGGACTTGGAGCCCTGCACCACTTCCACGGTGCCGTCCGCCGCCTTCAGCGCAGTCTCGACCGAGTCCGCGAGCCGCGCACGGTCGGCTTTGCGCACGACCAGCCGGTCCACGACGACCGCGATGTCGTGATTCTGGCGCCGGTTGAGCTTCGGCACCTGCGCGAGGTCGTACGCCGCGCCGTCCACCCGCACGCGCACGAACCCCTGCTTGCGCGCCGCTTCGAATACCTCGCGGAACTCGCCCTTGCGACCGCGCACCAGTGGCGCGAGCACCTCGAGCTTCGTCCCCTCGGGCCACTCGAGCACCAGGTCGGTGATCTGCGAGGCGCTCTGGCGCTCGATCGGTGCGCCGTCGCGCGGGCAGTGCGGCGTCCCCAACCGGGCCCACAGGAGACGCAGATAGTCGTACACCTCGGTGATGGTCCCCACGGTGGAGCGCGGGTTGTGACCCGCCGACTTCTGCTCGATCGAGATCGCCGGCGAGAGCCCCTCGATGGCGTCCACGTCCGGCTTCTCCATCAGGCCCAGGAACTGACGGGCGTAGGCGGAGAGCGACTCGACGTAGCGGCGCTGCCCCTCGGCGTAGATCGTGTCGAACGCGAGCGACGACTTCCCCGAACCCGACAGCCCGGTGATCACCGTGAGGCTGTTGCGCGGGATCTCGACGGTAATGTTCTTGAGGTTGTGCTCGCGGGCGCCGCGGACGATCAACGCATCGCTGGACATAGACTCGTAGGCTAGATAGGGAACGGTTCGCAGGTCAACTCTCGGCGTACGGGCGGCAAGGACGGCAGGGGCGGCAAGGTGTTCGTGCCGTCTTTGCCGTCTTTGCCGCCCTTACCGCCTTGATTAACCCCAGCCGGTTCCCTACGTTAGCCCTCCCGCATGAGCCCCACCGCGCTGCTGGTGCTGACGACGCTCGCAAGCGAGCAGGACGCCCGGGCGCTCGTCACAGCACTGGTCGCCGACCGGCTGGTAGCTTGCGGGACGCTCCTCCCCGGGGCCCGATCGATCTATCGGTGGGCAGGGAAGGTGACGGAGGAGACGGAGGTGGTCGTGTTGCTCAAGACCGACGCTCGCAAGTGGGACGCGCTCGCCGCCGCGGTGCGGGCGAAGCACCCGTACGAGGTGCCGGAGCTGCTCGCGCTGCCCGTCGAGCGCGGGCTCGAGCCGTACCTCGCCTGGCTCGCGAGCGAGGTGGAGGGGGGGGCGTGATCCGCAAGCGCGATCCGCGGTGGCAGACGGCGGCCGAGCGGGCCCGGGTGGCGGCGGAATTGATAGAGGAAGCCGAGTCGCTCACCGAGACCAGCACGATCGCGTCGCCCGCCGACGTCGCCCGCGCCAACCTGCCGCCGCCGATCAGGGTCGAGCTGCCGGTCGAGCCGGAGCCCGCTCCGGCCGAAGTACCCACGGCCAGTCCCCCAACCGCCGAAGCCGTGGCGCCGAGCCCGGACGAGATGCTCGCCGCCGACCCCGCGAACGTCGCCCCCCTCCTGGAGCGCGCCGCCCGGCTCGCGGCGGGAGGGGAGTACGCCGCCGCGCAGCGCGACTACGACCGGGTGCTGCGCGCGGCGCCGGCGCACGGCGAAGCGCTGACCGCCCTGGGCGTGGTGCTCTCCCGCCGCGGGCTGTGGGGTGCCGCCGTCACGCAGCTGCGCCGCGCCGCGGAAGCCGATCCCGGCCGCGCGGTCGCCTGGTACTATCTGGGCGAAGCGCTGAACCACGTGGACGACCTGCGCGGCGCCCTGGTCGCCTACGAGCGCGCCGTCGAGCTCGAACCCCGCAACGTCAAGGCGTTGTACGGCCTCGGCATCGTGCTGGACCGCCTCAACCGGCCGGACGAGGCGACGCGGATGTACCGCCGCTCGCGGGAGGCCGCCGGCAGGTGATCCGCGTGGTCGTGGACGATCTCGCGTTCCTCGCTTCCGACGCGCTCGTCCGCCCCGCCACGGCCCGCCTCGACCCGACGACACCCGTGGTGCGCCGGCTCGAGCAGGTGGGCGGAACCGAATTCGTGAGCCGCCTGCGCATGCAGAAGGAGCTCGCGGTGGGCGCGGCGGTCGTGACGGCGGGCGGCGGCGACCTGCCGGCCGAGTTCGTCATCCACGCGGTCATCCAGAGCGACGACGAGCCCGTCACCCGCAGCGGCGTGGCGCGCGCCTGGCAATCTGCGCTGGAGCAGGCGCAGGCCTGGGAGTTCGCGCACCTCACCGTCCCGCCGATCGGGACGGGCGCGGGCAACCTGTCGCTGGAGGACGCCGCCGACATCATGGTCCAGGTGCTGACCGCGCATCTCGGGAACGCGACGTTCCCGACGAACGTATCGTTCGTCGTGGAGACGCCGGAAGCGCGTGAGGCGTTCGAGGCCGCCCTACGACGCAGCGGGGCCGGGGGAGCTGCCCAGTCGTGACGCGCCGCGGCTGGGCGACGGCGATCCTGGTGGCGTGGGTGGCGGCGCTCGGATGGCTGGTCCGGCGGGAGTTCTTTCAATCCACGGGCGCGCGGCTCGCCGAGGCCGCGCTCAGCGTACCGCCGGGCGCGGCATACTACCGGCTTGACGTCGGCGGGCAGCAGGTGGGGCTCGCCTCCAACACCATCGACACCCTCGGCACCACCATCCTCGTCACGGACGTGCTGGCGCTCGACGTCCCGGCCCTCGGCAGTCTGCATCGCACCAGCGCGATGAGCCGCGCGACCGTGAGCCGGGCGCTCCGGCTCCAAAGCGTGGACGCGCGGTTCGACGGCGACTTCGGCCGGTTCACCGCCCACGCGGTCGTGAGCGGTGACACGCTCCTCACCGTGACGCTCGAGTCGGGGAACCACGCGGAGACCACCCGCGTCCCGCTGCGGCACCCGATCGTGCTCCCGAGCCTGCTGCCGCTCCGGCTCGCGTTCGGCGGCGCGCTCAAGCCCGGCCGCACCGACACGATCTCGGTGTTCGACCCGTTGCTCCTGAGCGAGCGCCCCGTGACCGTGAAGGTGGCCGCGGAGTCCACGTTCGTCGTCGCCGACAGCGCGGCCTACGACTCGACGGCGATGGCCTGGGTGCCGGCGCACTTCGACACGGTGCGGGCGTTCGGCATCGAAGAAGAGACGGGCGGCGTGCGCGGCCGGGCGTGGATCGACGCCCAGGGGCACGTGGTACGAGCCGAGAGCCCCGCGGGCTTCACGCTGGAGCGCTCGGCGTTCGAGATCGCCTACCAGAACTTCCGCAAGCGGGACACGCTGCGGGTGGCCCGCGCGAGCGCCGCTCCCGGCCCGGGCGACGTGATCCCGCTGACCGCCCTCGCCGCGCGCGCCCCGCTCCGCGGGGGGGGGAAGGCAGGCACCCCCGACCGGCTGCGGGTGCGGCTCACGGGGGTCGATCTCGCCCGCTGGGGAGCGGATCTCGCGAGCGGGCGGCAGCGACTCGCCGGCGACACCCTCGTGGTGCAGCGCGAGGGAGCGGCCGAGCTCGCCGCCCGGTACCGGCTGCCGGCGCGTGATACGGCGCTGGCCCGGTTCCTCGCGCCCGAGCCGTTGATCCAAGGGGACGATCCTCGCATCCACGCGCTGGCGCAGCTCGTGCTGGGCGGCGAGCGCGACCCCGCCCGGGCGGCGCGGCTGCTGCTCGACTGGGTGCACGGGCACGTCGACCCCCAGGTCGCGGCGGGCGCGCCCAGCGCCCTCGCGGTGCTCGACGCGCGGCGCGGGGATTGCAACGAGTACACCGTGCTGTACGTGGCCCTGGCGCGGGCGGCCGGGCTCCCCGCGCGCACGGCGGCCGGGCTCGTGCATCTCGGCGGCCACTTTTATTACCACGCCTGGCCCGAAGTGTACGTGGGCGACTGGGTCGCGTTGGACCCGATGCTCGATCAGCTCCCCGCCGACGCCGCCCATGTGCGGCTCGTCGTGGGCGGCCTCGCCCGGCAGGCGGAGCTCGTCCGCCTCATCGGGCGTCTCAAGCTCGAGGTGCCATGATCCGGCTCGAGAATCTCACGAAACACTACGGCAGCTTCGTGGCGGTGGACGACATCTCGCTGGAGGTGCCGCAGGGCCTACTGTACGGCTGCCTCGGGCCGAACGGGGCCGGGAAGACCACGATGCTCCGGATGATCGCGGGCATCCTCCGCCCCACCGACGGGCGCGTGCTGCTCGGGGGCGACGACGTGCACCGCAACGCGATCGCGGCCAAGCTCAAGCTCGGCTTCATCCCCGATCGCCCGTTCGTGTACGACAAGCTGACCGGTGCCGAGTTCCTGCGCTTCGTGGCGGGTCTGTACGGGCAGGAGGGCGAGGCGATCGAGCGGCGCATCGCCGAGCTGCTCGAGGTGTTCGAGCTGGCGAGCTGGAAGGACGAGCTGGTCGAGGCCTACAGCCACGGGATGCGCCAGAAGCTGATCATCTCGAGCGCGCTGATCCACCGGCCGCAATACATCGTGGTGGACGAGCCGATGGTGGGGCTCGACCCCAAGGCGGCGCGCCTCCTGAAGGACATCTTCCGGCAGTTCGTGACGCGCGGCGGTACCGTGCTGATGAGCACGCACACGCTGGAGGTCGCCGAGGCGATGTGCGACCGCGTCGCCATCCTCCAGCATGGCCGGATCGTGGCGGAGGGGACAGTGGACGATCTGCGGCGGCAGCACCGCGCGGGCGACGCCAGCCTCGAGGAGCTGTTCCTGAAGCTCACCGGCGGGGCGCACGTG
>QHTX01000189.1:0-1196 GCA_003220975.1 Gemmatimonadota bacterium | reverse complement strand
GGGGGGGCGACTCCGTGAAGCAGCCGTCCCTGTGGCGCGTGATCGAGCCGAAGTGGCGCACGGCCCTGCAACGGATCCGCGAGGAGCGCTCGCGCGGCGGCAGCGGCAAGCTGCTGACGCTGATCGTGGTGGGACTCGCCTTCTGGGTCGGCGTGTTCGGCGTGCTCTACAGGATCCTCAAGTACTTTCGCGGCGTGGAGGAGCTGGGCCCGTTGCTGGCGGGCAAGCTGCTCGGCCTCGTCCTGCTGTCCTTCATCGCCATCCTCGTGCTCTCCAACGTCATCACGGCGCTGTCGAGCTTCTTCCTCGCGAAGGACCTCGATCTCCTCGTCTCGGCGCCGGTCGACTGGCTACGGATCTACCTCGCGAAGCTCGGGGAGACGCTGATGCACTCGTCCTGGATGGTGGCGCTGATGACGGTGCCGATCCTCGCCGCGTACGGCGTGATCTACCGCGGCGGGGTGTGGTTCGCGCCGTACGCGGTGCTCACGCTCGTCCC
This sequence comes from Gemmatimonadota bacterium, assembly GCA_003220975.1. Classification (GTDB taxonomy): domain Bacteria; phylum Gemmatimonadota; class Gemmatimonadetes; order Gemmatimonadales; family GWC2-71-9; genus AG41. The sequence continues at coordinate 697 of QHTX01000189.1, read as the reverse complement.
GATGCTGGTGGTGCCCGCCGTGGTGGGATCGGCGCTCACGCTCGTGCTCGTGAACATCTTTCCCGCGCGGCGGACGCGCGACCTGCTGTCGATCATCGCGCTCGGCGCGGGCGGCGGGCTGATCATGCTGCTCCGGATGATCGCGGGCATCCTCCGCCCCACCGACGGGCGCGTGCTGCTCGGGGGCGATGCTGCGGACGCCCACGTCCCCGTTCCTGCCGAGCGAGTGGGCGACCCGCGCGACCATGAGCTTCCTGCGCGGCGGCTTCGATCCCCTGCCCCTCGTGCTGCTGTGGACGACGGCCGCCGCGGCCGTGACGCTCGGGGCGATGCTGCACCGGGAGCTGTTCGCGCCGGGATTCACGAAGGCGCAGGAGGGCGCCGAGCGGTTCGTGCGGGGCCGCCTGTGGGGCTGGACCGTGGGCACGCTGCTCGGGTTCCTGCCGGTGGCGAAGCGGGAGTTCGTGCTCAAGGACATCAAGCTCTTCTTCCGCGACACGACGCAGTGGAGCCAGCTGATCCTGCTCGCGGTGCTCGTGATCGTGTACCTCTTCAACATCAAGGCGCTGCCGCTCCATCGCGGCGAGCAGGTGAGCTTTTTCTATGTTACGCTCGTGTCCTTCCTGAACCTCGGGCTCGCGGGATTCGTGCTCGCCTCGATCGCCGCGCGGTTCATCTTCCCGGCCGTCTCGCTCGA
>QHTX01000188.1 GCA_003220975.1 Gemmatimonadota bacterium | reverse complement strand
GCGGCCGACGAACTTGGTCGGGCCCGCCGTGTCCGCCTTGAGCTTGGTCGTGTCCGTCCCGGCGGCGGCGGCGGCCGCGGCCCGCAGCGCGGCGAGCGACGTGTCTTCCGCCGCCGCGGGCGCGACCGCGGCTGGCCTCCGCCCGAGCGCCGCGCGCAAGCTGTCGAGTTGCGCCTTGAGCGCGCGCACCTGGGCCGCGAGAGAATCGATCTGGCGCTGGGTGGGCTGCTGCGCGGAACCCGCGCCCGGCAGAGCGACGAGCCCCGCGAGCGCGGCTATCACGGCGTATCGATGTCGACTCATCGTCGAGCGTCTCCTGTTCCAAGGTTCCACGGCTGGCGACCGCGCCCCCGGAGCGGGAGCGCGCGGTCGGCGGTTCCCGCGGGGGCGGGGGGGCCGCCGGTCTGCTACAGCCGGGTGCTGGGAGGCGCTCGGGGTGGGGAGCTGAGGCGGGTGAAGCGCGGCGCCGGCGCGACCGCCGGCGGGGTCACCGTGCATTCGGGGTGCGCCGCCGTCGGGGCGAATGTCCGTGCCTGCTGCGGCTGCACGCGCGAATTCGCGTAGTGGCACAGCGCGCAGCGCAGCTCGTCGTGCAGCGCGAGGCAGCCGGCGTCGTGCCGCGCCTCGATGTGGGCCGGCGCGCTGAGCCGCTCCGACGCGTGCACCAGCGGCACCAGCCCCCCGGCGAGCCCCTGGATGACCAGGAGCGCCGCGGCGAGCGGCACGGTGCCGCGCCTGCGCTGCGTCGTCGCTGCGATCACGCCCTGCCTACGGTTGCGGTCATCCGGATGTTATCGCGCGGTCCGCGCGCGTAGGCGCGCAGCCGTCGCAGCATCCGCCGGTCGTGGCGGACCGGGTCGTCGCCCTTCGGCGTTTCGATAATCTTAATCACTCCCGCGAAGCGCGGCTCGCGCATGATGCGCCGGAACGGCTCGGGGCCGATCGCCCCTTCGCCGATCCACTGGTGGCGGTCGAGATGTGACCCGGGCGCGCCCTTGGAGTCGTTCAGGTGCAAGCACTTGAGGAGTGCGAGCCCGACCTCCCGGTCGAACAGCTCCCACACCCCCTCGAGCCCGCCCCCCCCGCCGGCCACGTCATACCCCGCGGCGTGCAGATGCGCCGTGTCGAGACAGAACGCCACGCGGGCGCGGCCGGCGGCGGGCAGCGCGTCGCGCAGCGCCCGTAGCTCCTCGAACGTCGACCCGAGCGCCGTGCCCGCGCCCGCCGTTCCCTCGATGAGGACGCCTACCTCGCCCGGCACCAGGGCGAGGCAATCGGCGTAGCCGCGCGCGTTGCGCTCCAACCCTGCGGCGCGCTCGTCGATGTAGTTCCCGGGGTGCGACACGACCCAGGGGATACCGAGCGCCCGGCAGCGCTGCAACTCGCCCGCGAAGGCTCTCACGCTTCTGTTGCGCAACGTCTCATCTGGTGACGCCAGATTGATCAGGTAGCTGTCGTGCGCAACCACGGCCCGGATTCCGCTTCCCGCGAGCGCGGCGCGAAACCGGCCGATCTCGGCGTCATCGAGCGCCGGCTCCCGCCACTGGTTCGGCGTTTTGGTGAACAGCTGGATCGCGGTGGCGCGGATCACCGTGCCGCGCGCCGGCGCCTCCGCGACGCCGCCCTGCGTCGACACGTGCGCGCCGAGCAGGTCGCCGGGAAGGCGCCCCGGCTTCAGCCCCACGGCTCTTCGGTGAACGCGAGGCGCGAGATCAGCGGCACGAACCGCACGCCGCCGGCGCGTCGCGCGACCAGGCCGGCGGGCCCGCGCTCGAGCACGACCAGCTCTTGGGAGGCGAGGTCACCGACCGGGATCACGAGCCGGCCCCCCGGCGCGAGCTGCTCCGGGAGTGGCGGCGGCACGGCCGGCGCCGCCGCCGTGACGATGATGCCCTGGAACGGCGCGCGCTCCGGCCACCCGGCCGCGCCGTCGCCCAGCCGCGTCTCGATGCCGCGGAGGCCCAGCCGGCGGAACCGCTCCTCCGCCTCCACCAACAGGTCGGGCAGCCGTTCGACGGTGTACACCCGCGCGCCGAGGTGCGCGAGCACCGCCGTCTGATAGCCCGAGCCGGTGCCGATCTCGAGCACGCAGTCGCCGCGCCGTGGCGCGAGCGCTTCGGTCATCAGCGCCACGATGAAGGGCTGCGAGATCGTCTGGCCGTTGCCAATGGGGAGCGGCGCGTCGTCGTACGCCTCGTCGGCGAGGTGGGGCGGCAGGAACCACTCGCGCGGCAGCCACGCCATCGTGGCGAGTACCCGGCCGTCGCGGATGCCCCGAGCTGCGAGCTGGCTCGCCACCATGCGACGCCGCTTGCGCCGGGTCTCAGGCGCCGGTTGCCGACCCATGGGGTGAACTATACCTTGACACGCTCCAAGGTGCGGCCAGGAGCCTTGCCCGACCAGACCCAGCCCAAGATCCTGCTCGTCGGTGAGGCCGGCTCGCGGCCCGACGGCCTGGAGCGGTTCCTCGTGCGCGGGGGCTTCCAGGTCACCGAGGCGCCCTTTCCCCCTCCCGCGCTTGACCGGGTGGAGACCCATCCGCCCGATCTCGTGATCTTTGCGGTCGGCACCAAGCAGGCCCGGCTCGCCGACGCGGTGCGCGATCTCGCGAGCGCGCCGCGGTTCGGCGGCGCGCCCGTGATCGTGCTGGTGGCGGACGGCGGCGCGGACGCGGTGGCGGAAGCGCTCCAGGCGGGAGCGCTGGACGCCATGATGAGCCCCGTCCACTTCGGCGAGCTGCGCGCCCGCATCGACGCCGATCTGCGGATGCGGCGCGAGCTGGCGGAGGCGCGCGACGCCCTGCGCTCGCGCGACCTGCTGTTCGACATCTTCCAGGAAGTGTCGGCGGCGCTCCGCGCCGACGAGATCTTCCAGACGCTGGTGCGCCGGGTCGGGCAGGCGTTCGGGCTCACCCACTGCTCGTTCGTGCTCACCGCCCCGGGCGAGGACAAGGGTCGCGTGGTGGCCGTGTACGAGAACCCCGCCATCCGCGACCTCCGCGTCGAGCTCTCGCGCTACCCGGAGATTCAGGAGGCGATCCGCACCGAGCGACCGGTGATCATCCACGACGTGCACGAGCACCCGCTGTTCGAGTCGATCCGCCAGCGCTGGATCCAGCAGCAGCTCGAGGTGAACGTCCAGTCGGCCGTCGCGCTCCCGGTGTTCGTGCAGGGACGCGCGGCCGGGGTGTTCTTCCTGCGGACGGTGCAGGGCGACCCCCAGCTGCGGTCGCAGGACGTGGGGTTCGCGAACACGATGGCGCAAGCCGCGGCGCGGGTGCTCGAAAACGAAGAGCGACGCGCCGCGATCTACCGCCGCCAGATCAGCGCGGGCGTGACCGACGTGCTGACGGGCTGCGCCAGCTTGGACGCGCTGGACCGCCGGGTGCGCGACGAGTTCGAGCGGGCGCGGCGCTACTCGCTGCGGTTCGCGCTCGTCGTGATCGACGTGGACCGGCTGCGCGAGGTCAACGAGCGGCTGGGTCAGCCGGCCGGCGACCGGGTGCTCGCCGAGATCGGCGCCATGATGCAGCGCGAGATCCGCGCCCCCGACTTCGTGGCGCGCTACGGCGGCGACGAGTTCGCGCTGATCCTCCCCGAGACCGATACCCACGGGGGCCGGCAGTTCGTCGAGCGGCTGCGTCAGGTCGTGGCGCGCCATACCTTCCCCGACTTGGGGGCGGGCCAGGGGCCGACCCTGTCGGCGGGCGTGGTCGCGTTTCCCCACTCCGAGGTGCTGCGCCCCGAGGATCTGTTCACCCAGGTGGAAGCGGCGCTGGAGCGCGGCAAGCAGCACGAGCCCGACCGGATCGGCGTCGCGGGGGAGAAGACGTAGCGGCTCAGCAGGGGCACGGCAATGCCGTGCCCGTACAGGGGCACGGCAATGCCGCGCCCGTACGCTAGTCCAGCGTCTTGCGGAAGCGCCGCACCGACGCCGCGATCAGCACGACCGCGAACCCCGCGAGGATGAGCACTTCCCGCCACAGCGCCTCCAGCCCGACCCCCTTGAGCAGGATTCCCCGCACCACTTTCAGGAAGTACGTCAGCGGAACGAGGAGCCCGAGCCACTGGGCGAACTCCGGCATGGCTTGGCGGGGGAACATGAAGCCCGACAGCAGGATGTTGGGGAGCATGAAGCCGAAGCTCGCCTGCATCGCTTGTTGCTGGGTCCGCACCAGTGTGGAGACGAACAGGCCGAGCGCCAGGCTCGCGATGATGAAGATGAGGCTCACGCCGTAGAGCAGCAGGATATTCCCCGTGAGCGGGACGTCGAACACGAACCGGCCGAGGATCAGCACGGCGGTCATCTGCAGGAGGCCGACGCCCACGTACGGAGTGATCTTCCCCAGCATCAATTCGGTCTTCGTGATAGGGGTGACGATGAGCTGCTCGAGCGTGCCGCGCTCGCGCTCCCGCACGATGGCCATGGCGGTGATGAGCACCATGGTCATGGTGAGAATGACGCCAACGAGGCCGGGCACGATGTAGTTGGGGCTGCGCAGCCCGGGGTTGTAGCGGGGACGGACCCGCGCCTCGACCGGGATGCTGCGGCCCGCCGCCCGGGACAGGATGGCGAGGTTGCGCACCTGGGCGACGCCGGCCGCGGCGCTCAGGGCGGCCTGGGACGAGAGGGGGTCGGCGGCGTCCACGATCACCTGCACGGTGGCCGTCGTGCCGCGGGCCAGGTCGCGCGGGTACGCGTAGGGCACCACGATGCCGGCCTGAGCGTCGCCGCGCGCGATGGCGGCGTCCAGCGCCGGCCGCCCGTCGACGTGCGTGACCACGCGAAAATTGCCCGTGTTCTCGAACGCGGCGATCAGGTCCCGGCTCTCGGGCGTGCGCGACTCGTCGAGCACCACGGTCGGCAGGTTGCGCACATCGGTTTGGATGGCGTACCCGAAGACGAGCAGCTGGATCACCGGGATGCCGATCAACATCCCGAAGGTCAGGCGGTCCCGGCGCATCTGGATGAACTCCTTGCGGAACATCGGCCAGAAGCGGGGCATCATCGCTCGTCGCGCTCCTGCAGGATCACGAACGCGTCCTCGAGCGTCCCCCCCCGTCCGCCCACCTGAGCCGCCACTTCGGCGGGAGTCCCCAGCGCGATGAGATGCCCCCGGCTCATCATCGCCAGCCGCTTGCACTGTTCCGCCTCGTCCATGTAGTGCGTCGTCACGAGGACCGTCGTCCCCGCCCTGGCGAGGTCGTGGATCGTGCGCCAGAACCGGCGTCGGGCGGCGGGATCCACGCCGGCGGTGGGCTCATCGAGAAACAGCAGCGCCGGCTGGTGGATCAGCGCGCACGCCAGCGCAAGTCGCTGCCTCCAGCCGCCCGAGAGATGCCCCGCGAGCTGGCCGAGCCGATCGCCCAACGCGAGGAAGGCAACGACGTCGGCCAGGCGCGCCCGCGTCGCGCCCCTCCGCAGGCCGTAAATCCCCGCGTAGAAATCGAGATTCTCGGCGACCGTCAGGTCCTCGTATACCCCGACCTTTTGAGCCATGTACCCGATCCGCTGCTTGACCTGCTCGGGCGCGACGGTGACGTCGAGTCCCGTGACCAGCGCCGACCCGGCGGACGGCTCGAGCAGCCCGCACAGCATGCGGATCGTCGTCGTCTTGCCGGAGCCGTTCGGACCGAGCAGGCCGAAGACTTCGCCCGTCTCGATGCGGAGGGTGAGGGCATCGACCGCGGTGAGCGCGCCGAAGCGCCGCGTGAGGTCGCGGGTCTCGACGGCGGCCTGAATCACGGAAGCAGCGGGATCTCGACGGTCACGGGCATGCCCGCCTTCACCCGGCCGCCGGCGTCCGCGCTATCGAGCTCCACCTTGAGGCCGAACACGAGATCGGCGCGCTCCCGCTCCGTCAGCGCGGCCCGGGGAGTGAACTCGGCGCGCGACGAGATCTCCACGACGCGGCCCGAGAACGCGCGGTCGTACCCGTCGGGCCGCACGGTGACGGCCGCGCCGACCTTGACCCGGCCGACGTAGCGGTCGCCCACGTACGCCCGGATCCACGGGCGGTGCACGAGGCCGAGGGAGATCACGGGCGTGCCGGTCGCGAGGGCCTCGCCCGGATCGGCGAACCGGCTGAGCACGATCCCGTCGTCGGGCGCGATCACCGTGAGCTGGTCGCGGATGGCCTCGGTGGCGAGCACGCCGGCCCGCGCCGCCGCGGAGTCCCGCGTAGCGGCCCGCACCGCCTGCAGCCGCGCCGCCGCGGCCGCCGCCGCCGACGTCAGGGTCTCGAACTGCTGCGCCGAGATCACCCCGCTCTCGTGCAGCGGCACGGCGCGCCGCAGGTCGTTCGCCGCGCGCTGGCTGTCCGCGACGGCGGCGGTGATTTCCGCGGTGCGCTCGGCCGCCGCCTGTGCCTGCGCGCGTCGCTGGCTGATCAACGCCTCGAGCCCCGGTTGCTCGAGCACCGCGATCGTGTCGCCGCGGCGCACTGTGTCCCCTTCGTCCTTGAGGAGCCGCGTCAACCGGCCGGAGGCGAGCGGGGCGAGCTGCAGCTCGCGGATCTCGACGGTGCCGGACACCCGCAACACGCTTCCGTCCCCGTGACAGGCTGCCGTCGCAACGAGAACCGTCACGAAGACGGCGTCACGGAACGACGTCACGACCCGGCGTCGCGGGGAACCGTGGATCGCCTGACGCCTCTTCGTGACGGTTCTTCGCGACGCCTTTGCGTCACGCCTCACGTCTACTTGCGGCTTTTGAGCCAGTTGACCGGATCGAGCGCGATCCCACCCTGGCCCCGGATCTCGAAGTGCAGATGTGGTCCCTGGT
>QHTX01000187.1:21942-38858 GCA_003220975.1 Gemmatimonadota bacterium | reverse complement strand
AGCGCCACGTTGCCCACCCCCGAGAGCCGCGCCGTCACGTCGATCGGCTCGCCGACCCGGCCGTTCGCCGGATCGATCACGAGGTCGAGCGTCAGTCCCTGCGCTGCGACGCGCTGGTCTCTTCCCGCGGCCCGCCCTGACGCGGGGAGCGGCAGCGCCGTCAACGACACCGTATCGCTCCGGAGCGAGTACCGGTCCTCGCGGCTGAAGAAGGAGAAGCTGACCGGAACGGCATAGTCGACCACGGCCGGTGGAATCACGATCAGGCCCCGCGTGAGCGGGAAGACGGCTTGATGAGCGACGAACAGGTCCATCCAGCGGCCGCGCACCAGGCGCGACGCGGCCACCGCCGTCGGCGCCGCCCCCGGGTACGCCCACACGCCTTCGGGCGTCTGCATCGTCAGGATCGGCGCGCGGCGCAGGCGCTCGCGCACCTCTCGCGGAAACCACGCCGCGGCGATCACGTCCACCTGCTGCCCCACCAGCACGGAGTCGCCCGGGACGATCACCGTGACCGCCACCTGGTCGTTGCGCGCGGGCGGCGGTGCGGCGTCGAGCAGGCCGCGCGCGATGGGAGAAAGCGCGGTAGCGAGTCCCACCGCGGCGCTATCCACCGTCACCGTGATCGGCGCGGTCGCCACCTCGTGCCCGCCCTGCCGCACCCGCACCGGACCGATCACGAGCGTGCCGGGACGCTGGGCCCGGAGCGCGAGCTCGCGCGTCGTCGTGCGGACCGGAGCGCCGAGCCCTTCGATCGTCACCTCGGTGACCTCGCGCGAGCCGGTGATCGCGAAGCCGGTGAGGGCCGGAAGCACCACGGTCACGGGCTCGGCGGTGCGGCTGCGGGCGCGCACGGTGAGGCGCAGCTCCTCACCGGCCGTGAGCCGCGCGCGGTCCACGCGCGCCGTGACGTCCGGCGGCGCCCCTTGCAGCGCGGCCAAGAGCCCCAGCGCCGCGATCACCAGTCCTTCACCCCCGGCTCGACCGCCCGCCGGATGTGACCCGTGCGGTCGCGCCGCGTGTTCAGTTCCTCCTGACCGATCGAGCGCAGGATCTGATCCGCCTGGGACTGGCTCAAGCCGCCTTCAGCCCCGCCGCCACCCCGGGCGGCGCTGCCCCCCGCCCCGCCACCGCCCTGCGGTGCCCCACCACCTCCTCCGCCCCCCGCGGGCGGTGGGTTGTTCTGACTGCTGCTCCCCCCGCGGCGGCGCACCGCGAGCTCGAGGTTCCACTTCGCGGGGAAACTGTGCGGCTGGAGCAGCAGGGCCTCCCGATAGGCGCGCTCGGCATCAGCCAGGTGCGCATCGCGGTTGGCGCTGTCGGTTACGGCCTCGCGCAGCCCCAGGACCCCGAGATCGTACAACGCCCGAAAGCGGAGCTCGGGGTCGAGCGAGGCGGCGGCGTGTCCTAGGTCGGCCTGCGCCGTCTCGGCGTCCCCGGCGGCGAGGGCCGCGCTGCCAGCGTTGTACCACGCCGTGTCGTCCTGGCCGCGGCGCGGGATCTCGGCGACGTAGGCGTCGCGGGCCTGTGCCAGATCGCGGCGGTCCCAGGCTCGCTCCGCGGGCGAGCGGGGGCGCCGCGCCTGCTGGGCCCCCCCGGCGCGCGGCGTCCCGAGGGTCAGCAACGCCAGCCCGATCAGCGCCGCGGTCCGGCGCGAAGCGGCCTGGACCACGAGCAGCGTCACCGCCAGCATGAGGGGCAGCCAGGCGCGCGGTCGGCCGCGCTCGGCGCGCGCCTCGCTGGCGCGGGCGCGCTTGTAGGATGCGACGAGGTCGCGCACGGCACCCGCCTGGTCGGGGAGGTCCGCGGCGACGAGCGTGCCCTGCGCGGCGTCCGCCACCGCCCCGAGGACGTCGTCGCGGCGCGACGTTGCGATCACCGCACCGGCGTCGTCCTTCTGCCACCCGATGAGCGCGCCGCGCTCGTCGCGCACCGGGATGCGCGCCGGCGTGCGGCCGCCCTCCGCCACCAGGATCAGGTGGATCCCGAGGGACTGGAGCCGCTGCGCCTGCGCGACGACCGCGGGGAGGGTATCGTGCGCCTCGCCGTCGGTGAACATCACCAGGACGCGATCCGCCAGGTCGGAGCCCGCGCGCAGCAGCTCCCCGCTCTGGCGCAGCGCCGACGCAAGCCCGGTCCCGCCCTCGGATGCCACGTCGGGATCGAGCGCGTCCAAGTAGAGCGTGATCGCCGAGCCGTCGATCGAGAGGGGCGACAGGATGTAGCTCGAGCCCGCGAAGGCCACCAGGCCCAGGCGGTCGCCCTCCAAGTCTTGGACCAGGCGGCGCGCCTCGCGCAGCGCGCGCCCCAGGCGGCTCGGGCTCGCATCCTCGGCGAGCATCGAGCGGGAGATGTCCACGGCGACGACGAGCGACAGGCCTCGGGTCTCTGCCACGATCCGCTCCTCGCCCCAGCGCGGTCCTGCCAGCGCGACGACGCCCAGGAAGGCCGCGATCGAGAGCGCGGTGGGGCCGAGGCGTCCGGCCGCGAGGGCCCGGCGCACGGTTTCCTCCGACCACAGGCCGGCCCGCCGGATGCGCGCCCGCCGCGCCCACGCCGCCGCGAACCACACCGCCCCACCGATCAGGGGCGCAAGCGCCAGCACCACGGGGGCGTCGAAACTCATCAGGGCACCCGCACTGCGAACGTCGCGGACAGGACGATCTCGAGCGCCAGGGCGACAAGCCCGAGCGCGAGCGGCACGCGGTACGCTTCGTCGAAGCGGCGGTACACCACCTGCTCCACGCTCGACTTCTCCAACCGATTGATCTCCTCGAAGATGTGGCGCAGCGATTCCGTGTCGGTGGCGCGGAAGTAGCGGCCGCCGCTCGTGGAGGCGATCTCGGTCAGCAACGGCTCGTCGATCTCGACCGGCATCATCTGGTAACGCAGCCCCTCGAGCCCCTGCCCCATCGGGACCGGGGCCTGGCCCCGCGTCCCCACACCGATCGTATAGATCCGGATGCCGAACGACTCGGCCGCCTGAGCCGCGGTGCGCGGATCGACGGTGCCGCGGTTGTTGACGCCGTCGGTGAGCAGCACGATCACCTTGCTCTTCCCCGGCGCGCGACGCAGTCGGTTCGCCGCGGTGGCGATCCCCGTGCCGATGGCCGTCCCGTCCTCGAGCATCCCGATCTTCAGACCGCGGATGCCCTGCTCGAGCACGGCATAGTCGGTGGTGAGCGGGACCTGCGTGAGCGCCTGCGCGGCGAAGGCGACGAGCCCGATCCGGTCCGAGCTGCGGGCCCGCACGAACTCGATCGCCGTCTGCTTCGCCACATCGATCCGGTTCGCGGGTGCGAAGTCCTCAGCGAGCATGCTGCTCGACAAGTCCACGCACAGGACGATCGAGATCCCCTCGCTGCGCGTCTCGCTGCGCGCCGCCCCGACGCGTGGCCCCGCCGCGGCGACGATCCAGGCGCCCAGACACGCGCTCCGCAGCGTGACCGGTAGCCGGGCGACCCATAGCCGCTCCCCCGCTCCCGCGGAAGGTCGCACGTCGCTCATGCGGGTGCCCCGCAAGCCCCCGAGCCGGCGGGCCCGCAGCCACCACCACAGCGGCAGCAGGGCGAGCAGCCCCAGGAAGAGCGGCCGGGCGAAACTCACGGGGCGATCTCCAGCGTCAGGCGACGCGCCATGCCGGCGAGCCCGCCCACGTCCGTCCCGTGGGCCGCGGCGAACGCGACCCGGTCGAGCTGCTCCAGCAGATCCCGCAGCTCCCGTAGCGGCGCGTGGGGCCGCGTCCGCTCGACCACGCCCGCTCCACCGCCGCCAGGCACTCGGCGGTGCTGAGCGCCGGGTGCGCCGCGGAGACGGCACCGGCGAGCGCCGCCCGGAGCCGCCATATTGCGCGCGCGGCCACGGCCTTCGGCTCCCCCGCGGCAAGCCAGCGGGCATCGGGGACCTCAGGTTCCAGTGGAACTGGAGGTGGGGCGGCCACCTCCCGGGGCGAGCGGCGGCGCCACGCGATCCCGGCCACGACCACGCCGGCAGCGAGGACCGCGGCGACGAGCGGCGGCAGCGGGTTGCGACGCTCGAGCCGCAGCGGGCCGATCAGGCCCTTGGGCTCCGGCCGCCGCAGCGTGTCCGGCAGGACGCTGGCGACGCTCAGGGTTGCCGCACCGCCCGTGGTCGAGTCGGCCCGCCCGTCCGGGCCCAGCCGCCAGATCGGGGGCAGCTCGAGCCGGTGCGGGCCCGGCGACCACGCCACCACGGGGTAGCGCACCACCCAGCCGGTCGGACTCCGCAGCACCGCGGGATCGCCGAGCGGCTCGACGTCCGCAGCCAGCTCGAGCTTCCCGGCCCGGACCCGCCACCCCGCCGGGACCGTGATCGTGCGCTCGAGCCAGATGGTGTCGCCGACGGTGGGGCTCGAGGGCGTCGCCACCCAGCCGCTCCCTTGCCCGGTCGCAAGACGCCACGACGCCACGACGCCGAGGACGGCTGGTGCAACGTGGCGTCGTAGCGCCGTGCCACGTGCTTTCATCGCTTGAGCCGTCTCGCCCGCTCGGCGAAGGCGCGCCGCAGCAGCGGAGCGTACGGCACATTGGTCTGGAGGGCGACCCGGTCCACGCCCGCCTGGATCAGTTTGCGAGTGCGGAGCTGCATCTGCCGCTCGGCGGCGACCCGGACCCGCGTGCGCGTGGGGCTGTGGCTCGTGTCGAGCAGCACGCGCTGGCCGGTTTCCGCATCCTCCAGGTCCACCCAGCCCGCGTCCGGGAGCTGTACTTCGCGGGGGTCGTCGATCGTGATCGCGACGACGTCGTGGTCGGCGGCGAGCCGCCGCAGCGGCTCCTCCCAGCCCTCCGCCCGGAAGTCGGACAGGACGACGACGATCGCGTGATGCCGCAGCAGCTTGGTCGCGTAATGGAGTGCTTCGCCCAGGTTGGTTCCCTGGCCGCGGGGCACGAACGCCACGAGATCCCGGATGACGCGCAGCGCGTGGGGCCGCCCCTTCTTCGGTCGCACCACGAACTCAACCTTGTCCGCGAACGTGAGGGCCCCCACCCGGTCGTTATGGCGCGCGGCCGCGAGCGCGAGCACCGCGGCCACTTCGACCGCGAGGCCCGCCTTCGTATAGGGGCGCCCGAACTGGCACGAGCCCGACTGATCCACCACGAGCAGCAGGGTGATCTCGCGCTCTTCGTGGAACGTCTTCACGAACGGATGCCCCATCCGGGCCGAGACGTTCCAGTCGATCGCGCGGAAGTCATCCCCCTGCTGGTAGGCCCGCACCTCCGCGAACTCGATGCCCTGACCGCGGAACACGGAGCGATAGTCCCCGGTGAAGAGGGTGTTGACGAGAGCCCTGGTGCGGAGCTCGATCCCCTTGACCTGCCGGAGGACCTCGGCAGTGACTGTCCGGCGGCGCGCCCGGACCGGGGACGGCGCGGCGCCCCGGCGCTCGCGTCCCTCGTACCTCACGGCACGTCCACGGCCTCCAGGATCTTCGCGATCACTCCGTCGGGGTCCATGTCCTCGGCCTCCGCCTCGAAGGTGAGGAGCACGCGGTGCCGCAGCACGTCGAAGGCCATGCCCTTCACGTCCTCCGGCACGACGTAGGCGCGGCCGCGCAGGAAGGCGTGGGCCCGAGCCGCCTGCGCGAGGTAGATCGACGCCCGAGGACTCGCGCCGAACGCGATGAGGGGCTTCAGCTCGGGCAGCCCGATCGCCTGCGGCTCGCGCGTGCCGCGCACGACATCCACGATGTAGTCCACGACCTTCTGGTCCATGAACAGTTCGGCGATGGCGCTCCGCGCGGCCAGGATGTCGTCGGCCTCGGCGATGCGCTGCACCTCGATCGGCCGGCCCGACGCCATGCGGGCCACGATCTCCTTCTCGGCGTCACGCGTCGGGTAGTCCACGCGGACCTTGAGCATGAAGCGGTCGAGCTGGGCCTCCGGCAGCGGGTAGGTGCCCTCCTGCTCGATGGGGTTCTGCGTCGCGAGCACCAGGAAGGGCTCGCCCAGGTAGAACGTCTCCCCGCCGATCGTGACCTGCTTCTCCTGCATCGCCTCGAGCAGCGCCGACTGCACCTTGGCGGGCGCGCGGTTGATCTCGTCGGCGAGCACCAGGTTGGCGAAGAGCGGCCCCTTCTTCGGGTAGAACTCTTGGGAGCGCTGGTCGAACACCATCGTGCCGATCACGTCCGCCGGGAGCAGGTCCGGCGTGAACTGGATCCGCGAGAACGCGATCCGCAGGCACTCCGCCACGGTGCGCACCGCCAGGGTCTTCGCGAGGCCGGGGACGCCCTCGAGGAGAATGTGCCCGCCCGTGAGCAGCCCCACGAGCAGGCGCTCGACCATCAGCTCCTGCCCGACGACCCGCTTCGCGACCTCGCGGGTCATCGTTTGCGCGAGCGCCGCGTCGCTCGACTTCACCGCGCGCGTCGTCATTTCAGCGCCGCCTCCGCCGCTTTGCGCACCGCCGGCTCCTTGTCCTTGCTGTAGAGTTCCAAGAGGCCCCGCGCCTCGGGGCGTGCGATGTGGCGCAGCCCCTCCACCGCCGCCGCGCGCACCGTCGGGCTGCGTCGATTCACCCTCCCCCCCGGCTCGGCGTGCCGGGCGAGCACCTCGAGCGCCTCCTTGGCGCCAAGGCGGCCGATGGCCCGCAACAACTCCGCCTGTACCCCTTCGTCGGGCTCCTGGTCCAGCCGGCGGATCAACACCGTGGACGACGCCGGGTCCCCCCCCGCGGCGACTGCCCGCGCGGCCGCCATCCGCACCGCCACGCTCTCGTCTTTCAGGGCGGGCATCGCCGGCCGGGACACTTCCCGGCCCCCTGCCTCCGCCAGCCCGATCAGCGCCGCCTCCCGCACGAACTCGGAGCGATGATGCGTGAGCGGGACGAGCAGCGGCACGGCCTGCGGGCTTCCGGTGAGCCCCAGGAACTCCGCCGCCGCGGCGACCAGATGCGGGTCCTTGTCCGCCAGCCGACCCTGGAGCGGCTCGACCGCCCGGTCGGCCGCCCGCCGGACCACCGCGCGGTACGGGGCCCGCCGATCGAGCGGCGTGCCGACGAACGCGTCGAGCACCAGCGTCAAGGACAGCCCCGCGAGCGCGCCCACGGCCGCGACCAGCGCTTCCCGCTCCTCGGGCGGCACGCGCGGCTCGCCGAGCCGCTGCACCATGCGCTCGACCAGCGCGCGGTCCGAGAGCGCGACCGCTACCTGGTCGATCGCCTCGACCAGCGCCGGATCCGTGGCGTTCGGGAGCAGCCGGTCCAAGGTCGCGATCGCCTCCGCCACCGTCGTGACGTCGCGCCGCTCGAGCAGGCCGGGGGCGAGCGCGTTGAGCGTCTGGATCGCCGCTTGCTGCTCCTCCGGCGTCGCCGCCGCCTTGAGCACCCCGATCGCTCGGTGCGCCTCGACATCGGGGGGAAGCACGTCGGGCCGGAAGACCTGACTGCCCCGCTTCGCCGCTGCCGCCTCGGGAACGGACGCGACCGGCGGCGTTTTCGCGGCCGCGAGCGCCGTGTCCGGCACCGCCGGGACGTCGTGCCCCGGGGGCGGCGCGGGCAGCCGCTCGAGCCGCACCGAAGAGCGGCGCCCCAGGCTCAGCGTGACGCGCCCCAGCGTGGCATCGTCGGGCGGGATGCTGCCGAACGCGACCCGGAACAGCGCCAGCACCTGACCCGGGGTCATGCCGGGATTGAGCGTCACCGCGCGCACGCCGCGCGCGTACAACAGACCCGCCAGTTCCGCGATCTGGGTGTTGCGCGGCAGCAGATGCTGGCCCTGCCAGTGCAGTCCCGTGACGCCCACCTTCCATTCGACGATGCCGAGCGCCGCGAGGGTGGGCAGCGTCTCGGCGATCTGGCGCAGCGCCTCCGCCACCGCCGGGTGACTGGGCGGGTAGAGCCGCGTCAGGCGGAACGTCGTCCCGATCGCGCCGAGCGCGCGGTCGACCCCTGCGGTGTCGAGAGCCATGAGCTCAACGCTTGATGCGTTCCCCCCGGTCCTCGTAGCGGAACACCCAGGTGGCGAACCGGGCCGGCTCGATCGCGTCGTCGGCAGCGAGCGCCGTCCAGTCGACGCCCGAGCCCGACTCCGCGGCGCGGCTGGGGCGCCGCTCCGCCTGCGCCACGATCTCGCGCGCACGCTTGACCCACATCCCGAACTGCTCGGGGCGCAGATCCACCCACCCCCGCGGCGCCGCCGCGCGCGGGTCGGCCCCGTCGTCCGCCACGACGACCTGGCGGCCGCGGTACACGGCCTCCCCGTCGGGCGCGAGGATGGGGATTCCGACCGACAAAATATGGCTGCGCAGCGCTGCGTCGCGCGTCACCAAGGCGTGGGCCTCGGTCGCCAGCTCCTGCGCGTTGGACCGGGCGAGCGCCCGCACGCTGGGGCGCAGCAAGGCGCACAGGTGCGCCTCCCACAGCAACTTGGTGAGACGGGGCGGTCCCAGCATCTCGTAGGCGACGCTGCGGCTCTTGGTCTGGCGCTCGAGCGCGCGCAGCTGCTCGATGGCGTGCGCCCGCAGCACGCCCGCCCGGTAGGTCGGGCCGGCCGTCGCGGCGTCGAGCGCGGCGACGACGTCGCGGCCGGTGGGGCGACCCTCGAGCTCCATCAGGACATACTCGGCGATCTCCTCCGGGGTGATGAACTCCATCTGGCCGAGCGCCGTGACCGTCTCGAACTCGTCGCGGGCGAACAACCCGTTCTCCCCCACGTCGATGAACACGCCCTCGAGCGGTCTCCCCAGATCACACCACGGCTGCGCGTCGGGGCGGAAGGCATGCGATACCGGAACCGGCTCGGGGCAGTCCACGAGGGGGATCGCCTTGCCCTTGCTCCGGATCGGCCCGAACCCGATCTCGCGCCACCCGATCGTAGCGGTCGGCTTGATCTCGACCGTCGCCGGCAAGCCCGGCGTGCGTCCCAGCAGAAACAGCAACAACGACTGTGCCCCCGCCACCGCCGACTTGGCGAGCAGCGTGCGGCTGGGCCGCTCCTCGGAGTGCGTGTACGGGATGTTGAAGCCCATGCCGCCCGTGCCGCTGGTGCCGACTTTCACGTACGCCTTGGTCTCGGCCCGCCGCAGCGCCTCGACGAGGATTTGCACGTGCCGGATCAGCTGTGGCGTGGTGAGCAGCAGCACGTGCCGCTCGACGGCCGCGCGATCGAGCGTCCCCGCGCCCGCGAGCGCCAGCAGCTCCTGCGCGCTCTTCACGACGTCCTGATAGGCGAACGCGGTCGCGGTGTTGATGCTGTCCACGACCGCGTCGGGGCGGTACTTCATGAGCAGCTGATAGAGGAAGCTGCGGTGCAGCACGTCGTCGGTCAGCTCGCCCAACGCGTCACGCAGCAGCACAGCGCGGTGCTCGGCGTTGGCGACGAGGGCGCCGTGCTCGAGCCGCGCCAGCGCCGCAGACACGAAGACGTTGCCCCACTCGACCTCGATGGCGGCGCGGCCGCGATACGGCTCCAGCGCCTCCGCGGTGGCTTTCACCTCCTCCTCGAACAGCGCCACGAGCACGATGCGCCGGGGCGCAGCCGCGAGCAGCCGGCGGGCCACCGCGTGCCCGACCAGCCCGCTCCCGCCCAAGATCATCGCCGTCCGATCACGCAGTTCCATGGAGTCGCTCGATGGCCTCGACCTCTTGCGGAGAGAGCCGCCGGTGCTTGCCCTCGGCGAGTCGCCCCAGACGCACCGGTCCATACGCCACGCGGTGGACGCACGATGCGCTGCCGGCCCTCCGCGAGGGTGAGCTCTACCTCGACGCTCGGTCCGGCGGGCCGCACCCGCGCGTCGAGCACCCGCACGGGACGGCCGTCGATCGCGGGGGGGCGCGCCAGCGCGGCCCGCAGCTCCCTCGCGCCGAGCCCGTGCGCGCGCAACCAGTACGTCCGCGGCACCGCGTACCGCGGGTGCATCAGCCGGTGCGCCGCCGCCCCGTCCGTCGTCAGGAGCAGCAGCCCCGAGGTCATCACGTCCAGCCGTCCAACGTACGTGAGCCCGGGAACCTTGGGGAGAAGGTCGTAGACGGTCCGCCGCCCCTCGGGGTCGCTCCGGCTCACCACGTAGCCCACGGGCTTGTTGAGCGCAAGCCACGCGAGGGGTGCCGGGCGCACCGGCCGCCCGTCCACCGTCACGCGCTGCCGCGCCGGGTCGACGCTCGCGCCGAGCGTAGCCACGGTGCCGTCCACGCGCACGCGGCCGGCGCGGATCAAGTCCTCGGCCTTGCGGCGCGACGTCACGCCTGCGCGCGCCAGCGCGCGCTGCAGGCGCATCAGCGTCATTCCGGCTCGGCGGCGGGGGGGGCGGGGGGGCGCAGCGCCACCGACAGCTCCTCGAGCCGCGGCAGCTCGTCAAGGTCTTTGAGCCCGAGGATCTCGAGGAACTGCGGCGTGGTCCCGTACAAGAGCGGCCGGCCGAGGCCTTCGCCCCGGGTCACCACCTCCACCAGTCCCCGTTCCGCGAGCTTGTCGATCACCGCGTCCGAGTCGACGCCCCGGATCTCGTCCACCTCGAGCCGCCCCACCGGCTGGCGGTAGGCGATGATGGCGAGCGTCTCCAGCGCCGCGGGGCTGAGCCGCCGCGGGCGGAGCGCGAACTGAGCACGTTCGATCGCTTCGGCGTACTCGCGCCGCGTGAGGAACTGCCACCCCTGCGCGATCTCGATCAGCTCCACGCCGTGGTCCTCTGCGGCGTACGCCTCGCGGATCTCGCGGAGGGCGGTGCGGACGGCCGCCTCCCCCGCCTGCGGGTCGAGGGTCAGCAGATCCTCGACTGTGAGCGGGCGGGACGCCGCGAACAGCGCGGCCTCAAGCAGCCGGGCGAGGGGGCTCACGCTGGATCAGGATCGGCTCGAAGGGTCCGGGCTGCCGGAGCTTGAGCGACCCGCGCTTGGCGAGCTCCAGCAGGGCGATGAAGGTGGAGAGCACGTCCACGACGGCAGGCCGTTCGCCGACCACGTCGAGCCACTCGAGCTGCTCGCGCTCGGCGAGCAGCGCCTGGATCCGCGCCGTGGCGCCCTCCACATCGAGCGGCCGGGGCACGACGCGGTGCAGCATCGGCTCGGGGATGAGCGCGATCACCCGTTCCGCCGCCGCGAGCAGGTCGTTCAGCTCGATCACGAGGGGCACGGCGGCGGGCGACGCGGCCGCGGGCTCGGGAGCGAAGCCGCGCCCGAACTGCTCGGCGCGCCGGGCGGCGGCCTGACCCAGCCAGTCCACGAGCTCGCGAATCTGCTGATACTCGAGCAGCCGGCGCACCAGCTCCGCGCGCGGGACTCGTCGTCCCCGACGCGGCGCGGCAGCAGCAGCTGCGCCTTGATGCGCAGCAGCCGCGCCGCCATCTCGAGGTAGTCCGCCGCCTGGTTCAACCCCAGCTCGTTGATGACCGCGAGAAACTGGTCGGCGATCTTCGCGATCGGCAGGTCGGTGATGTCGACCTCGTCCTCGCGGATCAAGTGCAGCAGCAGGTCGAGCGGGCCGGAGAACTGCTCCAGCTCGATGACGAATCCGTTCTGGTCGCGGGTGGTGAGCGCGGGATTCGTCACTGGGGGAAGGCTCCGTCGGACACGCCGAACCGCCCGACGACGCTGAGCGCGCCGTGCATCAGCTCGTGGGCCGGCCAGAGATACACCGCCTGCGCGGCCGGCACGAGCTTCACGAACAAGAGGAACGCGACGATGGGCAGGTACCCCATCGCGTACAGCTGCCGGTACTTGAGCCCCGCCCCGGGCGGCAGGACGTACTTGAAGACGTGGCTGCCGTCCAGCGGCGGGATCGGGAGCAGGTTGAAGAACGCGAGCCAGACGTTCATCAGCATCCCGTAGACCAGCATGCGCTGGATGATCTCCCACGTGCCCGTGAGCGCCGGCAGCGCATCGCCGAGGAAACCGACCACGGCGAACAACGCGCCCGCCAGAACGAAGAGGCCGAGATTCGTCGCGATGCCCGCCAGCGAGACGATGATGTCCCCCTTGCGGAAGTTGCGGTACTTCCGCGGGGTGACGGGTACGGGCTTGGCGGCGCCGAAGGTGAACAGGCCGTTCGACGCGAACCACAGGATGACCGGAAACAGCACGGTCATGAACGGATCGATGTGCTTGAGGGGATTGAGCGTCAGCCGCCCGAGCATGTAGGCGGTGTCGTCGCCCTGCCGATAGGCCGCCTCGGCGTGGGCGTATTCGTGGGCCACGATGGAGAAGAGGAGGACCGGGGCCCAGACGAGGAATTCGAACGAGATAGCGCGGGCTCGGGGTCGGTGACGTCCCAAGATAATGAGCGGGGACGCGCCCGGTCAACGGCGTAGCGCCTTGACCGACCTGCACTTACCCTCTATGTTCCGCGCTCCACAGGAGGCCACTGGTGCCGCGCATCAAGTCCGCGAAGAAAGCCATGCGTCAGGGACGCGCCCGCCACGCGCGCAATCAGGCGCAACGCTCTGCGCTCCGCACCGCGCTCAAGCGCGTGCGCGCTGCCACTACCGCCGATCAGGCGGCCGCGGCGTACCGGACCGCGGCCCAGCTGCTCGACCGCGCCGCCCGCAAGGGATTGATCCACGGCAACAACGCGGCCCGCCACAAATCACGGTTGGCTGCCGCCGTGCGTAAGATCGCGAAATAAAGTCTACACGGCGGCGAGTTCCGCCCCGCACTGCGCGCAGTACCACTCCGTCGGCAGGTTCATCGTCCCGCAGTCCTTGCAGCGCAGCGTCTTCGCCGCTTCCTCATTGCCGTTGTCGCTCGACACTTCGGGGACGACGTTAGCGGGCTCGGGCGTGGCCGCCCGGGTAGAACTGGCGGCGCGCGGAGTTTCGCCGGGGGTCGCTGGCTGGAACTGGGCACCGCTCGCACGGCGCGCCGACGGCGCCCCGCCCTTCTCGTCCTCCGTCACGGACTTGATGAACTCGAGCTCGTCCACGTGGTCCGCCGTGGTCGCCGCCGGCCGCGGCGCGCCGACCCTCCCGGCCTTCCCACCCACGAGGGCGTCCAGCTCCTCGAGCTTCGCGATGTCGGCGTCGACCGCCTGCAGCTCCTCGCGCACCGACACCAGCTCGGCGAGGACATCCTTGTGCACCTGGCCCCACTGCGCCTCGTCGTACTCACCCACGGCGTGGCGCAGCTCGGTTTCCTTGAGCTTCTCGGAGACGCCGGCCTCCTTCTTTTGCAGCTCACCACGCAGGTGCTTCTTCTGGTCGATCGCCTGGCGCGCGTTCTCGGCGTGGGCGGTGAGCTCTTCGGTGACCGCGGCGAGGCGGGCTTCGTAGTCGGCGCGCACACGGGCGCGCACCCCCTCGGGGGTGGCGTCCGCGGCGCTCTCCAGCCGCGCGATCCACGCCTCGTACTGACGCCGCTCCTCCAGCAGGCGCTGGATCACGGCCGTGCTTTTCGACGACCCTTTAGGCATCCCGTTGCCCCTCGAGGCGCGCTGCCGCCCCGGGCGGAAGCTCCGTCACCCGGCCGAGGGCGTGCGCCGTGAAGAGGATCCGGGCCGCGTGCTCCAGGCTCTCCATGCGGATCCACGCGGCGTCGAGGGTGGCCCCTACCGTCACCGCCCCGTGGTTCGCGAGCAGCCACGCATCGCGCCCCGTGAGGAAGGGCTCGATCCGGTCCCCCAGCTCGGCGGTCCCCGGCGTGCCATAAGGTACGACCGGCACCCGGCCGCATTGCAAGATAAGCTCGGGCAGGACAAAAGTCTCAAAGCCCTGGCCCGCGACGGCGAACCCCGTCGCGGTCGGCGGGTGCGCGTGCACCACGGCGCCCACGTCGGGCCGGCGCCGCAGGATCCGCAAGTGTAAGTCCAATTCGCTCGTAGGGTTGCAACGACCGCGCCGTTTTCGCCCCGACAGATCTACGAGCACCATGTCGGATGGCGCCACCAAGGCCTTGATCACCCCGCGCGGCGTGACGAGCACCCGGTCGCGCCCCACGCGCACAGCCAGATTGCCGTCTTGCCCGGCGATGAGACCCCGCTCNNNCCGGCGGGCTGCGTCGCGCGCGCTCACCTGCTGGCGGCAGCCTCCGGAGAGGGGGCGGCATCGTGGACGATCTTCCCGCCTACGAGCGTCAGGACGGCGCGCCCCGTGAGCGTGCGTCCCGCGAAGGGTGTGTTGCGACTCTTCGAGAAAAACGCCGCGGGGTCGACGGTCCACGGCGCGGCGACGTCGAGCACCGTAACGTCGGCCGGCGCGCCGGGCCGGAGCGTGCCGCCCCCCTCGGGGAGTCGGAACACCGCCGCCGGCACCGTGCTCATGCGGCGGAGCAGCTCAGGGAGCGACACCACGCCGCCCAGCACCAGCTCGGTGTGCGCCACGCCGAACGCGGTCTCGAGCCCCACGATGCCGAACGGCGCGTCGTCGAACGCGGCCTCCTTGGCATCGTAGGCGTGCGGCGCGTGATCGGAGGCGATGCAGTCGATCACGCCCTCCGCGAGCGCCGCCCGCAGCGCCGCCACGTCCGCGCCTTCGCGCAACGGCGGGTTCATCTTGGCGTGCGTGTCGTAGCCCTCGCAAGCGCGGTCGGTCAGGGTGAGATGGTGCGGCGTCGCTTCGGCCGTGACGTGGATCCCCTGCTCCTCGTGCCCGCCGGTGAGCCTCGCGAGGAGGATGTCGCGGCCGACCATGATCTCCTCGGCGGCCGGGGGCATGCCCTTCAGGCCGAGCCGCGTCGCGACGAGCCCCTCGTGCATCACGCCGCCCGCGGCGAGGGTCGGCTCCTCGCAGTGATCCGCCACGGGAACCCCGAACGTCCGGGCGTACTCGAGCGCCGTGCGCATCAGGTGGCTCGACACGACGGGCTTGCCGTCGTCCGACACCGCCACCGCCCCCGCCCCCACCATCTCGCCGAACTCGGAGAGCCGCTCGCCCTTCTGTCCGACGGAAACCGCGCCGATCGGATAGACCCGCGCCAGCCCGGCGCGCACCGACTGCCGCACGATGAAGCCGACCGCCGCCTGGTTGTCGGTGACGGGGTCGGTGTTCGGCATCGCGCATACCGCGGTGAACCCGCCGGCCGCCGCGGCCCGTGCGCCGGTCGCGATCGTCTCCACGTCCTCGTTCCCCGGCTCGCGCAGGTGGACGTGCACGTCCACGAGCCCCGGCGCCACGACTTTGCCGCGCACGTCGCGCACCTCGGCTCCGTCGGGAGTGCCGAGCGACGCGCCCAGCCCCGCGATCTTGCCGTCCTGGATCAGCACGTCGGCCGGCTGGTCGAGATCGCGGCTCGGGTCGATCACCCGCCCGCCCAGGAGCACGAGCGGCCGGGTCATTCACTGCCTCCGGAAGGCCCCTTCGCCGCGTCCGCCAGCTCTGGTCGCCCGCCTGCGAGCAGATAGAGCACGGCCATCCGCACGGCGACGCCGTTCGTCACCTGGTCGAGGATCACGCTGTGCGGCCCGTCGGCGACGCGCGACTCGATCTCCACACCGCGGTTCATCGGCCCGGGGTGCATGATCGTGAGCGCGCGGGGCGCCCTGTCGAGCCGCTCGACCGTCACGCCGAACACGCGGAAGTACTCGCGCAGGCTCGGGATGAAGCCCGCCTCCATGCGCTCGAGCTGCAGCCGCAGCACGTTCAACACGTCGGCCCACTCGATTGCTTCCTCGATGCGCCGGAACCGGCACACCCCGAGCTCCTCGATGCCGCGCCGCACACGCCGACCTCGGCGCCGAGCTTCGAGAGTCCCCAGATGTTCGAGCGCGCGACGCGGGAGTGAAGGATGTCGCCCACGAGGCAGACCTTGAGGCCCTCGATGCGGCCGTGCTTGTCGCGGATGGTGAGCAGGTCGAGCAGCCCCTGCGTGGGGTGCTCGTGCTTGCCGTCGCCCGCGTTGATCACGTTGGAGCGAATGCGATTCCCGAGGAATTGTGCGGCGCCGGACGACGGGTGACGGATCACGACCATGTCGATCCGCATCGCCTCGAGGTTCTTGGCCGTATCGACGAGGGTCTCGCCCTTCTGCACCGCGCTGCCCGAGGCGGCGACGTTCACGGTGTCGGCCGAGAGCCGCTTCTCGGCGAACGCGAAGGAGATGCGGGTCCGGGTGGATGCTTCGAAGAACAGGTTGACGATGGTCTTGCCGCGCAGCGCGGGCACCTTCTTGATGGGCCGCTCGGACACCTCCTTGAACGGCTCGGCGGTGTCGAGGACCAGGCGGATCTGGTCCGCCGAGAGGTGCTCGAGGCCGACCAGGTCCTTGCCCAGGACGGCGGTCATTGACGCCTCCGGGTCCCGGGTTCCCAGGCTAAAGCCTGGGCTCGGCCCTGCGCTGCCCTTAAGGGCACGTCACGTCCCCTTCACCAGGTCCACCTGGTCCTTTCCGTCGAGCTCTTCGACGAGCACGTCCACGCGCTCGCCGCTGTTCATCTTCACCTGCTTGCCCACGATGTCGGGCTGGATCGGCAGCTCGCGGCCGCCGCGGTCCACCAGCACGCACAGCGAGATGCGCTGGGGGCGCCCGAAGTCGGCGAGCTCGTCGAGCGCGGCGCGCACGGTGCGGCCGGTGTAGAGCACGTCGTCCACGATGACGACGTGTTTGCCCGAGAGGTCGCCTGGGATGCGGGTCTCCCCGATCACGGGCTTGGGGCCCACGGTCTCGAGGTCGTCGCGGTACAGGGTGATGTCGAGGGCGCCGCGGGGGACGAGCACGCCCTCTTCTTTCTCGATGAGCTTGGCGATCCGCTCGGCGAGCTCAACGCCGCGCCGCTGGATGCCGATGAGGATGAGATCGTCCGTGCCGTGGGCCAGCTCGAGCACCTCGACCGCCATACGCTGAAGCGCCCGCGACAAGGCGCGGGCGTCCAGGATGGTGGTCCGTCCGGGGGGGGGCCGGCTCATCTCAGGCTTGGAAGCTAACCGGCGGACCTCTGGGGTCAACGGCGGGTGCTTGGGTCGCGCGCCCGCCGTCGTGATCGCTATTCCTTCCCGTGACCCTGTCCGTTGTGGTGGGTCTCGACCCCGGCGTCC
>QHTX01000187.1:15084-21929 GCA_003220975.1 Gemmatimonadota bacterium | reverse complement strand
CCCCGGCGTCCTCTGCCACGTCCGGCCCGCGGAGGCGGGCGCGCGTGGTCACATACAGGTCGCGCTTTCCGAAACCGCCCAAGCGTTCGGAGAAGAAATAGAGCGTCGTGCCATCGAACGAGAGCGCCGGCGCGCCGTCGAAGGCGGCGCTGTTGACCGTGGGCCCGAGGTTGACCGGCGTAGACCATGGGTCGAGCGTTGTCGCGCGCGTGGCGACCCAGATGTCCTGGCTGCCGACGCCACCGGCACGACCGGTGACGTCGGACGACAGGAAGATCTCGAGCCCGTCGCGACGGATGGCGGTGCGGGTATCGCGACCCGGTCCGGAAAGCTCAGGGACCAGTACGGCGGGACCGAACTCGCCCTCGTCGCCGACGCGCGTGCTCTGGTAGATGTCAAAGTCTCCAGGCCCTCCGGGCCGCGTGCTCGTGAAGATGAGCGTGGTGATCCCTGTCGTCTCGTCCTCGAAATACGTGGGGCCGTTATCGTTGAAGGGGCCATTCACCACGCAGCCAAGGCTCTCCGGAGGCCCCCAACCGAAGTCGTCCCGCTTGTCATGACGCCGGGCGACGTACAGGTCGGCGAGCCCGCAGAGCCCAGGTCTGTTGCTGTGGAGGTACATGCGGTGCCCATCGGGGGTGAACGTCGGGGACCCGGTGTTGCTGCCGACGGCATTAATGACCGGCCCCAGATTCACGGGCGCTCCCCAATCGGCATCGCGGCTGGCGCGCTGCGACACCCAGATCTCTTCGAATTGAAGCGCGTTGGCGCCGTTGACGCCTCCCGGCCGGCCCGACGTGATGTACAGGCTCAGGCCATCCTTCGAGATGGCCGGGTGATTGTCGTTATACGGCGAGTTGACGACCGGGCCGAGGTTGACCGGCGCGGACCAGGGGCCGTACGCCGGCTGGTCGGCTTCGGTCGCGTCGGCTGCGAGACGCTTCACAGCAGCGGGACCGACCGGGCTCTGGTCCGGGCCGCACGCGTACGCAAACGCCGCGAGCCCGCATAGCAGGGTGATCTTCTCGCGCTGTTTCATTTGACACCTCCTGGAGTTGATTGCCCAGATCAGCCTCAACCGGTACCTTCCACGTCGACGGAGCCAGTTTGACCCGGCCGCGTCACCAGGACGTGACCGATGCGTCACCGGTCATGGTGATGCTTGTCGCTCCGCCCGCGCCGAAGGGGCCTCGCATGATCGAGTTCCGGCTGCTCGGGACGCTGCACCTCACCGACGCCGAGGCACGCGAGGTCAAGAGCCTGCTCACGCGTTCCCGGCGCCTCGCACTGCTCGCCTATCTCGCCGCTGCCACCCCCCGGGGCTTCCATCGTCGGGACACTCTGCTCGCGCTGTTCTGGCCCGAGCTCGACCAAGACCACGCCCGCGCAGCGCTGCGCCAGGCCCTGCACGTGCTCCGGGATGCATTGGGCGATGACGTGGTCGTAACGCGTGGCGATGAGGACGTCGGGCTCGACTTCGACCGGCTATGGTGCGACGTCGTGGCCTTCGATGACGCCGTCGCAACGGGACGGTTGGGTGAGGCGCTTGACTGCTACCACGGTCACCTGCTGGAAGGGTTCTTCATCCCGGGCGCCGCGGAATTCGAGCGCTGGCTGGAGGGCGAGCGCGCCCGGCTACGGCAGGCGGCCTCCCGCAGTGCCCAGGCGTTGGTCGAGCAGTGCGAGGCGGCGGATGACCTTCACACCGCGCTCGAGTGGGCGCGGCGCGCAGCCCAGCTCGCACCGCAGGAGGAGGGACCGCTGCGCCGGCTGGTCACGCTGCTCGACCGGCTCGGCGATCGCGCCGGCGCCGTTGCGGCGTACGAAGAGTTCGCGAAACGGCTCGGAGCGGACCTCGAAACGGAGCCCGCCGCGGAGACCAAAGCCCTGCTCTCAGCGGTGCGCGCGCGGGAAACGGCGGCGCCGGTAGAGTTGCCGCAGCCGTCATCGCTCGGCACCCGGCGCCCGGCAGTGGCGACCGCCCCGCCGGGCGGCCGTCGGGCATGGTGGCGCGCCGGAATCGCGGCCGTCGCTGCCGGCCTCGTCTTGTCCAACGTCAGCGGCTGGCGCGGACGACTGTGGCCCGGGCCCGTCACCGGCCGCGTGCATTCGCTGGCCGTGCTGCCGCTCGCGAACCTCTCGGCAGACTCACTGCGCTCGTGGTACGCTGACGGGCTCACGGAGGCTCTGACCACCGACCTCGGCCGGATCAGGTCGCTCCTGGTGATCGCGCGCGGAACGGCCACGCCGTTTCGCGGCACGAGCGAGCCGCTCCAGCAGATCGCTCGGGAGCTGCGCGTGGACGCGGTTGTCGAAGGTGGCGTGCAGCAATCGGGAGGCGTGGTTCGCGTCGACGTACGGTTGATCAGTGCCGCCACGGGATATCAGCTGTGGGCGGACCGATTCGAGGAACCCGTGCAGAACCGGTTCTCGCTCGAGGATCGCGTGGCACGGGGCATCATGGCAGCGCTCGCGTTGCCCCTGAGCGCCTCGGAGGAGCGCGTCCTCAGCGCCGTCCCGACCAAGAATCTCGACGCCTACGAATCCTACCTTCGGGGGAAGGTTCGGCTGCGGCGTGAAAACCGGGAGGACGATTCGGTCGCGATCACGCTGCTCGAGCACGCGGTCACGCTCGACCCGGACTTCGCGGCAGCCCAGGCGGAGCTGGCCCACGCGTACGTCCTGCGAGTCGAACAGTTCGTGTGGCGCGACACAGCGGTCATCGAACGGGCCTGGGTGGCGACGGAAAAGGCGCTGCGCCTCGACCCGGAGCTCGCGGAAGCGCACTTCGCTCGAGGCGCGCTGCTGTCCGGCCTATCGGGCCGGGTGGCGCCCGAGCCGGCCGTGGAGGAATATCGCCGGGCTTTGGAGCTGAACCCGAACCTCGCCCAGGCGCATCACGGCCTTGGCACCATCTACCTGCACCTCGGGCTGGTCGACAAGGCCGTCGACCAATTCCGCCGAACCCTCGCCATCGAGCCGGGCAACTACGGCGCAACTCGGCGCATCGGCCTCGCCCTCGTGTACCAGGGACGATACGAGGACGGCTTACGCCTGATCCGCCAAGTCCCCCCCCAGTCCAACCAATCACTCTGGAACTATCAGGTTGCCTGGGCGCTGCTCTATCTCGGCAGGAACGACGAAGCGACCACGCTCATGGAGCGCTACCTGAGGGAGCACCCGGATGACCCCGGTGGCGTGGTCACGAGCACGCGCGCCGTCCTGTTCGCCAAGGCGGGCGATGCCAGGCGGGCCGAGGAAGATGTCCGGACCGCCATAGAGAAGGGCAAGGGCTTCGTTCACTTCCACCATACGGCCTACAACGCCGCGTCCGTGTTTGCCCTGCTCCGCCAGCCAGAGAGGGCCGTCTACTGGCTGCGACAGGCGGCGCAGACTGGCTGGCCGTGCTACCCCTACTTCGCGCGAGACCCGAATCTCGATAGCGTCCGCAGCGATCCCGACTTCATCGCCTTCATGCGGGAGCTGAAGGCGCAATGGGAGCGCTACCGAGCGACGCTCTGAACGGCGCCTGCTTGACGCGCCAGCGCGCGAGCACCATGTTGCAGTAGCCCAGTTCGAGGCAACCCGGCTGACGCCGAGCTCCCAATCCGGGAACTCGGCGTCTTGCCTTAGGGGACCAAGGTGCGGCTCGGTTCGCAGCTCTTCTCGATCGCGTTCGCGACGCTTCTCACCGCCGCAGGTCGGTTCTCGGCCCAGACGCTGGGATCGCCCGCGCCCGATTTCACCTTGAAGACTCTCGCCGGCGGCACGGCGAGCCTGTCCGATTACACGGGTCGTCCCGTGTTCATCAATTTCTGGGCATCCTGGTGCAAACCGTGTCGCGGCGAGATGTCCGACATCATCGCCGCGTACGACGCCCATAAGGATCAGCACCTGCAGGTGCTGGCGATCAACTTGACCGATCAGGAGCGGATGAAGGATGTGCGGGAGTTCGTGGAGGCATTCCAAATGCCCTTCCCCGTGCGGCTAGATGAGAAGGGCCAGGTTCGCAAGCGCTACGCGCTGCACGGCGTGCCGACGTCCCTGTTCATCGATACGCAGGGCCGCGTGCGCCTGGTGAATCCCGGCCCGATCACGAGCGAGACGATCCAGCGAGGGCTCGCCGAGATCCTTGCGGCGCACTAGCGGACTGCAGGTGATTCCAGGAGGAGGTTCTATGCGCGTTCACCCAGTGGCAGTCCTCACAATTGGGCTCGGCCTCCTCGCGCTTCCGAGGCAGTCGTTCGCTCAGGGCTGAATGCCGGTGCGCTTCACAACCCCCAGTTTGGGGGGACAGGGCGAATTGCAGGTGGCCGATCTCGCAGCCCACCAGTGGAGGATCGCGCTCGGGTACCGGCATCTCCACGCCGACCAGTTGTTCGTGGGGACGCAACTCCTCCCGACCAACCAGCCGCTCATCATCAACCTCCACTCGGTCGATATCACCACGTCCTACGCCGTGACCGATCGCTTCAGCCTGAGCCTCACGGTACCGTTCGTGGACGGCATGCAGTCCCGGATGTATGCGGACTCCGCTCGCCACGCGGTCACGGCGCTCGGATTGGGCGACGTCAGTCTGATCGGCAGCACGTGGTTGCTGGACCCCCACAACCACTCCGGGAACATCGCGCTCGGTCTCGGAGTGAAGGCGCCCACAGGAACCCACACGGCGACGGACGCATACTTCCTTAAGGGCGGCACGTCCATCCAGTACCCCGTGGACCAATCCATCGAACCCGGTGACGGCGGTTGGGGCATCGTCTTGCAGCTGCAGGCGTATCGGCGAGCATTCCACAACGCGATCGCTTACGTGACAGGCTCCTACTTGGTCAACCCGCGCCGGCTGAGCGACGTCGCGAAGGACCCGGGCGGAACGGTCTACTGGTCCGTGCCCGACGTCTATTCCGCACGCCTGGGGCTGGCGTACGCGTTGTGGCCGCAGAACGGCCTCTCCGTCAGTCTAGGCGGCCGGATCGACGGCCAGCCCGTTCGCGATCTCATCGGTGGGGGCGACGCTGGCTTCCGCAGGCCGGGATACGCCATTGCGCTCGACCCCAGCGTGTCTCTGACGACCGGACCAAGCCAGCTCACTGTGAGTGCGCCGATCAGATTGAGCGCCAACCGCCAAGCGAGCGTGCTGGACCTGCAGACCGGCAAGCACGGCGGCGGTGATTTCGCCAGCACGTTGATCTTCGTGAGCTACTCGCGACGGTTGTGAAACGAGTCGAGAGGCGTCGAGGTCCGCGATGGAGCCTCCACGCCTCTCGGCAACCCTGCGTGATCCCTCTCACGGCACCACGACAACCGAACTGCGCGACCGATCGACCTCACCCGCAAACCGAGCGACGTTGCGGCCGAGTCGCGCCCCCGTCTCAACGTCGAACCGGTAGTGAATGCCGGCGTAAATCCGCGCGAGCCCAGCTTCCGTCACCATCGCGTCCAGGCTGTCGGTCTTCGCCGGGAAGAACGCGCTCAGAACCCCGGCCGCTGCGCCGCAGTAGCAGCTGTGCGCGGAGGGGTACGACGGGTGATTCGGCAGACCGATTGAGGGGATGAGCGTGATGGCGGGGTCGGCCTGCGGGGGACGGATGAACCAGTAGGTGAGCTTCGCGTCCCAGCAGCCGATCGCCGCGTCCATCATCGCCGCGTCGAGCAAGGCGAACACGTGGGTCGCCTCGCGCTCGCCGAGGCCGCGCTCCTCGATCCAGCCGGTGGCGATCGTATTCCAGAGACCTCCGATGCTACTCGTGCCCGCGCCCCTCGCCCAGGACAGCGCGATGTTCACCTGATCAGCCGTGCGGGTATCGGAGATGCTTCGCACCTCGGCGAGCGCCGCGAGGTAGTCCGGCGACCCGAACGCCGGCGGCGGGGCCGGGCGGAACTGGTCGGCCGACATCAGAAAGAACGGGCGCATCCCTGGGAGCTGAGCGTTGGCGGGTGGCTGAGGCGGCTTCGCGCTGCTGAACCACAGCCCCGGCCCGACCGGCACCGTGCCGGTCCAGGGTAGGTCGAAGCCGTCCGTCTGGACGCGCGCGATCGCCTCCCCGCCTACCTGCCGGCCCACGGCCTCTCCCCGAACGAAGTCCGGATGCGGCCGCCCCGGTCCCGCGTTCGCCTGGTCCTGGACCTTGTCCTCGAACAGCTGCGCGTCGGCCGGATCGAAGTAAGACAGTACGGCTGCCGACGCGCCCGCGACCGCCCCGCGGTCGGCTTCGAGCCGGCTACGACCGCCCGACCCGAGACCGGCTCCGGGCGTCGCATCTGTCTCAGACTCGCTACCGCCGATCGCGTCCTCGGCGCGCACCACCGCGTCATGCTGCGCCACGCTGAGGTAGGCGTACACGCGCGTCGCCTTGCCGGAGTTGCCCGACAGCGGGGACTGCATGATGAAGTTGCGCGCGAGTTCCTGCCAAGCAGGACTCGCGAGCCCTTCGGTGAACGGCACGCCGCTCGCGTCGGCCATGAGGGCCCTTGATGCGCCAGGGCCTACCACTTGCTTGTCCGAATCGCACGCGTAGGCCAGCGCCGCCAGCCCGCACAGCAGGGCCGTTCTCTCGATCGGTTTCATGGGACACCTCCTATTGGTCGACTGCCCGAACGTGAATCAACCGGTACCTCCGATTGACCTTGCCCAGTTTGAGCCGGACGCGTCACCACTCCGTGACTATCGCGTCACCGCTTGCGGTGACGGCTGGCTGCCGTTGTCGGTCTCCTGAGCCACGAATTGCCGCGCCCGTGATGCGGGGCTAGGTTTTCGATCGCGGAGCCAGTTTAGGGAAGCGGCGTAGCGTCCCTGTGACGCGAGCGTGACGCTGGTCGTCACGGCCCCCCGGGTCGTGCGTGGA